>NZ_DERI01000008.1:0-417033 GCF_002362375.1 Maribacter sp. UBA3344 | reverse complement strand
GGTGGGCACGGTATCCGCAACAGCCAGCCTCATAAGCGGTGTACACTTCATAACCTGTGTAATGCTTTGCAACATATTCATAGAGCAGTTCGGCATCGGGCGGCATGCTAAAAGTCTTTCCGGATGACAGATCCGTCGCACAGTGTACCTTCCAACTGCGTTTGTGTATGTCGATACCAATGAATAACTTAGGTGAAGCAGTAATTTGAGTGTTCATATCTTTGATTTTTAGTTCATCTTAAAGATACTCGACTTACTGCTTTTACATAGATGCTATAATTAATACGGACTTATGGCTTTTACGCTAAGGTCTATGTATATTTATAGGGTCGCAAAATCTTTGGGATTTTGCTTTAGAACTAAAAAAGAAAAAACAAAACCAAAAGTTTTTGCTTAGCGCGTAGCTGGAAATCCGTTGGATTTCTGCGCCGCACTAATCATAGTCGAAACGTTGTGCTTAATTTAAATGAACAGAAAAAAGACAATCATAATAACAACAATCGTTACTGTTTCCATTATCATTTTTTTTCGCAAAAGAATCGAATGGATGCTTTATGACCTACAGGAGTATTTCAATGAAAAAGACTCTTTAGTTTGGAAAGAAAATAGAAAATTAAACTGGAATGATTTTATATACAACACTGAAAAAAAATACGCTGACAATATTTATGCATATGTTGGGATTTCTCAACGCTACCACATAGACCAAAAAATTGACTACCGTTCTAAAACACTTTTTGTTCCCAATAAGTCTTTTGTTACTGACACAACAAATAAAAAAGCCTTGCGGATAGCTCAAGCTAGATTTAATCTCTGCGAAGTCTATAGACGAAAGCTCGAAAAAAGAGTACAAGAACTTGAGGTAAATGTACATAAAGTAACAACAGATACTTTGGAGAAATATGTTGAATTATACTATGACAATTTCGAAAATGAATGGTCTTCTTTTATGGATTTGAGGTATGATGAAGTTGAAAATGGTTTGTTGTCTTTAGAATCAAAAATCAAATTGGAACTAAAAAACTAAGCACAACAAAACCTATAAAAAATAAGAGCTTCGAGCTTAATCAAAAGGTTTGTGTATTTTTATGATGTCCGAAAAATCTTTGGGATTTTGCTTTAAACAAGAAAAAAATAAATCAAAACAAAAAGATTTTGCTATGTGGGTGGCGGAAAGCAAACGCTAGTTTGCTCCCGTACTGTTCATAGCCTAAACGTTGTAAAACATTTTGAGAAACCTGCTAACTTACATATTGACTTTTGCGATTTGTTTCGGATGTTCTGAAAAAAATACAGAATGGAACTCTGAAAAGAACGCAACAATATTCTTTGGCCCAGAACCGAAAAATGAAAAATTCACTCTGACTTTTAATAAAACTGATAAATCTCTGAATTATAAGTACGTTAATCAAATTGACACATCAAAAACGATAACAATAAGAAAAAGCACAGATTCAGATTCTTTTCTTTTCGGATTTGAAAAATTTAAAAAGACTAATAAAGAACCTTTTAGAAATAAAAAATTTAACGGTTTAGAATTTGACTATTACGATTTGGAAAATCCTGTAACTGACGGGACTGGACCAATATTATTTAATTCAAAATATGGAATTCTTGCAATAAATAATGTTTTTGGACCAACTATTATATTTCTTGATAAAAAAGATAATATTCTAACGGAACAAATAATTGGCAAACTGAATGAGTAATTCATAATTAAAAAAGATGACAGAATTTATAATTATATTGATTTTAATATTACTCATTGGAGCGTTTTTGTATTGGGCATACTTACCTGATTATAAAAGAAATCCGAAAGAATTTTGGCGAACATTAATCGGAATGCAATTGGAATGTTACTTGGAGGAATTGGATTTACAGATTTGAATGAAAAAATAAAAAATAGGGCTTTGAAAAAAAGCGAAAAAAATGATACCGGAAAATAAAAACGTGTTACAACAATTTACTGAGAATCAAACTTAAGACGTGTATGATTCATTGCTAGTTATAACCTACTTACGAACGTCCTCACGGACTTTCTATATGTGATTTATTTGCTAAATTTAATGCTTAAACCACGCAACGATATCATACACCAGACCGCAGACATTAATTTATACAGATAGATTTAAAATGAATCTTTATAAAATTTCATCCATTATTTTATTATTAACTACAATAGTATTTCTAGTTCTCTACATTAAAACGAAAAAGGAATTAAAATATCATGTAAATAATGATTTGACTTATATGTCAGGGAGCAACGAAGATTGTGATATTTATAAATGGACAAAAAATGATAAAACTTCATGGTTCGGATGTGATTTAAATGGAACGGGATTTTATACAAGAATAACGAACTATAATTATTTCGGAAAACAATTAATGGAGTTTGTGGACTCGGACGAAAATGGACTTTATGAAACCCAAAAGCACTTCAATAATAATGGACAATTGGCAAGGGAATATCGTGACCTAAATGTGGATGGTTTTTTTGATGAGTTAAGAGTATTTGAAAATGGAGAAGAAAAGATTTTCTATGACGAAAACGTGAATGGTGTATTTGAGAAAGTTGAACTAAAGAACTAATGCCAACAATATCAATGAAAAATACGGATTTCAGGTTTTACCCAGGGCTTGTGTATATTTATGAAGACAAAAAATCTTTTGGATTTTGCTTTTGACAGAAAAGAAAAAACAAAAAATTGAGCTATGTGCTTGACGGAAAGTAATAGCTAGTTGGCTCCAGTATTGTTCATAGCCGCAACGATAACTGCAATTGATAAAAACCCTATGAAAAACTTAATTATTTTAGTATTTATCTTAACCTTAATTGGATGCTCTTCAACAAGTAAGGTCAAAAACAAAGATGTTGTTGGAATTTGGAAATTTCCTGATACAATGGTTTGGATAGAAATTAAACCTAATAATTTCGTTTATCAATGTCGCGTTGATAAAAATGGATTAATTTATAACGCAGTTGGAACTTTAAAAAATGGTATGATTCATTGGGAAAAAAGATGGGGGAAAGACACCATAATAATAAAAAACGACACTATGAGACTTAAAGGTCTCTATGGGAATTATGGGTATATTAAGAGCAATAATAAAATGGTTGAAAAATGCCTCAACCCAATTAATTAATAATATAAGCAGGAATCAATAAATAAAAGTAATTGCTTGGTCAATGACTATTCTGAAAATCCTGCAGATTTTCCTTTGGTTCGTTCCATTTTTAGTAAGTTAGTTACTCATTCACGCAACTATCCTTACATCAACCGTTGTGCTTTATTAAAATAACAATATGAAAAAAGGTCTTATACTGTTTTTTTTAGTTTTGTCCATAGTTTCTTGTGGACAAAAATCAAATAAGAAACAAAAGGAAATAAACCCTGATACGCTACAACACAATAGTGAATCAAAAAATGATGCAAATAAAATTGATAAAAAAGTGATTAATGAAATTGAAGACACCAACTCATCTATTTCAAATTACATTTGTTACACAAACGACAATAATAAATCTCAGAAAATTTGGATTCGCTTTAACAATTCAAATAAGGCTATGGAAATTAAATACCATGGGCAATCAGAATCTATACCATTGAAATTTGTTAGAAATGAATATATTGAAGGCGGAACCCAACCGACAATTATTGATTATTACGATGAGATTTACAATGGGGAAATAAATGGACATTATAAATTAACTAAATCTGGAAATTGGTACTATGTCTTATACATAAGAGGGAGAGATAATAAAGAATTCAATTTTACTGTTGACCATACTACAGATATTCTTTCTACTACATCTTGCTTTTAAAAGAAACGAAAGCACAACAATGCATATAAAAATATAGGGCTTTAGGGCAAAACCGTATGGTCTGAGTATATTTATAAAGTAGCTACATTGAAAATTACGCGAGAACGAAATACTCAAATTTAGTTTTGGAAAAAAGAAAAGGGCAATTAAACAATGAGCTTTAGCTTTGTGCGTAGACGGAAGATAAATACAAATCCACCTACTATTATTCAGAAATTAACCGCAATACAATATCTAAGAACTTAAGAATTTATGAAAAGGACATTAAATGATTTAACTAAAGAGGATTGGAATACACTTTTTCCGATAGCATTGGTGGACCATAATCCTGAATGGAAAAACATTTTTGAAAACGAGAAAAAACGGATTTTAGATAAGGTTGGTAATGAAAAGATTTTACGTATGGAGCATTTTGGGAGTTCATCAATTCCTTCGATAAAATCCAAACCACATATTGATATAATGATTGAAATACCTAAGGCATATTTGTTTGATGAAAATTTAATTGAAGAATTTACGCAGTTGGGCTACGCTCATTTTAAAGTGCCAGAAAGAGAAGATATAGAGGCCTACTCATCATTTGGAAAAGGATATAATCTGGACGGCAAAAAGGAACAAATTTTCCATATTCATATGTGCCCAAACGATAATGTGATGTGGAAACAAATAGATTTTCGGGATTTTCTAAATACCAATAAGAAACGAGCGAAAGAGTATGAAGATTTGAAACTAGAGCTAGCCTCTAAATTTAAAAATGATAGAGGTTCTTATGTATTGGGAAAAACCGATTTTATTAAAGAAACATTAGAGTTGATAGGGAACAACTAATTGTGCAACGATCAATAAACTCTACGAAGGCAGGTTGAACTAAAATAAAATCCATTCCGTAACAATGAAGTCTACTCCAAACTTAAAGTAAACCTAGTTTAACTACATACTTAAAAAAGAAAAATAACTGTAAAGTCCATAAACTAAATTAATAAATGATACAATTCTTCTTAAGGCTCAAACATTGGCAACTCTTCATTGTTATGTTAGGTCTCCCCATAATATATCAATTGTACTTCATATTTGAAATTTTCGGAAGCCGTACACAACCAATGGAAGTAGTTGGAGAAGAAGGTGTTACCCAAGTGCTTAATGAGCGTTATTTTCATTTTGATTTTTTACCATATGTACTAATATTGTTTAGTCTAGTGTTTTTTGGTTGGTTCTGGTCAATAGCAATTGGACTTCAAAAAAACATACCTGACGAAATTGAAATGAAGGTTAAGAGGTTTAAAGCCTTTTTCATAATTCCATTGGTCTATACTATTGTTTTTATGATGCTTATAGGCGGTCTTTTTTCTGGGATGTTTACTTATGGTTTTTCAAATAGTATTTGGTTTTTAGTTATTATCCTGCCACTTCATTTATTTTCAATATTCTGTATTTTCCATACCATATATTTCGTGGCTAAAACAATAAGAACCGCAGAGCTTCAAAGAGTTGTAACTTTTGGCGATTTCGCTGGAGAGTTTTTTCTACTCTGGTTCTATATCATTGGCATTTGGATTATTCAACCAAAAGTAAATAGGTTAAATCGTGAATAACTCAACCTTCTATTATACGTCGGAATTCAAATTTTACATGGCTTTTTAGACTTTATTTGAAAGCTGTTGGCTTTTCTATATGAGCTTAAAGTAACCAACTCAGCTAATACTAATTGGTCACTTATGTTCAGCGTTAGTATCTTATCTTTATGTTTTAGTAACGTATATTTTAACCTTAATTGTTTTAAACTTGCCTTTCGGTAAGCGGGATTATGGTATCACTGAATTGAAAATTAGAAGTGAACGAAACAATCAAAATTTAGCTTAGTAAAAAAATAATTTCAAATCAGCCTGTTAGGAATCTTCTGCAGTATTTTTGAAAACACTTGGATTGGAGATTCATAGCTATTATTCATATAAAATAAATAGTCTACTATTTTAACCAAGTATGATTTTGGTATGGAATGAAAAATAAAATGAAAAAGCATATTTTAATTTTAGCGGTATTACTATTTATTTCCTGCGCAGATAAATCAACACCAAAACAGACTGTGCAAAAGGTGAAAGCCAATGCTATAGAAGAAACCGCTATTGTGGTTCTTGGCAATGTTCAAGATGCCGGGTCGCCCCAAATTGCTTGTAAAAAAGAATGCTGCGCTGATTTGTTTGAACATCCGGATTCTCAGAGAAGGGTTGTATCATTAGGCTTGGTAGACGCTGAACATCATAAGTCTTACATGTTTGAAGCTACCCCGGACATTGCCCAACAAATGAAAATGCTAACTCAATTTAATGCAAATAGCGCTAATGAGGTAGTAAACGGAATTTTCTTGACCCACGCACATATTGGTCATTACACAGGTTTAATGTATTTAGGTAAGGAAGCAATGGATGCCCGTGAAACTCCGGTCTATGTCATGCCTAAAATGGAAGATTTCCTTTTGACCAATGGACCTTGGGATCAGCTTGTGAAAAGAAAAAATGTGCAACTTCATAAAATGGTTGAACAGGTTGCCATACAACTATCTGATAAAATTAGTGTAACTCCCATAGTGGTACCACATAGAGATGAGTATTCAGAAACGGTGGGTTATCATATTAAGGGGCCAAATAAAAGTGCACTGTTTATTCCGGATATTGATAAATGGGATAAGTGGGACAAGAATATTATTGAGGAAATACAAAAAGTAGATTATGCATTTTTAGACGCCACATTTTACAGTGGGAAAGAAATTAATAATAGAGATATTGGCGAAATTCCACACCCTTTTATCATTGAAAGTTTAGAGAAGTTTAAAGGATTGACCGACATGGAAAAGAGCAAGATTGTTTTCATTCATTTTAACCATACTAACCCGTTATTAAATCCGGAAAGCGAAGAAAGTAAATTTGTGCTTGAACAAGGTTTTAAAATTGGAAGACTTAATGATGTTTTTAAGTTGTAGTGTTCAATTGTCTTTTAATATTTTCATTTAGAAGAAGAGTTTAATAACTAATACACCTTTTAAAATAAGTTAGTTTCTGTAAATTTTAGTTTATAAGTAATTTTAATCTATGATCGATACTTTGGTTCTTTTTAGAAAACAACTACATGAAAATCCTGAGCTTTCAGGTAAGGAACATGAAACGGCAAATCGTATTATTGAGTTTGTAAAAAGTTTCAATCCTACCCAAATCATTGAAGGTGTAGGAGGTACAGGGGTTGGGGTTATTTATCAATTTGCAGAAAGTGGACCTACAGTTGTGATTAGGTGCGAGTTAGATGCTTTGCCTATAGTTGAGGAAAATACATTTAATTACCGTTCTAAAAATAGTGGAGTTTCGCACAAATGTGGTCATGACGGTCATATGACCATTGTTGCCGGTTTGGCGCCATGGTTGAAAGAAGCAACCTTTAAACGGGGTAAAGTAGTGCTGTTGTTTCAGCCTGCAGAGGAAACCGGTAAAGGCGCGGCAAACGTCATTGAAGATAGTAGGTTCAAAAACTTAACAATAGACTATGTATTTGCCTTACATAATTTACCAGGTAGTAAAAAACATTCAATAACGGTAAGGTCGGGTTATTTTACGGCCACCGTACAAAGTATGTGTATTCGGCTTAAAGGAAAAAAAGCCCATGCTTCAGAGCCTGAAAATGGGGTGAATCCCGCATTGGCAGTTTCAGAGTTAATTAAAAGTATTGCCCACTTTTCAGAGCCAAATGCTCATAAAGAAAACTTTGCCTTGTGTACGCCCATTTATATGAATTTAGGGGAGAAAAACTATGGCATATCGGCAGAAGATGCTGAAATTCATTATACCATACGTACATGGAGTGGTGAAAATATGACCCAGCTAGAAAATAAAATTAAAAAGGCGGTGAATGCCATTGCGAAATCCTATTCGCTTCAATATACTATAGATTGGTTTGAATATTTTCCGGCATCCAATAATGATGACATTTGTGTTTCTTTGATTAAAAAAGTAGCGAAGCAAGAAAACCTTTATATAAACCAGCATGTAAATTCCTTGAAATTCGGAGAAGATTTTGGATGGTATTCCCAACAATATAAAAGCGCTATTTTCGGTTTAGGGGCAGGTGAGGAGCATCCAGCATTGCACCATGCTAATTATGATTTTCCAGATGAATTAATAGCAACCGGCATACAAATGTTTAAAGGGATGATAGCAGAGGTTTTGGATAATTAGGTATCTTTAAAACTACCAACACCAAACGATCTATCATGAAATATGTATTTATAATTGCTATTCTTCTTTTATCATGTAAGGAAGAAGGTGATACAGCCGCGCCCACAGAGCAAAAACCTAACATTATTTATATTTTGGCAGATGATTTGGGCTATGCTGAAATTGGTGTCTTTGGTCAAGAAAAAATTGAAACTCCTAATATAGATGCCTTGGCAAAACAAGGCATGATTTTTACACAGCATTATTCAAGTGCCCCGGTATGTGCCCCGGCTAGGTACATGTTTCTTACAGGTAAACATGCGGGTAAGGCATTTATACGTGGTAATGATGAATGGAACGATCGTGGTGATGTTTGGAACTATAAGGCAATGGCTAAGGACTCAACTTTGGAAGGTCAACGACCGGTACCAAAGGGTACTAAAACCATTGCCAATTATTTGCAAGATGAGGGGTATAAAACCGCGTTAATAGGAAAGTGGGGTTTGGGGGCTCCACATACGCATTCCATCCCTAATGAAATGGGTTTTGATTTTTTCTACGGATTCAATTGTCAGCGACAGGCGCATACCTATTATCCGCTGCATTTGTACAAAAACAGAAACCGTGTGCATTTGGCGAACGATACCATTGCGCCAAGTACACCTTTTCCAAAAGGATTAGACCCAAAGAACCCAGAAAGCTATAAAGACTATACGCTTACCGATTATGCTCCAGACTTAATGTTTAAAGAGCTTACAGGCTTTGTAAATCAGCATAAGGAAAATCCGTTTTTCCTGTATTGGGCTACGCCAATACCCCATGTGGCGTTACAAGCACCACAGCGTTGGGTAGATTATTACAAAGAAAAGTACGGCGCAGAGGAGCCTTATTTATCCGGTAACGGTAATGGGTACTTTTCACATCAAAATCCACATGCTGCCTATGCGGCTATGGTGTCTTATTTTGACGAGAATGTGGGTAAATTGGTACAACAATTAAAAGACGAGGGTATATATGAAAACACTTTGATCGTTTTTACTTCGGATAACGGTCCAAGCTACGCTGGTGGTGCAGATCCAACATTTTTTGAAAGCGCCAAACCTTTTGCCGGGGAATATGGGAAAGGCAAAGGGTTTGTCTATGAAGGCGGTATACGTGTGCCAACATTTTTTACTTGGCCTGGTAAAATCAAGCCTGGTACTACGAGCGATCATGCATCTGCCCATTATGATATGCTGGCAACATTTGCAGATATTATTGATTATGAAACACCAATAGATACGGATGGCATTAGTTTTATGCCCACCTTATTGAGAGAAAAGTCACAAGCTGAGCATGAATTTATGTATTGGGAATTCCCGGAGTATGGTGGGCAAATTGCCATAAGAATGGGTGAATGGAAGGTGGTACGTCAGCATTTGAAGGATGATAAAGACCCTACATTAGAATTGTATAATTTAAATGACGACCCTACCGAAACCAATAATGTTGCCAGTGAGCATCCTGAAATTTTAGAACAAGCTGCAGCAATATTTAAAAGGGAACACACAAAGCCCGAAACAGAACGTTTTCAAATACCTCTTTTAGAAAACGGATTGTTAAGCGAATAGAAAACTGTCTTCAGAAATCTTACTAAAAAATAAAACATCAATTTATATGCATTTTTAAATCCACAAGTTTAGTTGTATTTTGCAAGGATGGAATTTAATGTAATACATAATTATGTGTGTACTAAAATGTGAATTTCATTAATTGAGATCGGTATAAATGCGAAATCTTTATTATATGGGTGATTTTGCAAATATTGAAACTAACACACTTGAACAACTAGAACATGAAAAACGGTATTAAAATTTGCGTACTCGGCATCTTTTTATTCACTGCATTTTTAAATGCACAAGCTCCAACATGGGATAATCCGGAATGGGAGAATCCTGAAATATTTCAGATCAACAGAGAAGAGCCAACGGCATCGCTTTATCGCTATGAGGACGTGAAATCAGCTTTGGCAAATGAAAGTTGGGAGAATTCTTTAAACTATCAGTCTTTAAATGGAGAATGGAGTTTTAATTACGCGGCAAGTGTACCGGAAAGACCTATATCGTTTTATAAACCGGATTATGATACCTCTGGATGGAACAAGATAAAGGTTCCGTCTAATTGGGAACTGGAAGGTTACGGTACGCCCATATATACGAATGTGGTATATCCGTTTCCAAAGAATCCGCCATTTATACCTCACGATATTAATTCCGTTGGTAGTTATAAGCGTCATTTTGAAATTCCTGAAAACTGGGAAGATAAAGAAGTGTACCTCCATTTTGGAGCCGTAAGCGGTGCCATGTACGTATACTTGAACGGGCAAATGGTAGGGTATAGTGAGGGCAGTAAAACTCCGGCAGAATTTCATATCAACAAGTATTTAAAAGAAGGCAGAAATGACCTTTCCGTACAGGTGTTACGCTGGTCTGATGCCAGTTATTTAGAAGATCAGGATTTTTGGAGGTTAAGTGGTATAGATAGGGATGTTTATTTGTATGCAACCAATAAAGCTACTATCAAAGACTACACGGTGGTGGCAGATTTAGATGAGACCTATACGAACGGTAAATTCCGTTTAGACCTAGAATTGGCAAATACCGGTAAGAAACAAAAAGGTACTCAAGTAGAAATTATATTATTGGATGGAGCACAAGAAGTCTTTAAAGTAAACCAAAGTTTAGATGTCGTTGAAGGAATTACTACGGTACAATTTGCTCAAGAAATTCCTAATGTAAAAACATGGAATGCTGAAAAACCTAATCTTTATGCGCTACTTTTTACATTAAAGGATAAAAAAGGCAAAGTTACCGAAGCCATCAGTTCAAAAATCGGATTTAGAAAAATTGAGATCAAGAACAATCAATTTTTGGTGAACGGTATGCCCGTATTGATCAAAGGCGTAAACCTTCATGATCATGATGAAGTAACCGGGCATGTGATCAGTGAAGAGGTTACATTGAAAGATATGGAAGTGATGAAGCAAAACAATATCAATGCTATTCGCTGTAGTCATTATCCTAAAAACGAATTTTTCTATAGAATGGCAGATAAATATGGTTTTTATGTAGTTGATGAAGCCAATATTGAAATTCATGGTATGGGAGCAACCAATCAAGGTTTGGATGGTGATGAGGCCGCAATTGCCATTCACCCTGCATATAGACCTGAGTGGAGAGAAATGCATTTAGATAGAACGATAAGAATGTTTGAACGCGATAAAAATTATACTTCTATAGTAACCTGGTCTTTAGGAAACGAAGCCGGTAACGGTCAAAACCTTTTTGATACGTATGATTGGTTAAAGGCACATGATACAACAAGACCTGTACAGTACGAAGGAGCTACAAATTTCTCTAATACTGATATACAGGCACCTATGTATGCAAGAATACCTGAAACTATAGCCTATGCGGAGAACGACCCCAAAAGACCTTTGATTCAGTGCGAGTATGCACATGCCATGGGCAACAGCGTTGGTAATTTACAAGATTATTGGGATGTTATTGAGAAATATGATGTTTTACAAGGTGGCTTTATTTGGGATTGGGTAGATCAAGGCCTAAAGGCTACCAATGAGAATGGTGAAGCGTTTTATGCCTTTGGGGGCGATTTGGGCGGAGCGGAATTACAGAACGATAATAACTTCTGCTTGAACGGTTTGGTTGATCCTGACCGTTCTGCACATCCGGCTTTATATGAAGTGAAAAAAGTATATCAATATGTAAAGTTTACATCGGAGAATCCAAAAGCGGGAAAAATCAGTTTAAAGAATATGTATGATTTTACAAACCTGTCCGAATATAATTTTTCATGGAGATTGTTGGAGAATGGGGTAGAAGTAGGTAAAGGAAAAATTGCCGATGTTGATATTGCTCCTTATCAAACTAAAGAGGTGCAAATAGAATTGCCAGAATTAGCAAATGCCACTTCTGAGTATCATTTGAATGTGTATATGACCACAAAGCAAGAAAGTGCATTAATTCCTGAGCACTACTTATTGGCTTACGAACAGTTTCAATTGACAGATTTTAAACCATCTGTTTTTAAAGAGAATATTGACGGATTAAAATTGACTAAGAAGGAAGATATCATTACCGTTACAGGTGACGGATTCAAAATAGGTTTTAATAGTAAAGACGGAACATTGTCATCTATAGATTACGGACAGGGTAATTTGCTGCAAAAGGGACCTGCCGTTAATTTCTGGCGCGCACCCAACGATAACGATTATGGCTACAATATGCCAAAACTTTTAAAGCCTTGGAAAGATGCTACCGATACTCAAAATCTATTGCGTTTAGAAGTGAATTCCAATGAAGGCAAGAAAATTATTGATGCTGTAAAGTTAACCGCTAATCCGTTTAAGATTAGAAATGATTTTAAGTTAAATGCAACATACGGTCTACCATCGGTAAATGGAGAAGTAAAGGTAACCTACACTATTAATGCGAAAGGTGAAATTTTGGTGAGCACACAATTGACAGGTATTAAGGGCGATTTGCCCATTCTGCCAAGATTTGGTAATAACCTGATTATTGATAACAATTACGATCAGGTAGCATGGTATGGTAGGGGAGAACATGAAAATTACCAAGATCGTAATACATCTGCTCTGGTGGGCGTGTATAATGCTAAGGTGTCTGATCTGTATTACGAGTATATTCGTCCGCAGGAGAATGGAAATAGAACGGATATTAGAACTTTGTCTTTTGAGAACAAGGACGGGAAGGGTATTAAAATTACAGCACCAGATCTATTCTCGTTTAGTGCGCACCATCAATTGAATTCAGATTTTGATGAAGGAATGGAAAAAAGGCAGCAGCATACGTTTGATATCCCTACAAGAGATTTGATCAATATAAATATTGATCATAGTCAAATGGGTGTAGGTGGTGATAACAGCTGGGGAAACCTGCCGTTAGAAGCATATCAGATCAAACCGGAAAACCTTTCTTTTGAATATGTAATAAGTCCAATACGTTAAAATCTTATTATTGATCAGAATTTTAAATAGTAGAAAGTATATTTAGACCATGAAGAAAAGCATGCATTATGTAGCCTTGATTGTTTTTGGTGTGTTGATGGTCAATTGTAAGTCGGAACCCAAGAAAGACAGAATACCGCAAGAAGAAAAAACCGAGATTAAAAAGCCTACACCGGTAATAGATCATACGGTATTAAATGAAAAACCGGAAGGAGTAACTGCTCCTGAAGGTATGGTTTGGGTGCCGGGCGCTGTTTTTAAACAAGGTGCTGTTAACAATGATAAAATAGCAATGGATCATGAAAAGCCGGCAATCGAGGTAATGGTAGATGGTTTTTTTATGGACGTTACCGAAGTGACCAATGCAGAATTTTCTGCATTTGTAAAAGCAACAGGCTATGTAACGGTCGCAGAAAGGGGAATTGATTGGGAAGAATTGAAAAAGCAAGTACCGGCAGGCACAGAAAAACCGCACGATTCCATATTGCAGCCTGGTTCATTGACTTTTAAAAAAGCAAAATCTTCAATGCCTAATCTTTATGATTTTTCCCAGTGGTGGAATTGGACCATTGGCGCAGATTGGAAACACCCTAACGGACCAAAGAGTTCCATAAAGGGAAAAGATGATTACCCGGTGGTACAGGTTTCATACGAAGATGCATTGGCTTATTGCGAATGGGCAAATAGGCGCTTGCCTACAGAGGCGGAATGGGAGCTGGCATCAAGAGCGGGCTCATATGGTACCATTTATAATTGGGGCGATGATGTATCCGTTCTGGCGGAAAAAGCGAATACGTGGGAAGGAGAATTTCCTGTTGAAAATACCATGGCAGATGGTTTTGAACTTAGGGCTCCCGTAAAATCATATCCGCCAAATGCATTGGGATTATATGATATGGCAGGTAATGTGTGGGAATGGACCAGTGATTGGTATAATACCGATTATTACAAAGAAGCTAAATCTAAAAATACGGTTTTGGTGAACCCGGAAGGTGCTGAAAGTCCGTACACACCAAATAACCCGCTTGCAAAAGAAAGAGTGATCAAAGGAGGGTCATTTTTGTGTAGTGCATCGTATTGCGCAAGTTACCGTGTATCTGCAAGAATGGGGTCCAGTATGGATTCCTCATTAGAGCATACAGGTTTTAGAACAGTTGCAACTGCTGAAATGCTGAAAGAATAGAAAAATACAGTTTTTAATCTAAGCAGTTTAACAGTTGATCAAGTTCAACAATTTTTGCACGGCTAATAGGTATTTTCTTGTTTTGAATTTCGATGAACTCATGGTTATAGCGTTCAACCATTTTTAGGTTGACAATATAGGATTTGTGAATTCTTATGAACTTATCTGCCTCTAGTCTATCGTTAAAAGCGCTCATTGTAGATAAGATAACATAATTACGCTCTTCGGTTACCACCTTTACATAATCGCCCAGTGCCTCAATGTATAAAATTGCGTGCACGTTAAGTTCAACTTGCTTAAGGTTGTGCTTTACGACCAATTTGCTTTCCGGCTGTTTCTTTTTAGCAGATTTCACCTTATCTATGGCCTTGGTAATGGCAGCCTCAAACCGATCGGTGCTATAGGGTTTCAATAGAAAATCGGTTACATTGAAATCAAACGCTTCAAGCGCATACTTTTGATCATGGCTGGTAATAATTACCTGGGGCTGTATGGTCAGTCCAGATAAAAACTCAAAACCGTTCATGTCCGGCATTTCAATATCAAGAAATAATAAATCAATTTTTGACTTATTTATTTCCTTTAAAGTTTCCGCATTGGCGCTGGCAGCGTGTATTAATTTTAAATGCTTACTTTTTGCAATAATTTGTTCTAGAAGCTTCCTTTGGGTAATGGAATCCTCTATAATAGCACAGTTAAAGGTCTTCATTCAATAATCATAAAAGTTCTACGATACTTACGTTAAGAATGGGGGAAGGTTCATTTTTCTAAAGATTAATATTAATTTAAACTTGGAAAAACAGCCGAAAAATAGTGAATACTTATCTTCATTGCTAATAATCGTATAAAAACTTTTGATAACTATATTGTAAGTTTCTAGCTCAAAAACCTACTTTTGTTATAGAAAATTTAATAGAACCACTTGATATTATGTCTGATAAAATAGAACGTGTAAAAACATTGATTATAGGATCTGGACCTGCAGGTTATACAGCAGCAATATATGCTGCACGTGCAGATTTAAAGCCTGTTATGTACACAGGAATGGAACCTGGAGGTCAATTGACCACCACGACTGAAGTTGATAATTTTCCGGGATATCCAGAGGGTATAGACGGTCCTACTATGATGGTACAGTTGCAACAACAAGCAGAACGCTTTGGTACAGAGGTTAGAATTGGTATGATTACTTCTGTAGAGTTTTCAAAAGAAAAAGGCGGTATTCATAAGGTTGTCGCAGATAATGATAAGGAAATTGAGGCTGAAACTGTTATTATTTCAACAGGGGCTTCCGCTAAATATTTAAACTTGCCAAGTGAGCAACGCTTACGTGGTGGTGGAGTATCCGCATGTGCCGTTTGTGACGGTTTCTTCTATAAGGGACAGGACGTTGCAATTGTTGGTGCAGGGGATACTGCGGCAGAGGAGGCTTCTTATTTGGCCAATATCTGTAATAAAGTAACTATGTTGGTACGTAGAGATGAAATGAGAGCTTCTAAAGCTATGCAACATAGGGTAAACAGTATCAAGAATATTGAGGTACGTTACAATACTGAGGTTGATGAGGTTTTGGGTGAGCAAGTTGTAGAAGGTTTACGTATGGTGAACAATCAGACTGGTGAAAAGGAAGAAATTGCAATTACCGGTCTTTTCATTGCTATTGGGCATAAACCTAATACAGATATCTTTAAAGGTCAATTGGATATGGATGAAACGGGTTACCTAATTACCAAAGGTAAGTCTACGATGACCAATTTACCAGGAGTATTCGCTAGTGGCGATGCTCAGGATAAGGAATATAGACAAGCTGTTACAGCTGCAGGAACCGGTTGTATGGCAGCGCTAGATGCTGAACGTTATTTAGCCTCTATTGGTTCTGTTGAAGAAGCAGTAGCCGATAAATATTAAGAACTATTCAATAATATTTTAAAAGAGCCCGTTCATTTGAACGGGCTCTTTTATTGTTTACCAAATGTGGTTAGTCTATTCTAACGTAGTTTTCAGAAAATGTTCTGTTGCCTTCTTCATCAAGGCTTATTTGGCTGAACCTGTCATCGGTAAGTTGTAGTTCAAAAGTGAAAATACGCATGGTATCCATAGCTTGGATCATTTCATTGTCACCGTATTCCAAGGTTTCCATTAATCTGTCATCGGTAATTTTATAAGTGCCATAGCCGAATCTTCCTATTTTGTCTATAGGAACATACCTTGTCCACATAATTTTACCATTATAGTACATTTTAACCTGTCTATATCCGTCAGCCGTAGGCACGGTATCAATTACTTGTTGACCATCGTAATTATAAAAACTTTCAAGTTCCCATGTGCCTTGTATGGTATGCATGAAGTTGTCGTTTATGGAATTTGTTGAAGCGGCTGAGACCAATACCAGCATCAACAATACCAATCCTAGTAATTTTTTCATAGTGGTAGCGTGTTAGTTAATAAAAGAGTTGATTGTGTATTAAAAAGATACGAATAATTTTCAGAATTTGATAAAAATCACACCAAATAATTATGAATAATATATTGAAAATTAAGTAATTGTAGTGAATACTACGATTGTGTAGAGAAAGTGTTAAGAATATTGCAAAGACTTATAATGTCTTTTTGGGTATGGGAAGCACTTAAAACTATACGGCTCATTAAAGAGTCGTTTTCTGTGGGATACCTGAAATTTGTAACTATGATGTTGTTTTCTTGTAAATATTGGGCGAGCAATTCATTTTGAAAATTAAAGGTAGGGTGCCCTTTTGCATATACAAATAGCGAAGGATCAACGATAGTTTTTAGAAACAAATGGATGTGTTGATCCAGTTGTTTCCTTTTGTTCAATATTAATATATTGGCATCTTTTATAGTAGCTAATGATGCTGGAGTGGCAGGGCTGGCACCTCCATAAAATGAGGTGTTTTTTAAATTTTCTATTGTTTTGTTACTCCCAAAAATGGCACCTGCTTGTATGCCAAAACCTTTACCTAAAGAGCAAGAAACTAATAGTTCCTTTGGCTGTAACATTTGTAAAAAACGATAGCTTCCGCCACCTTGCTCTCCTGTAATTCCTATACCATGAGAATCATCTACTACTAAAATGATATCTTTCAGCGGTAGTTTTTTAAGAAAGTTGTAGTTAGGGAAATTGTCGCCATGAAAATCAATACTATCCAAAAAAAGGACTGGTGTTTTGCCAATGTTTTTATGAATAGCCCCTTCAAGTTCTTGCCAGTTTTTAAATACTTTTTGTTGATTTCTAAAGAGTGCCGAGTGGGTGTTTGGTGCATAATACAAACTGTAGTTGATATTACTGAAATAGTCACATACCAATTGCCCGGCCAAATAACCGGAAGACATGGTAACACAAGCCTCGCTGCCTGTTAGCTCTCTAAGATAGCTTTCAATCTCACCAAAAATAGAAATCTTAATATTAGACTTTCGTGATGCACTATAGGATGTGCCGTATTTTTTGATGTTATTAATGAACAGTGATTGAAACTCTTCATTGGTTTGAAGTCCTAAATAAGAAGTGCCTCCAAAATAGAGGTGTTCTTTACCATCTTTGGTTATCGTCCTTCCTGGAAATTCATTAATAGTAAGCATCAATCTAAAAGTTGAACACCGCTACCGGCTAAGTTTGGAAAAATTACTTTTCCTTCATCCGTTATTTGAACTCCAGTGGCAATATCACTTTTTAACAACATTGCGCCATCCATATCTACATAATCCAATTGCGGAATTAGTTGGGCTATTGCAGAAATACCAACGGTAGATTCTGTCATGCAGCCTACCATTACCTTAATACCCAATTCTTTTGCTTTGCTGATCATACGTAGGGCAGGGGTTAGGCCTCCACATTTGGTCAATTTAATATTTATACCATTAAAATGCAGTGCACATTTTTCAACGTCGTTTTCTACAATGCAACTTTCATCTGCAATTATCGGTAGCACACTGTGGTGCATAACCTCTTCCATGCCAGACCAGTCGTCCGCTTTTAAGGGTTGTTCTAAAAATTCTACTCCTAAATCTTTTAATAAAGGAGCATTATATATGGTTTCCTCTGCCGTCCACGCACAATTGGCATCAATTCTAAAAACGGCATTTGTATGTTCGCGTAACTCACGAACAATGGCAACATCATCACTAGTACCCAATTTAATTTTATAGATAGGCCATGGCACTTCTTGCATTTTGGCGAGCATTACATCAATAGGAGCTATACCAATAGTATAATTTGTGGTAGGATAATGATTATTATTCGTACCCCATAACTCATATAATGGTTTTCCCTGTAATTTTCCATACAAATCATGAGCTGCCAGATCAAGTGCACAAATGGCAAAATTAGATAAGCCTTTACCTACCAAAAATGAGTGGAAAAGTTCAGGTGTGGTAAAATTGAAATTTTCAATCTCTGAGGCTATGGCATTAATTTCATTGGTCATGCTCAGAACCGTAATTTTATAATATGGGTTAGCGGTGGCTTCACCGTAACCGGTTTTACCGTTCAAGGATAAGGAAGCTATTAAAGTATCTTGAAAATCATGAGATTCCCGTGATATGCTAAAGGTGTGCCTTAAGGGTAAAATGTATTTTTTTAGATGTACTTGCATAGTACTAATATACAGATAAGGATAGGACTAAAAAACGAAAACCCACTGATATTTCAGTGGGTTCCAATGTTGAATTGATTGATGAATTTTTTAGTACTTGTGAACACTGCCGGAAACCGATTTATTCTTCTGAACCGTTGGGTCTCCTTTATAAGAAATATTGCCACCGCTAGAAGCTTCAGCAGTTAAATTGTCTTTTACATCAATGCTAATATTGGCACCACTACTGGCATCGGCATTGGCGTTTGAGGTTGCTAAATCATTTGCCCTAACGTTAGATCCGCTACTGGCATCTACATATACTTCATTAGCATTGCCCTCAAGTGAAATATTGGCACCGCTACTAGCGTCTATATCCATATTGTTAGCTTGTACCATGGCATTTAATATGGCACCGCTACTTGCATCTATCTCCAACTTGTCCGATTTAATTTTATTTTCGGTAGTTAAGTGTGCACCACTTGAAGCATATAGCCCTGTGACGTTGGGCATGGTTACGAAAATCTTTTTGGTGGCACGACCAATGTTCTCAACACAGTGAATTTTTAATTTACCGTTTTTGATATCGGTACCTATGAGGTCTATGATATTTTCATCTGCTTCTACCGCAATGTCAAAATCGCTTCCTTGTGAAATAAATACTTCTAGACCTTCTGAGGCAGAAACTTCGGTGAATTCTTCGGTAATTTCCCTAGTTTCTTCTACTACTACCCCGTTGCCGGCTTCTCCAGTTCCAAAATTGATGTCAAAGCCACAAGATGAAAGTAAAAGGGCTAAAACAAAAGCTACTGTTATTCTTACTAATGTTGTCATGATTGTTTGTTTTTATGATTGTTATTTGATGATGTAAAAATGATCGTTTGTTACCTTTTCTACCACTATATGTTACTGAATTGTAGATTTAGGTATATGAACCGTAATTAATTGATACTATCGTTGGCATCTATTTTAACGCCATTTTCGTCTAACTTCATTTTAAACGATTCTCCATTATCGTTTACGTCAATGTTAATGCCATTTTCGTTAATGATGATCTTGCCTTTTTCGCCGTTATCGTTAATGTTGATGTCAATGCCGTTCTCGTTGATATTTATACGGTTAGAGCCATTGTGGTCTTCGTCATCGTTCATTTCAATATACTCAGGGCAATCAAGACATTCCAGTTCTCCGTTATTGTTCATTTTCCATAAGTATCCCTCTAAGCCGTCTGTATCCCTATCTGTATTTGCCGTGGTAATCCAGCTTCTAGAATTGGTTTGTTCATAAGTTAAGATGGTACCTACAGGTAAAAATATACTCACACGAACTTCTTGGTCTTTAAACTTAGGACCTTGCGTGGTCAAATAATCATTCAATGAGATGGTATTTCCGCTTACCTCATATTCGTATAGTATTTGACTTGCGATATCCTTTGCTTCTCTATTGGAAGGACCGTCAGCTTCTTTTCTGATCTGAACTCTAACTAACGAATCTTTGGATTTACGAATTCTAAACCTTACATCATCTGAAACCAATATTTTATTACCGGCCTCATCGTAAGAGATAAAGGTATCTCCCATATGCATATCCTTTTCATAATCGTACTCGTCAGTAGATACTAATCTAATGTTCAAAGTATCTGTAGGTATTACGTTCGTAATCTCATCTTCAATAGAAGTGCTACCGGTATAGGCGTGTGAAGCTGCTTCTCTTATACCAAAAATGATCAGTAGTATAATTGAAATCAACCATAAGCCTAATAGCGCAAACTTGGCAACCGTTCCAATAGACTTCAAGTTGTTCACTAAAATTTTCAACCCTAAATACATTAAGAAAAAGAACGGAATTCCAATGGCAAAAAATGCTAGTAATGAAACTACCCAAATTGGCATGTTGGTAGAATTGACCACATTGTAAAAGTCAATGCCCGGTACATGAATTATGTCTAGTATACCCACAGTGAACATACCCACAAATAGACCAATTAAGGTGGTTGCACCAATAATTACTAAAAGTATACCAATGAATTTGCCAAAGATCTTAAATAGAAACATAACAATATCTCCAAATGTGTCAAAGATTGTTTTTCCTCCTTTTTTGACGGTATTGCCTACTTTTTCATAGTCAACACTTTTTACACGATCCGCAACGTCATCAAAACCCTCTTTAACTTTACGTTCAATATTGCTGATATTGACAGTTTCCCCGCTCATGTCCAATTTTTGGGCCGTAGTTTTAGCTTCAGGTATAAGAATCCAAAGTAAACCGTAAATAAAGATAAAGCCGCCCCATGTGAAAATGGTCAAGAAAATCCATAGTAGACGGATCCATAATGGATCAATGTTGAAATAGTGTGCTAAACCGGCAGAAACCCCGGCAACATATTTTTTCTCGGTGTCTCTATAAAGTTTTTTCACCTTGTTCTGAGATGAAGTGGTTTTAGCCCTAGGCTCGTCTTCAAAGATATCCTCATCAACCATATAATCTTCTGGTTGTCCCATAATGGCAATAACTTCATCTACCTCCTTTTTGGTAATGACTTGTCTTTCGTTTTCAAGTTTATCATGAAAAAGCTCGGCAATTCTTGCTTCTATATCAGCAATGATCTCATCGCTACCAGGTGTATTGGCAAAAGATCGTTTTACCGATTCTAAATACCTACGCATTATATTGTATGCCTCTTCATCTATATGAAAGAGCATGTTCGCTAAATTTATATTTACTGTTTTGTTCATGATTAGCTGTTTTTTGAGTTGGTTACTAGGTTGGTTGCTTTTCTTAATTCGTCCCAGGTAGTATCCAGTTCCTTAAGGAAAAGTTTACCGGTTTCGGTAAGTGTATAATATTTTCTTGGCGGTCCAGATGTAGATTCTTCCCAACGATAGTTCAGAAGACCTGCATTTTTTAACCTGGTCAGTAGTGGGTAAATAGTTCCTTCCACTACTAGCATTTTAGCATCTTTTAGCGTTTTTAAGATTTCTGAAGCATACTTGTCTTCCCCATTCAAGATGGACAGGATGCAGTACTCCAAAACCCCTTTTCGCATTTGCGCTTTTGTATTTTCTACGTTCATAATGTCTTTTTGCTTTTTATGCAGTCCCGCTTTTGGAGGGGATTGCTCCATTGTTTCTGTCGTCTGCATAGGTTAACTGTTCGTTTTTTGTTCGATGAATAAACATGTTGATCGATTGATTGTTTTGACTGTGATTAAACAGGTTTTAATTGATTGATAAATAAACTCCTACGGGTGTGATGAATACCCTGATATATATTGACTGATTCACTTATTTTATAAATTTAATACTTAACGGATATTCAAAAACTTCGCCTTCATTGGTCTTGATCGTCGCAAGAATGGTGTATACTATATTGATGATGAATAGGGCAGATTGTGCCAGTCCAAGTAACCCAACGGGTATCATCCATGGACCAAAAAAATCATCTGAGTCGAAATGAAAATTGATGTTATTGAAGCTATGAACGTTCACTAAGCCAAAATTGTCAAAGTCAAAAATATTAGGTAAGAATCCACCTAGGAAAAACGGAATACTTACCATACCTACAAGAATAGAGTAGAGTAATATGCTAATTTGAAAGTTCAATGCTTGTTTGCCATTGTGGTCCACAAACTCATATTCTTTTTTATTAGCCGTCCATAATACGAGCGGAATGATGAAGTTTCCGAACGGAATAAAGAATTTAGAAAACGTACTGGCATGTATTAGTGCAGAGAGGTTTCTTTCGTGTTTTGTTACTGTTTCTGTCATGATTGCTTCGTTGATGATGATGATTGATTTTAATACTATGTAAAAGCCAATTACTTTGATTACCTATTAACTTCCTATGCAAATATATGTCTAAAAAAAGGTACTATGTAACGCATAGTACTAATATTTAATAATATTTTAACATTTTAGAATGGTCTAAATAAATACTACTTTTAGCAAAATAAATAAACAATATGGCGGTAACAGCTAGTAAATTCAATATGTTTTCATTTTTTAAACTACCTGCAGCTTGGTGGTGCGGAGTACGTTTAAGAGAAATAGATAAAAATAGGTCTGTAGTGACCGTTACCCACCGTTGGATCAATCAGAATCCGTTTAATTCTATGTTTTGGGCAGTACAGGGTATGGCTGCGGAACTATCTACCGGAGCAATGATGATAGACCAAATTGAAGCAACAGGAAAGAAGATTTCTATGTTGGTCGCTAATAATAAGGCTAATTTTTCTAAAAAAGCTACTGGTAAAATAACGTTTACCTGTGAGGACGGACACTTGATAAAAGAAGCTTTGGAAAAGACCATTGCAACTGGAGAAGGACAAACCATTTGGATGAAATCTGTTGGTGTTAATGAAGACGGGGTAGTGGTAAGTACTTTTGATTTTGAATGGACGGTAAGGTTGAAACAGAAAAAGTAGTTTCAATGAAAAGAGCAATAAGATTCCAAGAGACTCAGAAGTTTACCCAATGGTGGTTGTGGTTGATCATACTTGCTCCAATACTATTATTTGTAATAGGTAAGGTAATAACTATTATAAGTTTATTTACAGCTCAAATTCCTAATGCTTCCGGTAATATTAGCATTTCATGGATATCGGGTAGGTTATCTATTGTTCAATTTATCTGCGTCCTGGTTTATATAGCTACCATATTATTTTTGGCATTATCAAAACTTAAAGTAGTGGTTTCAGATAAGGATATAAAAATTCGTCATCTATTATTTTTTAGTAAAGTCATTGATTTAAATGAAATAGTAGAACAACAGATCGTTAATTATGATTTTGTAGGGTACGGTATCAGAAAAACTAAAAAGTACGGTACAGTTTAGAATGTTAAGGGTAAAGAAGGAGTCGCCCTAACATTGACCAATGGTGAGAAATACCTTATTGGCTCGCAAAAGACCGAAGAATTTTTAAAATCTCTTTTAAAATAATTCGGTTTAGTTGTAACAAAACTTTCCTTTAATCAACTAATTAGTACCGATAAAATTGGGAATTTGGTTTTATATAACTTTACTATTATGCAGCTAAAACATAAACCATTTCTTTTAATTCTCCTTGCTTTAGTATTAATTCATCTACTTCATGGTTTGATAATTTGGTTAACAATGCAACTCGGTTTAAGCAATGAGGAAGTGGACATTATTTCTTTAATAACAATACCAATAGTTACGATAATTGGTATAGTTTTTTTGTTAATACAATTCGGAATTCATTTAAATTTTTCATTAATTAAGGTAAACCCGAAGTTGGTATTTTATGTTATGCTTCTTGCAGTTTTTATAGTTATTTTCCAATCAGCTCTAGATGTATCTTTTATAAAAGGGTTGTTACAATCTAAAGTTCGTTTTTTTACTTTTACAAACCCATCTCAATATGGTATACATAGTATTGTTTATTTATTTGGAGCAGTAATTGCAGCTCCAATTATAGAAGAAATTTTATACCGAAAAATTATCTTTATAAAATTAAAGGAGCATTATGGGCTAGCTTTCGGTTTGGTTGTTTCTTCTTTCCTATTTGCTTTAGTACATTGGAATTTTGAAGGCTTATTTGCCTATTTTATTACAGGGCTTCTCTATACATATTTGTATTATTTAACAAAAGTATTGTGGCTTAATATTTTACTTCATGGTATTTATAATTTTGTAATAACGTTTACGACAATTGAAATGTTTGATTCTTCAGATAGAATTTTTGTTATTATACTATTGCTGTATTTAATTTCTACAGCAGGCATTTATATGATTTTAAAAGATGTAAAAACGCTTACCATTAAAACCAATTGAATTAAAATTGTAACAATATCTTCTTTTCATCAACTAATAAGCATCAATCAAAAACAATATAGAAATGAACGCACACGAAATAGATTACGAGATTTTTGGAGAAGAAATGCAATATGTTGAAATAGAGCTAGATCCGCAAGAGGCAGTTGTAGCCGAAGCTGGTAGCTTTATGATGATGGATACCGATATTAAAATGAATACCATTTTTGGTGATGGTAGCAATCAAGACAATAGTGTTCTTGGTAAAATTTTCTCGGCAGGTAAACGTATGCTTACGGGAGAAAGTCTATTTATGACGGCATTTTTAAATATTGGTCAAGGTAAAAAACAGGTAAGTTTTGCCTCTCCATATCCTGGTAAAATTTTGCCAATTGACCTTTCTGAAATGGGCGGACGCTTTATTTGTCAGAAAGATGCCTTTTTATGCGCTGCAAAGGGTGTATCTGTCGGTATTGAATTTTCTAAGAGATTAGGTCGTGGACTTTTTGGAGGTGAAGGTTTTATTATGCAAAAGCTTGAAGGAGACGGAATGTCCTTTATACATGCAGGTGGTACGTTGGCAAAGAAAACCCTTGGTCCTGGTGAGGTACTAAAAGTAGATACGGGATGTATTGTTGGCTTTACAAAAGATGTGGACTATGATATAGAATTCGTTGGTGGTATTCGTAATACGGTTTTTGGTGGTGAAGGCTTATTCTTCGCAACCCTTCGCGGACCCGGCACAGTCTATATTCAGTCCTTACCTTTCAGTCGTTTAGCAGGAAGAGTTTTGGCATCAATACCAAGAGGAGGAAAAGATAAAGGAGAAGGTAGTATCCTTGGGACTTTAGGGGATATTGTTGGTGGAGATACTAGGTTTTAAGAATTATGGACAGGGTACAAGGTACAAGGTACAAAGTATTAAGTACGAAGTCTAAAGTTAGAAGCGTGAAAATAGAGTATAGAGTATAGAGTATAGAGTGTAGAAAATAGACTTGTTAGAAGATATATTATTTAGCAAAGCTAAGCTTACCAAATGGAAGCTATTAAGTAATAAGAATTACTAGAGCAATTGCTAATATAATATCTCAGTACCTAAATATTTATTACTTAATACTAAATAACGCGAAGCGTAATAGCCAAAAGCCAAAAACCAGTAGAAGAAAGTATTAAGTACAAAGTATGTTAATTTGAATTTGAATTTGAATTTGAACTTGACTCTTGAACTTGACTCTTGAACTTGAACTTGAATTTGATTTTTAAGCTTGAGTTTGTATTTTAATTTTCCAACAACCAACAACCAACAACCAGCAACGAGCAACGAGCAACGAACTTATGAGTTTTAAAAATCAGATAGACTTCTTAAAAGAATTACAGCAAAACAATTCAAAGGAATGGATGGATGCCAATCGTAAATGGTACAAACAGGTACGTGATGAATATATAGATTGGTTAAATAGTATGAATGGTAGACTATCGGCTATTGATGACGAGTACTATGATACTCCGGGTAAAAAGGGAATAAATCGTATCAATAATAACCTTATGTTTCATCCCAATAAACCTATTTATAAAGACCATTTAGGAGCGGGGTTTGACAAGAAACCAAAAACTGCCGATTTCTATTTTGAGTTGGGTATAGACCGTTGCATTTTTGCGGGAGGATTATGGAGACCGGAGCCAAAAGTATTGCGTAGTGTTCGTGAAGCCATTGATTATGATGGAGAAGAATTGGTGAAAATATTAAATAAGAAATCCTTTAAAACCCGTTTTGGTGACCTCTATGAAGATGCTAAACTGACCAATGCACCTAAGGGGTTCGCCAAAGATCATAAACATATAGAATTGCTCAAAACCAAAACCTTTGCCGTATTCCAAGAGTTTAATACTAAGGAAACCAACAAAGCTAAGTTTGATGATGAATTAATAGCAGCTTATAAAGAAATGCTACCATTTAGGCGTTATTTGAATAAGGCCATTACCGTGTAATTATTTCGCATCTGCTGCCGGAATCCACTTAGGTTTTAAATCTGGCTGTGCCATAGTGCTATCCAATGGAAACATAGGTCTTTTAATTCTCTTATAACCTAATCTATTTAAATCTTGGTCCACTCCGCCGGGAGTAAGTGCCATGGTCCAATCGCCACGCATATCATAAAGTTCAGGAACCAAGTAGCCAATTTTTACGACTACAATATCCGTGTTTTTAGGGTCCAGGCCTAAATTGGTAAAATCACTTAAAAGATGGTAGGGTTTGCGTTTTTTGGTCACGATGACATCAATATTACCAACCTTAACAACTACTTCTATCTCAGCGTTTACATCACCTTCTTTAATAGCGGTAACGGTACCTTCTAACGTTAGGGGACCTGCAAATCTATCATCGACGGCAGCGCCAGCTTCAGCTTTAATTTTACCACCAATTCCTATTTCTAACGCCTTTTCTACAAACTCAGGTCCTGGTATAGATGCATAAATAAGAGAGGTTCCGTTTTTAGACTTAAATTCCGGTCTGGCCAAAAGCTTTTTCAATGTCCAAGTGACATCACCTGCACCGCCAGCAGTAGGGTTATCGCCCATATCACTGATCATGTAAGGTTTCTTTTCACTGGTCAAAGCAAGTTTTAAGCTTTCATCTAGCGTGGTAGTAGGTGCGACAAATTCAAATTCGTTACGCACATCCCAGAAATTTTGTGCCAATTTTTCTGCTCCTTCGGCAACTTTTTCCTTATCATCTCCGGTCACCATTACAACGGCGTGGTTACGGGGTTCATCTGCCCAGGCATAGCCGATCCATATGGCGGCATCAATAACACCTTCTTGATTGGCAACGGTAGGAACTTTTGCGTATAAACTCTTACCGGGCTCTATACGCGTACTTGTTTTTTCTCCGGGTAATAAAATAGGTACAGGTACCCAAGCCTTAAAGGCGGGTTTACCTTTGCCACTTTCAAGTCGGTCAATTAAATTAGTAACCGCTCTTCTTTTAGATTCAATAGCATCTTCATGCGGTGCCATACGGTAGCACGTAATTAAATCGGTATGTTTTGCCAATCGTTCAGATACGTTACCGTGCAAATCCATAGATGTAGAAATAAGTACATCATCACCTATTACTTCACGAATACGCATTATAAGGTCACCTTCAGGATCATCTAACCCAACCACGCTCATTGCGCCGTGTATGTCAAAAAAGAGTCCGTCATATGGTTTGTTTTCTTCTAGCATTTTCAAACTTTTGCCAACCAAAGATTCGTAGGCTTCTCGCGTTACCGTTCCACCTGGCAGCGATTTCCCCACAAGTGTTGGTACCCATTGCGCTCTTTTTCTATTTATAGAATCTGGCTGTAAAAAGGGATATCTGGTGAAAACCGAATCACCTACTTTAGCATGAAAGGCTTCCTCAGTAGAAAGGGCAGGTGAAAAGGTGCTACTTTCTATGCCCAAACCGGCAATGGCAATCTTAGGTAAGTTTTTGGTTTCAGTATCTTTTTTTTCTTCATTGCAAGAAGAAGCTAAGCTAAGTAATAGAACGGCGTAAAGGTATAAATGCTTCAAAATCTAAGGTTGTTTGGATTGTCATGAAAAGATACTGGTTCATAGGGCATATTAGCAAGAGTTTTTGCTAAATAACCTTTTCTAAGCTATTAATGTAAGTATTGGAAAGACCTAGTTTATTTCTTCACGTTTTAAAGCGTACTGCTTTATCTTTATAATCACAATTTAAAACGGCTATTGATTTGAAAAATGGAGGCATTAAGAATGTAAAAAGAGAAATACTTTCTGATAATTGGTATATTTTAAATAAATACACCTATGACTACCAAAAGCCAGATGGTAGTTGGGAAACCCAGGAAAGAGAGGCTTATGATAGGGGTAATGGTGCTGCTATTTTATTGTATAACTCTAAAAAAAAGACTGTGGTTCTTACAAGGCAATTTAGAATGCCTACCTATGTTAATGGTAATAAAGACGGAATGATGATCGAAGTTTGTGCCGGGCTTTTAGATGGCGATAACCCTGCAGATTGTGTACGAAAAGAAACTGAGGAAGAAACCGGATATAAGATCAATAATGTGGAAAAAGTTTTTCAA
The DNA here is from genome assembly GCF_002362375.1 of Maribacter sp. UBA3344. Lineage (NCBI taxonomy): Bacteria > Pseudomonadati > Bacteroidota > Flavobacteriia > Flavobacteriales > Flavobacteriaceae > Maribacter > Maribacter sp. UBA3344. The sequence goes on along the minus strand of NZ_DERI01000008.1, from coordinate 388,347 downwards.
ACCTACATGTCGCCCGGTTCAGTTACCGAAGAGCTGTTTCTTTTTGTGGGAGAATATGATGATAGTATGAAGGTAAGTGATGGTGGTGGCGCAGAAGATGAAACCGAAAACATTGAAGTCTTAGAATTGAATTTTGATGAAGCTATCACCATGGTTTCAAATGGGGAAATTAAGGATGCCAAGACAGTTATGTTATTGCAATATGCAAAATTGAATGGGTTAGTTTAGGCACGGTTTATCGACAAATAGGTATGCAAAATCTCTTTAAAATAGGGTTTGGTGGTGGTTGCCATTGGTGCACAGAAGCCGTTTTTATGGCTTTAAAAGGTGTACATAAGGTAGAACAGGGTTTTATAGCACCTAAAGAAGATCCTGAAAATTTTTCAGAAGCTGTAATTGTGTATTATTATCCTAATTTAATAGCGCTAAAAGATTTAGTTGCCATTCATTTAGATACTCATAGAAGTACTCAGAATCATTCAATGCGCCATAAGTATAGGTCTGGTATTTATTATTTTATGAATAATGAACAAGCTATTTTGAAAGAGCTATTGTCAGCGTTACAATTGGAATTTAAAGAGCCGATTATTACTGGGATATTTCCATTTGGGGCATTTAATGCCTCAGAAGAACGATTTCAAAATTACTATTTTAAAGATACCGAAAAGCCATTTTGCAAAACACATATTACGCCAAAAATCCAATTACTTAAAGAGAAGTATGCAAAACATGTATCAACAGATGTTTTATGATCAATAGTTGTCCCTAAGTGTTTGTAGCATAAGTTCAAGTTGGGTTCTTTCGTCACTGGTAGCATTTTTATAATGGTTATTCATAAAACTGAAGATAAGCGTTTTACCAGATTTTGTGAGTAAATAGCCGCTTAAGCAGTAATTGTTGCTCAAACTGCCCGATTTGGCAAAAATATACGGTTGGTCTACACCTTTAAATCTATTCTTGAGGGTTCCAGATAAGCCACCGGCAGGAAAAATGGAATATAATCGCTCTTTGGGTACAAGAACAAATAATTCGTTTAAAACGTGCACCATATTTTGTGGGGTAAACAGGTTGTAGCGAGATAAACCTGAGCCGTCTACCCATCTTGGAGTTTGCGCTAATTGGTTTAGTTCATGTTCTAGGATATATTCTCTAGCTAAACCACTATTCAAAGTATCCTTTAATGTAGAGGCAGCTAGAACCAATAATTGTTCTGCAATGAAATTATCACTTTCATGCATCATTCTAATGTAGAGTGAATCTGCCTGAATTCCAGGTAAAGTTTGTTTTGTTCCAATGGACATTTTAGACCTGTTCAAAATAGGCTTGTTCAATGCTTGCTCTAAAATGGCCTTTGTGTTGAGGGTGTTTGTAATAAAAGGTATTTCTATAGTGTCAGCATAATTGGGTGGGTAAAAAAATAGGTTCGAAGTCTCCTTACGGTTTTTGGTATTTCTAATTTGTAAAATACTATCCTTAAAGTATGTGGGCGAAACCGAAAGTGATGTATTCTTGTGTATCATTACCACATTGCCATACAGTGGAAAAGCGTTGCGCTCAGGTGAATAATAATATTGATAATCGTCCCATGCCCAACCTGGTCCAAATTTGGTATCCATGAAATTATCTGTTGCGAATACTAAATTCCTTTTACTTTTTAGAAATTTAAATGCGGTAGAATCTTTTAGATAAGGATGTAGGAATGATGGGTCGCCTGTGCCTTCAAAATACAAGGTGTCGTTACGGTCAATATATTGCAATGCAGGTATTTGGTCCGGGAGTGTTCTTATAGCGGTAAAAAGTGTGAAAATTTTTGTGTTGCTGGCAGGGGTAAAATACTTATGATCATTAAGGTTATAAATGGTGTCTTTAGAATTTGCATCAATTACTAAAACACCTGTGAACTGATTTTCATAAAAAGCGGATGTTAGACGTTGGTCTAAATTTTTCTTAATGAGAGATTTTTTTGAACCACAAGAGGATACAAGAAAAATAAGTACAATAATTAAAACCAAGTTTTTCATGAATTCGAAAGTACAAAATAGAAACCTTATGATACCCATAAAAAATTAACACGAAGAGTATTACTTTAACTTTTTGTATACAATATTAATTCTGTATTTCTGTTTACCTTTATACAACAACAAAACCTATTAATCTAACAACAAAATGTCTAAGTCTATGCTAGAGTATAGTAAAACAGTACTTAAAAAGGTTAGTTTTGATACCTTGCTTTTTTGTAAGGAGTTGAAGAAAGCCTTAAAGACGTTATTACCTGAAGAGGTAGAAGAATTGAAAATCTGGTTAGAAAGTTTCATAACGGATAAACCAGAGTTAAAACAAAGTTTAGTTTATTTAAAAGCATAAGTAAGAGCCACGTAAAGTGGCTCTTTTTTTTAAGCAACCAATTGGTGTTTTGTGAGTCTTATTTAAAAAAGTATGATGATTACTAGAATATTTGTTACCATTAGTTTGCTCTTTTTAATGCAATGTCAAAATGATGACACGGAATTTGACAATACACCAGTAGACGATACTAGCTTAGTGGGAGAGTGGCTGTTGACGGAGTCTTATGTAAGTCCTGGTGGAGCTACCGAATGGCAAGATGTTGATGAGGGTTATCGGTATATTTTTGATGAATTCGGTAATTATGAAAGAACCAACTTTGATAAGGAGACTTTGAATACAGGTAGTTATGAAATAATAGCGCCAGAACTTTATTTGTATTTCATTACCGAAGGAGAAAAAGATACTTTAGGTTTTAAGGCAGATTTTAATAGTAGCAAGACTAGCTTAACACTATCACCTTCTTACCCTGGCATATGCATAGAAGGATGTTTATACAGATTTAAGAAACAATAAATTTATTGGCACCGCCAAAGGGTATAATATCCCGAGGCTTACCTCGAATTTATAAGTTTGTTTCCTTTGAGTGCCTCACGGACTTGCCCTGAGGTACTTTACTTAGTGAGCGGACTAATAATCTTTACATCTTGAAATGCAATGGCACCGCGAACAATGCCAGTAATAACATCTCTTAAGGCTTCCGTAATTTGAACTTTAAGTTCCTTTTTATGGTATATTAGACTTACCTCCCTTGCCGGTGATGGGTCCCTAAAATATTTTAAATTCTTTTTCTTTGAACTGTCAAGCTCAAGTGTATTTAAATAGGGAAGTAATGTCATACCTAAACCTTCATTAGATAAGTTAATAAGTGTTTCAAAACTACCGCTTTGTAGGCTAAAGTGTTCTCCTCCGATTTTTGGTGCTTTGCACAAATTTAGGACACCTTCCCTAAAACAATGACCATCCTGTAATAACAGTATATCTTCAATATCTAAATCATCCGGGGATATTTTAGTGCTTTTGCCCAAGCGGTGTTCCATAGGAACATAGCCAACAAATGGCTCATAATATAAAGGTCTTTCTGTAATGAAATCTACTTCTAAAGGTGTTGCTGCAATTGCAGCATCTATGTGGCCATCTTCAATGTTTTGAATAAGACTTTCTGTATTTTGTTCTTTGATAATTAGATTTACCTTGGGATATTTCTGAATAAAATTCTTAAGAAACATAGGCAATAAAGTAGGCATTATCGTTGGGATAATTCCCAGAACATAATCTCCGCCAATATATCCTTTTTCTTGCTCTACAATATCTTTTATACGTGCAGCCTCATTTACGATATTCTTTGCTTGATCTACAATTTTTTTACCCACTTCAGTAATGGTTATCGGTTTTTTGCTACGATCAAATAATAGTATATCTAGCTCATCTTCAAGTTTTTGTACCTGCATACTCAATGTAGGTTGTGTTACAAAGCTTTTCTCTGCTGCTAAGGTAAAATTCTTGTGCTCTGCAACCGCTAGAACATATTGTAATTGAGTAATGGTCATGTGTATAGTTTAAAGCTTTAAAATTACTAAAAACCATTATCATGACCTATTACAAGAACTATATGTAAGCTATTTTTATGTTAGAAACGCAACCTTAATTCAAGGTCTTCCGTGGAAACCGTAAATTTAGAATCTGCAAATGTCGGTGGGCCCATTGGCATTGAATTACCGCTCATGGCATAATCTTCCGTTGGCATTCCGTTAGTGGCAAAATCCATTCGGTTATTGTCGTTTTTATCGTGCAATACAGAAAATGCATAATCACCAGGTTGAATATTTTCAAACGTCAAAACCAATTCTCCAGCTTCCGCTTTGTCTTTACTTGTTTTTATGCCTTCTGCTTTCATAAAGGTGTCTTCATTATGAAGTCCGCTTAATACATGTCCTTCACTGTTTAAAACATTTTCAATAACTACTGTTAATGTAATGCCTTCACTATTTTGAGCATTCATGGTTAAACTCATGGCTAATACGAAAATGGGGAATAGTAACTTTTTCATTTTTAAAGGTTTTAAAGATTAATTGATTACTTCAAAGGTGCTATAAACCTCTATTTTTAGAAAAAGTAGATTACCCAATTGTTTTATTGTAGCACCCAATTGTCGTAATTCAATGCCGATATAAAAATATCGACCATCTAGCGTTTGGTAATGAGGTAGTCTAAACCAAATTTCCCAGAGCCAAAACCCATAAAAAATAGACCTAAGCAGAAAAACATAAAAGTGGGCATAATGTTCCAAGATTGGTCCCACGGTCTAAATGCAATGGTAATGAACATAGTTGTAGTAATAAAAAAAGCTGTAATTCTGGTATTAAGACCTAATAACAGTAAAATACCGCCCAATGCTTCGGTTAAGCCGGCAGACCAAGCAAAAACTTCTGGCATTAAAGAAAATGGTAATCCAAAATCCTTGGTTAATTCTACAAACCAATCTGATACCTCAAATAATTGAAGGTTCATTGATTTAGGTGTCCAGGGAGTGCCAAATTTGTTAATAGCAAATACGAATGCGAGAAGATAGCCAGTAAATACCCTTGGAATCAAAATGAAGATATTTGGTAAGAGTGCATCTACTTTAAAAGGGACTATCAATCTCTTTAAAGATGTAAGTTGATAAATCATATTGTTGGTGGTTGATTATCTAAACTTACCTAAAAATTAGTAAAATAAAAATGACTAAAATCAACGGGAATTAGTTCAAAATTTATTATTTTATTTGCTTGCCTAAACTATTTTAATACTATCAATTTTTAAGGTGAAGTCTTCGGCTACTCCGTTTTTTATTATAAAGGCAATTTGAGCCAGAAAATCCCCATGGTAATTTGGCAGTTCTAAGTTATCGCCCCTAAATACAGCTTCCATTTCTTTAAAAGGTATTTGGATCGTTTGCCAATCTTTGGTAGTCTTAAAACTATAGCTATAAGTATGGCGTTGATGTTCGCCAGATTTACATCTAAAGGCATATTTTTTACCATCACCCTTTAATTTGATAACGAATGATGAAAATTTTTCAACCGATATGCGATTTATATCATGCTTAATTAGGCAAAATCCGCCATTGTTTTCCAATGAAACATGACCACTGAAAACACCGTTTCCATCATCATCAATTTGAAGAAGCCCCATGGAAATACCACCCATAACTTCATCATTGACCAAATCCCATTGTTTTCGGTTGCTGGTTTTATTGAAATCAAAAATTGTTACTTCTTCACGCATCATAAGATATTTTAAGGGTGTTCAAATTCAAGTTAAAATTAGTTGATAGGCACAAAGGATGGCAACTCTAAAGGTTTAAATGTTAGCTTGAACACTAACTTATTCATGCAATCTTTTTTTCATTTCTTCTGCAACCGCTTTTTCAGATGCACCTTGTTTTTCTAACTCAGAGATAATTTTTGGGTGGTCATGGCTTCTTCCTTGAGATAGTTTGTTTACAGCCTGTATATCATTGATTTCAATTTCAAAACCAATGATGCCAGTTACCTGTCTCATTGTTTTTTTAGACATGTTGTTCAGTGAAACAGGATATTCAGATTGTTGCTCATATTTATCTACTAGAGCATGTAGAGAGGTCAATAATTCATCGGATGTCTGAATTTTTACGGTACCATAAACATGTACTGCAATATAGTTCCATGTTGGTACTTCTTCTTGCTGGTACCAAGATGAAGAAATATAGCTATGCGGTCCATTAAAAATACATAACACCTGATCCCCGTTATTAAGGTTCTTGCTTTGTAAATTGGCTTTGGCAATATGTCCCACCAAAATGTCATTACCCATTTCATTTTTACATAGTTCTAAAGGAATATGGGTTCCCCAAGGTTTACCTTCAATAGTATTGATTAAAATACCAAAACTGTTATTTTTTAAGAAATCATGTATTTCTTTGATGTCCGTGTTCTGATAGTGTTCTGGTATAAACATATGGTCTTAAATATATTGAATTCAAAAGATGGTTATAAATATCCGTTTTTTGAACCAATAATTTCACCTTTAACGCTAAGTAAATTCGTTAATCTTAAATATCTTAGAAGTGAATTTAAAATAGACATATATGCCCTTTATAACAAATACAAAAGCAAAAGAACAAGTAGATATATTTTATGAAGATTACGGTAGCGGACAACCGGTAATATTAATTCATGGTTGGCCGTTGAGCAGAAAATCATGGGAACAACAGGTTTGGAAAATAGTAGAAGAAGGTTTTAGGTGTATTTCTTATGATCGTAGAGGTTTTGGTACTTCTTCATCTCCATGGGATGCCTATGACTATTCTTCATTGGCAAGTGACTTAAACGCTATTATTGAAGAGCTGGAACTAAAGGATGCCATTATTGTTGGTTTTTCAATGGGAGGTGGTGAAGTTGTACGCTATTTAACGGATTATGGTCCTAGTAGAATAGCAAAAGCAGCATTGATCAGTTCTATTATACCATTAGTAAAACAAAAACCGGATAATCCTTCAGGAGTGCCGGAAGATGCCTTGGAAGGTATTATTGATGCTCTTCAAAAAGATAGGGTGGGTTTTTTAAAGGAGTTCAGTAAAGGTTTCTACAATTTTGAAGAAAATAAAGGAGAGAAAATCAGTCAGGCGCAGTTAGACTATGATTTTACCATTGCCTCTTTTGCTTCTCCCAGAGCTACTATACAGGCTGCGTTGGCATGGATGCATACAGATTTTAGACCAGAGCTTGAAAATGTTACCGTACCTACATTAATTGTACATGGTGATGCCGATGCAACAGTACCTATAGAAACTTCCGCAAAACAAGCACATGATGGCATAAAATATAGCACTCTTGAAGTAATTGAAGGTGCTCCACACGGGCTAAACGTGACACACCCTGACGAATTGAATGAAATTTTGATTTCTTTTTTAAAGAAGTAATTGAATGAAATGAAATGCAAATCGGACCCTGATACGGTCCGATTTTTCATTTGTAATAATAGCTATACATAGAATAAATGAGTTTAAGTTCAAAAATCAAAGCATGTATTTTTTTACTGTTTATGGTAATGATTTATAGCTGTAAGCAAATAAGAAAAGTTACCGATGTCATTGTACAACCAACGGCAAGAGAGCTTTATGCACGAGAATTTGAAAATTTAGATTCGTTGCGTTTTAATACCTGGCAACAGGCGTATAAATTGGCAAAAGCCGATAGTCTTCAAATACGCCTTCCTTATGCCGAGCAAGGTCAATATTTTAAAGATCGCATTACAGTTTATAGTTATAATATGTACTTGAATGAAGGTGAGGTATTAAATGTTGAGGTTGAGAACAATGTATTGGGAATACGAAGTTTTATAAATCTCATAAAGGTTAACCCAGACAGTAGTTTAACGGATGAATTTCATAATAAGTTGGGAGAACATCATGCGAAAGTGCCTATTGATGAAACCGGAATTTATAAAATTACCATTCAACCGGAATTGAACTCACAAGGAATGTTTTCCTTTCAACTATATACATCGCCTAGTTTTGGTTTTCCCGTGCTCGGAAAGGACAATAAAGCCATTCAAAGTTTTTGGGGCGCGGTTAGAGGGGGTGGAGCACGTAGTCATGAAGGTATTGATATTTTTGCAGAAAGGGGAACACCGGTAGTTGCGGCGGTTGATGGTATGGTAAGCGCTACTGGCGAAAAAGGATTAGGTGGTAAACAGGTTTGGTTAAGAGCGGGACTCTTTGGTAAATCGCTTTATTACGCTCATTTAGATAGTATATCGGTATCAACCGGTAATAGAGTAGCTATAGGTGATACTTTGGGTCTGGTAGGAAATACGGGAAATGCCCGTACTACTGCACCACATTTACATTTTGGAATTTATAAATCCGGTCAAGGGGCTATTGATCCGCTTCCGTTTGTAAAGAAGACAGAAAGACCTGATATAAAAAGGGTATTGAGCACATCTAAATTTATAAAAGTATCAGCAGCAATTGCCAATTATAGAAATGCCCCAGAGGTTGTGGGCATAAAGTTAGGAGAAGTAAAACGGAATGACACCTTGTCATTATTAGGGTATACAAAAGATTGGGCACACATAGAACTTTTAAGCGGGGATAAGGGGTTTGTTTATAAGAGTCTGGTATCTGAACTTTAGTGGAAATGCTTTTATATTGAAATACAAAGCCTCTTGATTTTAAGAAGAAGAGGCTTCGTAATAACTAAAATGAAAGAAGTACTTATTTGCTCATTAAAAGCTTTGTAAAGACCGGTAGGTGGTCAGAGATATGTTTATTGTTTTCCATTCTATCATCAATATGTAGGTACTCTAAAACTTCAAAGTTTTCTACGAATATGTAATCGATACGATTAGTTAAAATACGCGAATGGTCAAAACCGCTAAAAGTTCCCGTTGGTCCGTAAAAAGGTTTTTGAGCGATTGATTTTCCATCAGCCAAGGCATTTTGTAAAAATTGAATCGGTTTTTCCGTGGGATTCAAATTCAAGTCGCCCATAAGCACCACCGGAAGATGATCACGATTAACCTCCCTTATCTTGGATACAATGAGTTTTGCCGAGTTTTCACGAGCAACTGTACCTACATGGTCAAAATGCGTATTGAAGACCAAAAATTGCTTTCCCGTATTTAAATCTTCAAATAATCCGTAGGTGCAAATACGTTCCATTGCGGCATCCCATCCTACAGATATTTTACTTGGTGTATCGGACAACCAAAATGTTTCACTTTTTAATAGTTTATATAATTTGGTGTTGAACAGAATAGGGGAGTATTCGCCTTTTTCTTTTCCGTCATCACGACCAACACCTATATAATGGTAATTGGAAAGCTGTTCATCTAAAAACGTTAGCTGATGATGCAGAACTTCTTGCATGCCAATGACACCAGGGTCATAATATTGTAAAAGATCAACCATGGCAGCTTTGCGATCGTTCCAATTGTTTACTGTATCATTAACATTGTCGTACTTTATATTATAGGTAAGTATATTAATTTCTTGACCACAAAGGCTTGATATCGACATGCATAATGCCAGAACAAAACTTATATATTCTATACTATTCCGCATCCTTGTATTTTTCAAACCAAGCTAGTACACTGGCAATTTTGGCTACTAAATTACTAGGTCTGTTAGCAATGCCATGTCCTGCTCCGGGAATACGCACCATAGCCGTTTCAACACCTTCTAATTTAAGGGCAGTATAGAATTGTTCAGATTCTGCAATAGGCGTTCTATAATCTTCTTCACCCGTTAGCAGCATAGTTGGCGTAGTAACATTGGCAACATACATTAACGGAGAACGTCTAAAATAGTTTTCCGGATCTTCCCAAGGTTTTTTGCCGAACCAATATTTAGAAAAGAAAGCAGCACCATCTGCATAGAGCACGAAACTTGTCCAGTTTATTACTGGTTTGGCAACCACGGCAGCTTTAAATCGGTCAGTTTTACCCACTATCCATGCAGTAAGTACTCCGCCGCCACTACCACCGGTAACAAATAGATTATTGGTATCTATAAATCCTTTTTCAATGACGGCATCTACACCGCTCATTAAATCTTCATAATCGTGATTAGGGTAGTCGTGGTGAATTAAGTTACCAAATTCCGCTCCATAGCTAGTACTTCCCCTTGGGTTACTGTACAGCACAACATAACCAGCTGCAGCATAAGCCTGTATCTCGGCACTGTAAACTGAGCCGTAGCTAGTAAACGGTCCGCCATGAATTTCAAGAATAAACGGATATTTTTTACTTGGGTCAAAATTTGGCGGAGTAACCACCCAACCTTGTATTTTTTTCTGGTCATATGAAGATTCCCACCAAATTTCTTCGGTCTTACCTAAATCACGAAAAGAGAAAAGATCGTCGTTTACAAAAGTCAATCGTTTAGAACCTTTTTTGTCGGCAGCACCTAAATCAGAAGGGTGTTCGGTATTACCTAACGTATAGGCAAATTTAGAGTTGTTAGAAACGGTAAAATCACCCGCGTTATAGGGTCTTCCCAATGACAAACCACCAAGTCCTTCAACAAGAGTGGTTACTTTACCATTCAAAGTAATATGGCCTATTTTGGTAGCTCCTTCCGTATCATATTGAAAATAAAGACCTTTGCCATCATTTGACCACTGCACATTGGCAATATCCCTATCAAAATCACCGGAAATTAACCTAGGGTTGCTTCCATCGGTATTCATCACATAAAGATTGGTAATTTCATACCCCTGTAATTTATCATCTTTACCGGTGTAAGCTATTAAATTGCCATCTGGAGAAACTGTAGGTGAATTGTCCGGTCCATATCTAGAAGTCAGTGGAGTTACCTCTGCTGTTGATAAGTCTAATTTATAGACTTCGCTATTGGCAGGTTCAAAAGCCTCATCTGGATTAAAATTTGCGGAGAAGTATAACGCTTTGTCATTTTTGGCCCATACGGGAGCACCATGGTCAAATGTTGTAGTAGTTAATTGCTTTGGCGTACCGCCATCAATAGATAAGGTGAAAAGTTGAGTATTTCCGCCTTTAATATATCCCTGACCGTCACCCCTATAGTTCAATTTATCAATATATGTTGGTGGGGTATTCCATTTGGCGCCTTCAGGCTTCGTAGGCATTTTCACGATAGATTTTTCAGCCTCTGGCACAAACATGGTAAAAGCTAAATAACGATCATCATGAGACCAGCTTACGGCACCGGGACTTTTAGGAGTATTCGTTAATGGAGCAATTTCTTTGGTATCCATCCACATGAGGTATAATTTCATTTTGGAATCCTCTTTGTTCGATTTAAAAATGATTTTTTTACCGTCATGAGACCAACGTGGGTAGTAGTCGTTTTGGTTGCCAGTTGTCAAAGGTCTATTTTGTGAACCGTCGTAATTTATGATCCAAAGATTAGATAAATTCTTGTCGGTCATAATATCCTTGAAGTTTCTAACGTAGATTATTTTACTACCATCTGGCGATATCTGAGGATCAGATACATACTCCATATTAAATATATCGGTAAGCTCAAGATTTGAAGAAACTTGTGCAGTTACCGTTATTGAAAATAATAGGAGAAAGAGTGTTTTTGTAATAATTTTCATAGTGTTGAGTTTGGTTTGAAATGATGCCTTGAAGATAGCGAATTACTAAAAAAATTGAACGCATTACATTAAGATTTGAGGAAGTATTAACATTCAAACCTTTAATCCTTTTTGTATTTTCACGGTATGGAAGAAAAAGGCTATTTACATCAAATTCACCCTGTGCTTCCGGTTTGGGATGTTGTTGAGGCGTTAGATTTTTATGTTAACCGTTTGGGGTTTAAGATTGCCTTCGCAGATGATGCCAAAAACCCAAAATATGCGGGTATCTTAAGGGACGATATTGAGATCCATTTGCAATGGCACAATAAAAAAATGTGGGAGGTAGATATAGATAGACCTATGTTGCGCATTGTATCTCAAAACATAGAAGCTTTGTACAACGAGTATTCAAACGTAGATGTTTTTAATGCACATACATTGCTAAGGGAAACCGCATGGGGAACACGGGAGTTTGCTTTTTACGATCCATTTAAAAACGGATTAACATTTTATAGAGATGTTTAGACCGTTCAGTTTCATGGAATCATCAAGAATTAAAAATATAGAAATGAAAGTATTATTTATAGGAGGAACAGGGAATATAAGTACACCAAGTAGTAGATTGGCAGTTGCCAAAGGAATGGATTTGTACCTATTAAATAGGGGCAAAGCCAAAGTTGATATTAAGGGCGCGCACAGCATCATTGGTGATATCAACAAACCAGATGAACTTGAAGAGCTGAAAAAACATGAGTGGGATGTTGTGGTGAACTGGATAGCGTTTACACCTGATGATATTGAGCGCGATATTGAATTGTTTAAAGGAAAGACCAAGCAATACATTTTTATAAGTTCTGCATCTTGTTATCAAACGCCATTGAGCTATCCTGTAATTACGGAGTCTACTCCGTTACATAATAATCTATGGGATTATTCTCAAGGTAAAATTCAATGTGAGGACAGGTTACAGAAAGCATATCGTGAGGAAGGATTTCCTATTACCATAGTAAGACCATCCTTAACGTATGATACGGTAATACCTATAGCCGTTGGTGGATTTGATAAGTTCAATACCGCACAGCGAATATTGGATGGCAAAGAAATAATTGTACATGGAGACGGAACCTCACTTTGGACAGTGACACATTCAGATGATTTTGCAAAAGGATTTGTAGGTTTATTAGGATTACAGACGGCAATAGGGCATGCTTTTCATATAACTTCAGATGAGGTGCTGACCTGGAATATGATTTATAAGATTTTGGCTGATGCCTTAGGGAAGGAAGCAAAAGTAGTTCATATAGCGTCGGACTTTATTTGTAAAGTAGAGCCGTCATTTACGGGTACACTTTTAGCGGACAAAGCAGAAAGTGTCTTGTTCGATAATACCAAGATAAAAACTTTTGTACCGGGTTTTAAAGCTACAATTCCGTTTTCGGAAGGGATAAAGAGGACCGTAAAGTGGTTGTTAGAGCATCCAGAACATCAAAACATAAATGAAGGGACAGAGGCTAAGATTGAGAATGTGTTGAAGGCTTATAAAGGTTTGTAGATTTTTAAGAGCTCTAGCAGGTTGATTCACCATTCGTATTGCCCACCCCTAAATCCCCTCCCGGGAGGGGAGGAATACGTGATATTTGTGAGTATTTAGCGTTTTTAAATGTTAATTTACGCGTATCATTCTATGAATTGGTTGGAGTAAAGCAATTAAACATTCCCCTCCTTGGAGGGGCTAGGGGTGGGTTCTTTGAGTCTGCTGAATTTTTTCTTGTATGTGAAATGATAATAGAAGTAAACACTGTGCGCAATCATTTTCTTCACCTTAGAGTGGTAAATATTGGGTAATTAAAAACTAGCTTGAATCTTACTTTTCATGATGCTCTAAATAATTATCTATTCTGTGATATAAGAGTGCAGCATCTTTTTTGACATACTCAAGCCTATTTAGAATGGAATAGGCATAGGTTAATTCTGAATTAGTGAGTTGGTAAAATTTATCCTTACGCATCATTTTTAAAAGAATGGGGATTTCGGCGGGACTTACTGAATCTGGAAATTTAGGGTTAAATACTTTATATGAGTTCATAAAATGAGGATAATCACTCCGTGAATCGGCCCCATATTCATATAAGAATTCTAAATTTAAATAGTACGCAACAATCTCATCACGAATGTCTTGGTCTGATATTAGGCTAATATTACCTGTACTTGACAACTCATTATAAGTTCTGTTATTGGGGGTAAGCCTGCCGATGCCATAAATACCACCATAAGCTACATCATTTATAAATGTGATGGTATCGGTTGGTATAATACCGTTCAGATAATAATTTTTAGCTTTATTTAAGCCTTGTATTTTTTTATCACCTCTTTTAAACCAACTTCTTTCAAAATATAAAGAATCCGATAGTATATCTTCTTGAATGTTCTTGAGGTAATTCAATTCTACTTTTCTGCTTTTACGATACTCATTCCAATTATTAATCTGTAATGCAATTAATATTCCAACAACAACGAGAATAATTTCACCGATGGCGTATTTTAAGTACTTGGAGACTTTGCCTTCTTCGAGCAGGTTTCTGCGGATTTTTCTAAAGAAATTAATCATTGGTCAATTGTTCTGATTTCTTGGCGTCAAATTGATTTATTTTAGAGGGGGGTCAATTTTTAATTGGAGCTTCAGGAACCTTACCATACAACACATTACCTGCAGCTTCATATTTATCATCTTTCACCCAAAAAGGAGTTTCAGGGTCATTGGCTATCAGCCTACCTGAGAGCACATAGCCTTGGTAAAATTTCAATAGATAATCATAATCCAAACTATCTGCCTCATCACTAGGTTGGTGGTAATATTTGTTAATTTCATCATCAAAGGCATCAAAACCAGTTGAATAAGTAGGAGCGGGTACACCCTTACTGGCAAAGCTTACATTATCGCTACGATCAAATAGTCCTTGTTCAGGAGCAGGGTCATCAATGGCTTTTAAACCAAAAGTTGCGGCACCTGAAACAATATGTTTTTGTGCTGTTGTTCTATTTAATCCAATTACGGTAGCCAATTTTGTATTGTTATACCCTCCACCATCGGTATTGAAACCATATACTATTTGTTTGAGTGGAAATATAGGGTGCTCAACATAATATTGACTACCTAATAAACCTTTTTCCTCTCCGGTAAAAAAAATGAATATAGCTGACCGTTTTGTAGGAAACTTTCCAATATTCTCTGCCATACTTAAAACAGCAGTAGTGCCTATGGCATTATCCCGTGCACCATTATAAATACTATCACCTACAGCATCAGGTTTACCAATACCCACATGGTCATAATGTGCAGAATACATAATGAATTCTTCTTTTAATTTTGGATCGGTACCTTCTAGAACACCTATTACATTTTGTGTTTCTAGTGTTTCTTCTTTTATTCCGTCAGTTTCTATTGCATATGCTAGCTTAGCATTATTGAATGTAGCAAGTTTATTAGCTGAGGAATTTACCCAAAGATGAATAAAATCTGGTTTTGGCATTTGTTCATCTTTAGTATCAGGTATCTTAACACCTTCTTCCATGAAATGAGAAACCCTGGTCCACCAATCTTCTTCAAGTAAAGTCATCTCAAGTAACCCTATTGCCCCATTTTTGATTGCTAATTCCTGTTTTTCTTTATGTGCATTATAAACTGCTCTAGCATCTGAAGCTTCTGAAGTTCCACCTTTTACTATAATAAGTTTTCCGTTGACATCTTTTCCTTTGTAATCTTCTTCAATTCCAAAATTAAGATAGATTGCTTCTCCGGAAAGATCACTCCCTTTTGCTTCCACTGCAATGGTGTGTGGATAGTTTTCCCCATTTATAGAAACCTTAAGTACTTTGGTTGCAGTGGTTTGTATTAAATTAAATTTCTGATAGTAAGAATTTATGGCAGAATGCGGTTTTATGCCATACCCGCGTAAAGTATTAGCTAGATAGGATGCCGCTATTTTTAATTCTGGAGATCCAGTAGCACGACCTTTTAGGGCATCATCGGCCAAAAAATATATATGTCCCTCAATTTCATTTTTATCAACGGTCATCTCTGCTTTTTCTGAATCTGTCTGAGCAAAAACCAGAGTGGTCAAGCATAAAGTTATAAGTAGTAGTAAAGGTTTCATAGTATTCATTATATGGGTTATTTGATGTTAGTTTTAAATAATACATTTAAGTGTTATAGCGGTGTGTGCTTATGGTCACATAATTCTTAACACTCCATAATAAACTGCTGTTAATAGCAGTAGCACAAGGCTAATAGCTAAAAAGAATATAGATCGTTGAACGTTTCTAAACTTCCACGCAGATATTTTTGAATTGATGTAAATCTGTTCCCCCAGTTGCTCAAAAACTTCTTTTTCATTAATACTTACATCATAAAACTTCTGTGAAAATTCTTTAATAGTGCCAAACTTGGTAATGACATCTCCAAAATAAAACACATTATCACTATAGTTCCCTTCAAGTTTTGGAATAAAGCAGCGTACACTATAAAAAATGGAAACTACGGTAGCTACAAACCACAGTCCAATTAGTATATAGAACAAAATGGCATTTGACACGGAATGCATTACGGGAGCAGCACTTTGGTAGATGAAATTGAGAATAATACCATAGAAAGAGAGTATAAGTCCCGCCTTCAATTCCGAAGCCTTTATGAGTCCAGATACATAATTAATGGTGCCCCAATAATGATCTACTAATTCTTCTGCATGTCCCTTGGATTTTAATTCATCTAAAAGACCTTTCTCAAAAGCGGACAATGGGTTATGCTCTTGTTTGGTTTTATTGGAATTCTGGTTTTTATTGTCAATCGGTTTGGTCATGGCTTTAAATTTAGTTTCAATGGCTATTCTATCACATTGTACACCGTAAGAGGTTTTGCTTTGTTCTTCATGTTAATACTACCTAGGTTCTCACATTTAAAAGCCTCTTTTACCTGTTCGTAACAACTTTCACAGATGATAATTTGATTTTCTTTAGCGGCATCTTGCAATCTAGCGGCAGTATTTACCGAGTCTCCTATAACAGTGTAATCTAGACGCTTAAGGGTAGCGGAACCAATATTTCCGGAAATCATTTCACCACTTTTAATACCTATAGAAACTTTTGGCTGGTATGTTTCTTTGCCTTCCTCTTTGGGTAAGCTGTTCACTTGATTTCTAATGGCCAGTGCAGCATCAATGGCACGGTCTAAATGATATTCTCCTCTAAAAACGGCCATGACGGCATCACCTATAAATTTGTCTATAATACCATCTTGCTCCATTATTTCTTTGACCATGGTATCGAAATAGGTATTTAGCATTGAAACAACAATGTCAGGACTAGTGGTTTCACTAATTTTTGTGAATCCGCATACGTCTACAAACATTATGGTACCTTCAATATTCTCGTTTGCCATTATTTTAGACTCATACTCTTGGCCACCCATAAAATTGAGTACGTTTTCATCAACATACATTTTTAGAATATTGTTTTCTTTAATGGCCTGCAGTGTTTTTCTAATTTCCATGGCATGCTTTAAAGTCTTTTCCATCGTAATCGTTAAGTCTTCAAAGTTTATGGGTTTAGTGATAAAATCAAAGGCACCTCGGTTCATGGCTACACGAATATTTTCCATGTCACCATAGGCGGAAACAATAACCGATTTAATTAAAGGGCTAGATTCATGCAATTCCGAGAGTAGGGTAAGACCGTCCATCTCTGGCATGTTAATATCGCTCAAAACAATATCTATACCAGGATTTTCCCCAAGTTTCTCTAGCGCATCTCTACCGTTTATAGCAAATACAAACTCGTATTCGTTCTGCCGTATCTGTTTTCTAAATTTCTGTTTGATGAGTATCTCTAAGTCCGTCTCATCATCTACTACCATTATTTTTGCCATAGTCTTAAGTTAAGGTTATCAGCTTGTCTTTAAGAACTGAAAAATCTAAAGGTTTGGTTAGAAAGTCGTCCGCACCTAGATTTTTTGCCATTGTTCTATTTTCATCATCTCCATAAGCGGTTATCATCATAACCATTGGTGGTGGTTTCACATAATTTTTTTTGATGTTATCCAATAACTCTAAGCCGCTCATGCCAGGCATATTGATATCTGATAAAATCAATACCGCTTCATGCTGCATTGTTTTCATAATTTTGAGTGCATCTTCTCCAGAGAATGCAAAAACAAATTCTAGTTCCTCTTTTCTTATTTCTTTTCTAAAACGCTGTTGAAAAAGCACTTTTACATCTTGTTCGTCATCTACAACTAATATCTTCATAATCTGTTTTTTTTGTGTTTGTACATATTATAATGAGGGAACATTTTGCTATTTAATTCATTGGTAATGAGATGGTGAAGGTGGTGCCTTCACCTTGTTTTGTTTCTACCGTTAATTCGCCACCATGTACCTTTACAATATCATAGCTTAGTGATAGTCCTAATCCGGTGCCTTCACCTGAAGGTTTGGTAGTGAAAAAGGGTTGAAATATTTTATCCAATACCTCTTTAGGCACTCCATTACCATTATCAGATACTTTAATGAGCACCTTATTGCCCTGTTTTTCTGTAGTTACCGAAACGGTAGGTTCGTAACCATTTGGGTTTTCTTCTTTTTTCTTTTTTACCACATAAAAGGCATTGGTAATAAGATTTAAAATAACCCTCCCAATATCCTGGCCAACAATGTTTATTTTACCGATAGCATCATCAAAGTCGGTATTTAACGTGGCATTGAAGCTTTTGTCCTTTGCACGTAAACCATGGTAGGCTAGGCGTAGGTACTCATCAGATAAAGTATTGATATCGGTCATTTCTTTTTGACCGGTGCTGCTACGGCTATGCTGTAGCATTCCTTTCACGATACCATCGGCACGTTTGCCATGAAATATTATTTTGTCCTCATTGGCGGCTACATCTTTAGCCAAAGCTTTTACTTCATCATAATTACCGTTATCTATTTCTTCTTCCAGTTCATCAAGAAGTTCTTTATTTACTTCAGAGAAGTTGTTAACAAAGTTTAGCGGATTTTGAATTTCATGGGCAATACCAGCGGTGAGTTCACCCAAACTTGCCATTTTCTCGGATTGTATAAGCTTTGATTGTGTAGACTTTAATTCCTCTATTTTAGTCTTAAGCTGAACCGTTCTATGAGAAACACGTTCTTCTAAGATTCTATTCTCTTTAGTTAATTTTCTGGCTCTAAAAACAATATATGCCCTTAAAATACTAGCTGCAATTAAACCGAAGAGCAAGTATGCCCACCAAGTTTGCCACCATGGCGGATTTATTTTAAATGAAAGTGTATCTGGTACGGACCAGTCGCTATTCCCACTTCTATCAGCTACTTTAAAAGTGTAATCTCCTGGTTTTAAGTTATAATAGTTTTTGGTCTTGGTAGCATTTGCAGCATAGCTCCAATCTTCATCTTCACCATCTAGAATAAAACGATAGTTTAATTGATCCCTGTTGAATATATCATTACTTCCATAACTAAAACTAATACTGTTCTGGTCATAGGGTAGAATAAGGCCTTGAGGTAGGTTGTAAGGATGTTTTACCGACTCCCAAGTTATACCATTGGTATTGGCATAGGTTGAAGTTTGCACCTTTGTAGAATCTTTCTTTTGGTTGAACCCGAACCCCGGGTTTTCATCCATGACGAAAATGTTGTTAATTTTCACTGTTCCAGTAGTACTATCTTGTTGTGGTTCTGAATTAAGAACAAGTAGTTTCCACTCATTGGAATCATTCGTAACACCTGACCAAAACTGGCCGTTTTTTAAAAATTTAGGTGAATTTTGTAAATAATCATTCGATTTAAAACCGAGTCCACCATTAAAATTGTAGAAGCCTTTATCTGTTGTTTTTGCAGTGGCTTTTTCCATGGCAATTAAACCATTACCACTAGCCGCATACATAAAGTTCCCTCTTTCAACTAGGTCGTAAAAATCTAGTGGGTATAATCCATTTTCACTTTCAATAGTAGTAAGCGTATTTTGTTCTAAATTAAGTATGTCTATACCGTTTAAGGTTGCTATCCATAATTCACCTTCATTAGAAAGTTTTACTGAAGATACATTTTCATGGCTAAGACCTTGCTCTTTACTAAGATAACTAACAGAGTTCGTTTTTAAATTTACTTTGGCTAGTCCGTTTGTAGTAGGTATCCAAATAATTTCTTTGTCATAAGCTATGACGGATCCGCTTCCTGCCTTTAAAATTTCCTGGCCATTTTTAGAGACTGCTTTTTTAACGGTGTTGTTTTCAATATTAAATATGTACAGTCCTGATCTAGAGTAGTTCGCAATTGTACCTTCATTTATAATAGAAATTCCTGCAGCAAAAATGTTGGAAGAATTGGCATAGACGGAAAGTTTATTTTTCTTTTTATCAAGAATAGAAAAGCCGGGCCTTGTGCTTAAATAATACATGTCCGGTGATATTTCTTTGATAAAATTGATTGTATTGGGTGCACTATGTAATTGCTCAAAACTTAGGGTTTTTATAGTATTTTTATTTAAGTCAATAATATTTATACCCGCAGCGGTTCCAAGCCATAGTTCACCCTTTGAGTCTTCTTCTATTTCCCAAACTTGGTCATCTATTAAGCCTCTGGTGGTATCAAAATATTCTGTTTGTAAAGTAAATTCATTGGCGATAATTACTCCATTATCAGTGGAGGCAATCCAAAGTGACCCATCCTTACGCTTTAAGGGTGTTGGTATTTTAAGGGATTCTTCTCGTTTAGCGTTTAGCTTAATTTTTTTAGAGGCATTTCTATTTGCACTTAGAATATATGCCTCTCTAGGGCCAAATATCCATAAGTTGTCGTCAGAATCAAATTCCATATTGTCACCCTTTATGGTATATCCGTTTTCTTCACCTAATACACTAACTTTATTCTTATCTAATGCTATTCTTAAAATGCTTGGAGTGGTTTTAGTATCAGGATTTGGGTAAGGGTAACTTAACCAAATACCATTTTGTGCATCTTCTTTAAATTCATAAACGACAGAATTTATTTCTAAATTGGCTATGATTGAGATTGTTTTAATCTCAGTTCTTTCTTTATTCAATACCGCAAGACCATCTATAAACCCTAACCATAAGTTATCTTTGCTATCTTCAAAAAGTTTAAAGGGCTTATTTCGTCCTATATTTGAAATCTTTTGCAAACTTTTCATTTCCGAGTCCATTTTGTATATCCCTTCACTATCGGAGATTATGTATAGGGTTCCCGTATGATCGCAAAGAATGTCAAACGGTATAAAGCTTGCCGTTTTAGTTATTGTATAGGCTGTATTGTTTATAAAGTCTAACACCGTTAAAAAATTTGGTCCAGGACTTACCAACCAAAGCTTACCTTGTTGGTCAAATGTCATTTTATACACTCCTGGGTAATCGTAAACTAAGGCGTTCTCACCATCATAGTAGGTTAGGGGTGTATTATTCATGGAAGATCCTATCCAAATACCACCATCCTCAGTTTCTAAAAACGATGTAATATCGTTAGAGGGCAATCCCTCATTTGTGGAAAGCTGTAGAAGATTCACATTTGTGCCAGCCATATTCGCTGGGGGTTTCATTTTAGTAATAGTTGGTTTTTTTATGGTAGATTTTGTAACTGTAAATGACGCAGAATCAAGCTTCAATTTCTCTACAGGAAAATTTTCCCAATCCAAATCGTATTCTTTCATGGGAGTTTCCAGTGGCTTAAATTCATTAAATTCAAACGGTTTGCTTGGCAAGGCATCTACGTTTAAATCATAAAAAACGGGAGTTGTCAGCGTATCATTGGTTATGGTTTCCCATTCAAAAGGTTCGGGGTCCGTAAATTGTAATGGAATGGTTTCTGGAACCTTAAAATCACCTACTGTAGTTTCCGTTTCGGACTTGCTTTGTTTATGGCAGGAAACCAAAAACAAGCAGCAGAAAAAGCCTATTATAAGAACAAGTTTACTTTGTTGTGTATTTTTCATACTGGTTTGGTTGTTGGTCTAGTTTGGTAATTCTATAATAAATGTGGTTCCCTTATTTTTTGTTGTTTCCACTTTTAACTCTCCATTATGTCCTTTCGTTACAATATCATAACTCATACTTAAGCCCAAGCCGGTACCTTGCCCAGTAGGTTTGGTGGTGAAAAACGGTTGGAATATTTTCTCTACAATTTCCTTCGGAATGCCGTTACCGTTATCGGAAATAGAAATTTGTACACTTTGAGACCCACCCCCAACCCCTCCAAGGAGGGGAGTTCGCTTTGATATAATTTTTACGGTAGGTTTATAACCTTCAATGTCAGAATTAGCTTTTTCATTTACCGCATAAAAGGCATTGGTAATCAAATTGAGAATTACCCGCCCCATGTCTTGTGGTACAATATTTACTTTTCCCATGTTCTTGTCAAAATTTGTAATGAGTTCTGCATTAAAAGATTTATCCTTTGCCCGCAGACCATGATAGGCTAAGCGCAAATACTCATCAGCAAGGGCATTGATATCCGTAGGTTCTTTTGTGCCGCTGCTACTTCTGGAATGTTGTAGCATTCCCTTTACAATATTGTCCGCACGTTTGCCGTGATGGTTTATTTTTTCTAGGTTTTGTTTGATATCCAATGAAATAGCCTTCACTTCTTCAAGATCTCCTTTATCCAATTCCTCGTTCATTTCATCAACAAGTTCGTTGCTTACCTCAGAGAAATTATTGACGAAGTTTAACGGATTCTGAATTTCATGGGCAATGCCGGCAGTGAGTTCACCAAGGCTCGCCATTTTTTCAGATTGGATGAGTTGAGATTGGGTGGTTTTTAATTCTTCTAAAGATTGATTAAGTGCTGCTGTGCGCTCCTTAACTTGTTGCTCTAAAGTATTTTTTTGTTGAGATAAAATGGATTCTTTTTCTTTGGATAATTCTTGGACACGATTTAAATTTAATCTTAAATCTTGACTGCGCTTTCCAAATGCGTAACCTAAATAGATAGCTAAAACAACAGGAACGAGCATAAAAGAAAAAGGAATAAATTTATCTATCCGCTGGTCTACTAAACCCATATACCAACATATCATTAAAATCCAAAAGGCCAGGTTAATACAACTAGAACTTAAAAATAAAAAGCTGGCAACTTTATTTTTGTTCCAAGATTTTAAACTTAAACGTATAATACCAGCATAAAGGAAAATTGACCAGATTGGCCCCAACTGCTCAGGATCATATAAAAAGTAACAACCTATAGTTAAAAAACATAAAAAACTAATAGCTTTAAAAACAAGGTCTATAGGCTGTGCTAATATTTTGTAAAAACAGAACAAAAGAATAAGGCTTGAAATAAGAATGCAAGTGTCATAATAAAAAGTTAGCCAAAAATAAGTGCCAGTATTATGATAGAACGACAATACTCCTAAGGTAAATAGAATTAAGAATAATAAAGAGGCAGCAAAATAACCGTTAATTTTCTCTTTAGGAAAGAAAATAAAAAACGATAGGAAAATAATAAACATTAGAATAGCAAGTCCAAGTGAGATATAATAACTATTGACAAATTGTTGAAAAAAAGCTACACGTTTATTCTTTATCACATCAGTTGAATTGGCATTACGCAAGGACGATATATAAATTCTAATTAGTCCGTTATGATAGTAGATAGGGTATTTGTATTGCGCATTGACAAAACGTACAGCTAAAATTTGTTCCTTGCCGATCTCTAAAGGTAAATGAAGCACTTGGCTAAATGGGTTATGGTAGATAACTTCATCCTTATTAGAGCTTACACTGCCCAATTGGTGAATTAGTTTGCCATCTAAATAAATTTCTGAAGCTCCTTCTTGAAAGATATTTAAAACTAGTGCATCATTTAATGACTGGTCTGCCATAATACGTTTACGCAACCATACAATTTCGCCCCTATCTGCAATTACGTTTTTTCCATCAATCAGATTTAAGTTATTACTAGAGAATTCATTCCAGGTAGAATCATCAATTTCTGGATTAGCCCATAATATATTATCTCCTTTTTGAAAACGCCAATCCATTCCAAGAATCATCCAGTTATCAGCAACAGTACTATCTGTAATGACTAACACTTTGTCTTCTTGACTAAAAACTGTCAACGAAAGCAGAAAACCAATAATGTATAGTATATGTTTCATTATCATTTAAATTATGGGAAAAATGATTTTAAAAGTGGTTCCTTCACCTTGTCGTGTTGTCACCAGCAATTCACCACTATGCCCCTTAGTAATAATATCATAACTCATGCTTAAGCCCAAGCCGGTACCTTGCCCAGTAGGTTTAGTGGTAAAAAAGGGTTGGAATATTTTCTCTTTTACTTTATCAGGAATACCGTTACCGTTATCGGAAATGGAAATTTGTACACTTTGAGGCCCACCCCCGACTCCTCCAAGGAGGGGAGTTCGCTTTGATGTAATTTTTACGGTAGGTTTATAACCTTCAATGTCAGAATTAGCTTTTTCATTTACCGCATAAAAGGCATTGGTAATCAAATTGAGAATTACCCTCCCCATGTCTTGTGGTACAATATTTACTTTTCCCATGTTCTCGTCAAAATCGGTAATCAGTTCTGCATTAAATGACTTATCCTTTGCCCGAAGTCCATGATAGGCCAAGCGTAAATACTCATCTGCAAGGGCATTGATATCAGTTGGTTCTTTTGTACCGCTGCTATTTCTAGAATGTTGTAACATACCTTTTACAATATTGTCCGCACGTTTGCCGTGATGGTTTATTTTTTCAAGGTTTTGTTTGATATCCAATGAAATAGCCTTAACTTCTTCAAGATCTCCTTTATCCAATTCCTCGTTCATTTCATCAACAAGTTCATTGCTTACTTCAGAGAAATTATTGACGAAGTTTAAAGGGTTTTGAATTTCATGGGCAATACCAGCAGTTAACTCTCCAAGGCTCGCCATTTTTTCAGATTGGATGAGTTGAGATTGGGTGGCTTTTAATTCTTCTAAAGATTGATTTAATTCTGATGTTCTTTCTTTTACTTTTAATTCTAACTTTTCATTTTGAGAAGCAATAAGCGCACTCTTTTCAGCTTCGACCTTTACAAGTTCCATTGCATTTTTACGCATATCCTCATTTTTCTCTCTCATGCGATAAGCGACAAATGCCAACATTCCAAAATAAAAAATTCCCTTACCGATTAAGTCACTGTTTACAGAAACTAATCTTAAACTAAGATGATCACCAGAAGCGAGCCATCTATATATAAGTCCTAGATAAGAAGTAGTAAATGATAAAAATAAACTAAACATGACTACCCTGACAGATATTACTTTTTTTCTGGATTTTAATGCGAAAATGAGTAAAAATATGGCAATCCCTATTACCGTAATTAGGTAGGAATAAGAACTGAAATACATTGCTAAAGATGCTATTATACAGAATAGAATCAACCATTTTTTAAGGTTTCCATATAACATCCTATAGCCCAATAAAAGACATAATATAGGGAAGAAGAAAAATAAAATATTACTTACATAATCTAACGTAATCATGATGTTAGAAGGTAGGGTGAAAAATAAACTATCTCCACCAAAGAATGCCGATGCAATGGTTTCTAGTAACATTACAGTGCAAAAAATAGCTATAATTAATAACTCCTTTTCATCTCTAATTAGAATATAGAGAAGCCAGAAAAGAATTGAGAATATAAAAGAGCTGATCAAGTCAAATAAAGCTTTAAAACTCAATAAACTCATATAGTCAAAATACGCGTTGGATACAATTCTGGTTGAACCCACTAGAGCTTTGGTTATGTTTCCATAAGTGCTATAGTCAACATAATGTATCGTTAATGTATGTACTGTATCAGGTTCTAAAAATATTGGGGTTCTTATTTCAAAATCTTGAATGTGTTCTTTAAATGAGGCTCTATCATTCCCTTTTTCGCCAAATTGGCGGAACAACTTTCCATTTAAATAAATATCCTCAGCAGCATGATCTTCTTTATCTAAATAGAGAGGAAGCTTTGCTACAGCACTATCAATAGTAAACTGCAATCTGAACCATCCTTCAAATTTTCCAGAACTATCTACCATATCATTAGTTATCTCAGAAGGACTTAATCGTTCCCAGCCAGCTAAATCAATCTCTACAGGAGATAAATCTTTTTCATTGCCCGATTTAAAAATCCAACCTTCTCTATTTTTCAACGTTAAACCAAATAGTGGATCTACATCTGCTTTCGTAAAATGTATAATGGTATCGAGTGCCAATCCATTTTTATCTACCGGGTTTTCTTGCCCACTTGCCGTAAATAGCATACAGAAAAATAGCGTGATGAATAGCAGGGATTGTTTAATCATGTATTCTTAAGTTATTGGTTGAACCTGGTTCAAAAATGTTGGCAAAGAAATTGGAGGTTGAAGAAATAATTAAAAATACCTTTTTGACGGAAGTACCGTTAAAACAAGTGTCATCATTTAAAATGTAAGTATGGGTTGTTACGTAGACATTTAAATAATCATGTAGCCATTTGGTATAGATTTCAATGACTTGATTTTCCCTATTTACAACTAATTTCATGCACAATTGGTGGTTGGTTTAAAAAAATAGCACTGATTACAACTTCATCCTCGTATTTAATTTTTTGAATTAGACACAAGACAAATAAGGCTACACATCAGGGGGCGATGAGCAACATATTGTGAATCAGAAAATAAAGGGGAATTTTACACCCTTAAAGTACGTAATAACTTTTACTTTAAGAGTGTTTTATTAAGAATTTAGATGCAAGAGATGAACTAGAATCCTTAATAAGGATATTAGTACGTAAAATATAGTTATAGATTGAAGTTATGAAATAACAGTACTCGGTATCAGTTCTTCCACAATTTCACCATCATTTAAATAGACGTAGTACGAATGGTTTTCATCGTTCAATGAGACTGAAGTATGAACTTCACCATCAATAAAATGAATAGCGGAACGGTCGTCACAGGCATAACCTTCGGATAGTTTGCCGGTCTTTATGTTTTCAAAGTACAAAGGTCTTCGTGAAGTTTCAGAATTGTAATGCGGGCAGTGGCTTTTGTCTATAAATGACATGCCGCCAACAATACTTAATTCTTTTGGTCTAGAATCTGTAGTACCGCCATTAAACCAGCATAAAGAACCAGCGCTGCCACCACCCATAACTACCCCGTTGTCATAGGCTTTTTTAAGGGCAACATCAATGCCTTGCGCTTTCCAAATGGCGAGCATGTTCAACGTATTTCCACCACCAACGATTATGGCATCCATCCGGGAGATGATCTCTTCGAACGATTCTTTTTGATCATAAGAATTAATCCAAACCGAAAGTACATGTGGGGTAACATCTATCTGTGAGCACACCTCATAGAAAGAAGCAATATACTGAGCGTCTTCACCACTAGCTGTAGGAATAAAACACATATTCGGTTTTTCCTTGCCGGTAGCTTTGGCAATGTAGTTTAAGAAAGGTACGGTATGGCGGCCACTGCCGTAAATTACCATTTGCTTTTTCATAAAGACGATAAAATGTTTATGCTAAAGATAAAATGAATTTCTAACAGAAGCTATTCGCTTCTGCTAGAATCTGTTCGTTTTTTAGGCCTGTTTGTATTTCTATTGTTCTTTCCCCGAAAGTTGTTGCCACCAGGTCTATTTCTGTTTCTATTTTTATTACGGGAGTTACCTTGTTTTCTTTGTTGTTGTGCCGGTTGACTGCCCGTATCTTGCGGAGTATCTTCATCTACGAATTGATGCTCTGGCATGCGAGGTACAGATTGTTTTATCAATTTCTCGATATCACGTAAGTAGGGTCTTTCTTCTTTATCACAAAAAGAAAGTGCCGTACCACTTGCATTTGCCCTACCTGTTCTGCCTATACGGTGAACATAAGTTTCGGATACATTTGGTAAATCATAATTTACAACCAATGAAAGGTCTTCTACATCAATTCCCCTTGCGGCAATATCGGTTGCAACCAAAACCTTAAGATCTCCTTCTTTAAAAGCACTTAGTGCCTTTTGTCTTGCAGTTTGCGATTTATTACCGTGTATGGCTGCAGAACGTATACCTGCTTGGTCTAATTTCTTTACAATTTTATTGGCTCCATGCTTAGTTCTGGAGAAAACAATAAGCGTACTCTCAGGGTTCTCTTTAATAATATGGATAAGCAGTTTTGGTTTGTTTGGCTTACTAACAAAATATATTCCTTGTTCAACTTTCTCTGCTGTAGCTTGTTCTGGCTTAATGGTAACGCGTTCAAAATCGCCCAACATTTTTCTAGAAAGCTCAACAATGTCTTTTGGCATAGTAGCCGAAAAGAAAAGCGATTGTCGTTTAGGAGGCAATTTCGCGATGATTTTCTTAATATCATGAATAAAGCCCATGTCCAGCATTTGGTCAGCTTCATCAAGTACTACGTGTTCTAAATCTCTAAAAGAAATAAAACCTTGGTTCATTAGGTCTAATAAGCGACCGGGAGTAGCAATTAATATATCAACGCCTCCTCTAAGGGCGTTTACTTGTTTACCCTGTTTTACTCCGCCAAAAATAACGGTATTACGTAGGCCTGTGTATTTTCCGTACGCCGTAAAACTTTCGGCTATTTGAATGGCAAGTTCACGGGTAGGTGTTACTATAAGCGCTTTAATTTTTCTTTTGTTCTGGCTAAGACTTATACCTTCATATAATTGATGTAGGATAGGAATACCAAATGCGGCCGTTTTACCGGTTCCCGTTTGTGCAACGCCCAATAAATCTTTGCCTTTCAGTAATATGGGTATGGATTGTTCTTGAATTGGAGT
The DNA here is from genome assembly GCF_002362375.1 of Maribacter sp. UBA3344. Lineage (NCBI taxonomy): Bacteria > Pseudomonadati > Bacteroidota > Flavobacteriia > Flavobacteriales > Flavobacteriaceae > Maribacter > Maribacter sp. UBA3344. The sequence continues at coordinate 360,100 of NZ_DERI01000008.1, read as the reverse complement.
AGGGTGAGTATATCCTTCAGCCTCTAATGCCTTGAGGATAGGTTCGGCTAAGCCGAGTTCTTTAAATGTCATAAAATTTTAATAAGCTGCAAAGGTACGCTTTAATGTGGAAGGAATTGTAATGTGGGGTTAAAGTGCAAAGTGTTGAGTACAAAGTAAGAAGTATAAAGTAGTTGGAAGTAAGAAAATAGAATAAAGAGAATAGACCTTTTTTGATTAGTTCCTAATCAAATCTATTTAGCAAAGCTAAATTTTATAGTTTCTAACAACTAACAACTAACAACTAACAACTAACAACTAACAACTAACAACCAACAACTAACAACCAACAACTAATCCTGAACTTGATTTTTGAGATTGTGCTTGTATTTAAAACATCGATTGTCGATTAAAGTCACTAAAAATCGGTAAGGTGAAAATAGGGGTAATGTCGTTAATCGACGGGATTTTACACTTAATCCGAATCTTTGTCAAGTAACGAGAATACGGTGTTTTTCAGCGATTCATCACCTAGTAGAACAAGGTCTACGGCGTTTTATAATTGTAACAAAACGCAAGTCATGAAAACATTAGCAACTATCATTTTCATCATCTTTTTAAGCTTTACTGCTCAAGCTCAAAACACAACTTCAGAGGTTAAAGTTGAAACTATTGAAATGAGCATTGTTACGGAAACTACAAATGAAGTTAAAACGGAATCTACTACTGAGGTTGCTCGTTTATACAAATTCAAAAATTCAAGAATTAAAAGAGATTTGAATTTTATCACTAAGGCTAACAAGCCTAAAATGGCTTAATTATAGTGTTCAGTGTTCAATTGCCAGGTACAGTTTAAAGTATTAAGTACTAAGTCTTAGGTACAAAGTACAAAGTGGAAAAGAGAAAATAGAGAAGAGAGGAAAGACTTTTGGTAATGAAAATTTTGCAAAGCAAAATTTCATTTTTCCAACAACTAACAACTAACAACTAACAACTAACAACTAACAACTAACAACTAACAACTAACAACTAACAACCAACAACCAACAACCAACTATAATCCTGCCATAGCAGCTTCGGCACATCTTTCGCCATCCATTGCTGCAGAAACGATACCACCGGCATAGCCACCACCTTCACCACAGGGGAAAAGTCCTTTGATCACTGGGTGTTCCAGTTTTTCGTTTCTAGGGATGCTCACAGGTGATGAGGTTCTGGATTCCACGCCTACAATATTTGCTTCGACCGTGTAATAACCATGCATTTTATCACCAAAAGCTTTAAAGCCTTGTCGCAATCTACTACCAATAAGTTTAGGTAACAGGGAGTGTAGGGGAGCGGAGTTTAATCCGGGTTGGTACGAGGTAGGGTTAAGGTCTACGGATAAGTTTCCTTCTACGAAATCGGTCAATCGCTGAGCTGGGGCAGTTTGCGTTCTTCCGCCAGAAGTGAATGCCAGTCGTTCTAAATTCTTTTGATATTCCAATCCTTTCAAAGCCCCGAATTTCTCATATTTAGGAATATCCTTATCCACATTAATTTCCACTACGATACCGGAATTGGCATACAGGTTATTTCGTTTTGATGGTGACATGCCGTTTACAACCACCTCGCCAGGGGAAGTGGCAGCAGGCACAATGAATCCGCCAGGACACATACAGAACGAATACACGCCGCGTTCCTTCACTTGTTCCACTAAACTATAAGAAGCTGCAGGTAACAATTCGCTTCGGTCACCAGAGCAGTGGTATTGAATACTGTCTATGATATGTTGCGGATGCTCTACACGCACGCCCATGGCAAATGATTTTGCTTGTAGCGCAATATCTTTTTTATGTAATAAGTCAAAAATGTCACGAGCGGAATGTCCCGTAGCCAATATTACGCGATCCACGGCCATTTCATTATTGTCGTTTAAAACAATGGCTTTTAACGTATTGTCGTTGATAACGAAATCGGTCACCTTGGTATTAAAATGAACTTCACCACCGTGCTGCTGTATAACTTCACGAATATTCTGTACAATTTTAGGGAGCTTATTGGTTCCGATATGTGGATGTGCATCTACTAATATTTGGTCTGTTGCACCATGAAATACCAAACTTTCGAAAATGCGACGTACATCGCCACGTTTAAGACTACGGGTGTATAATTTTCCATCAGAATACGTACCTGCGCCACCTTCACCAAAACAGTAATTACTTTCAGGGTTTACCTGATGGTCTTGGTTAATGGCCTTCAAATCTCGTCTGCGTTCTTTTACATTGTTACCACGTTCCAAAACAATAGGTTTGTAACCCATTTCTAAACAACGTAGTGCCGCCCACATACCCGCAGGTCCAAATCCTACAATATGTATGGGTTTGGCTTTTGATACATCTTTATATTCAAAATGAAGGGCGTCGTTAGGTGCGGGCTCGTTAATATATACCGCCAATTTGTAATTGAATACAATTTTAGGTTTACGTGCATCAATAGATTTACGTAAGACTTTAAGGGTAAAAGACCCTTCTTCGAGTCCAAGATATTGCGCTGTACGAATTTGTAATCCGTTTGGGGTTGCTTCTTCCTTTAAAGTTAACCTTAGCTGTACATTTCTAATCATAGGGCAAAATTAAAGTAAAAAGATGATGTAAAGTTGTAGCGGCTTAAAAATGCATAAGGTCTGTAGCGGTAAAATTATTTTTCAATGATGGTTCTAAATGTGAGGTTTACTCTTGGTGTTTTACTTTTCGTAGTGGGTGGCAATCTATGTAACCAGTGGGTCTGTGTTTCATCTTTCATCATTAATAGGCTACCGTGCTCTAAAACTAGTTCAACCTTTTCTTTCGTTTCTTTGTGTTTAAATGCAAATTTTCGCTCCGATCCAAAACTTACGGAAGCTATTGCGCCATTTTTTTTAAGGTCTTTTTCTCCATCACTATGCCACGCCATGCCCTCGCTGCCATCATGATATAGGTTTAATAGGCAAGAGTTAAAGGTTACGCCACTTTCTTGCTCTACTTTAGATTTTAATTGAAGCAACTCTGCAGTCCACGGTAGGGCTAGTTTAGTAGTTTTAGAGTAGGTATATTGAAAAGGTTTTTCGCCATACCACGCTACTTTTCGTTTGGTTATGATCTTTTTGCCAAAGATGATGGCTTCATCATTCTTCCATTTTATTTTGTTCAATAAGACATTTAGATAGTGTATAGCGTCTTCCTCATTTAATATTTTACCAAAGTAATGTACCGTTCCGTCACGTGGAAGTAGGTTTTTCGTGTGGTCAACCTCAATATCAAATAATTTCATAACCCTTGTTTTCTAACAATTCAGAGAACTAAAGTACTTGGTAATGATCTTAAAAGCAAAAGCGAATAGTTAACCTTTTTTATAAGATTTTCTATTCGCTTTTATAATTAAAATGAACTTTGTTGATATATACTAATTGCTTTTGAGCAAGTTTTTAATCGCTTTGTTCCATTTTTCTATAGACTGAAATTCTCCACTTAATTGATAGTTGACTTCAACATCATAAAATTCAAAAACTACATCTGGTGCATTGGTGTTTTTTGGGAAAAGTTGCAGCAGCAATCGCTCTGTAATTTTCTCTTTTCTTGCAAAGGATTTACCAATGTTCGCAATTTCAGCAGTTTTAATAGTGGCTAAATCGGCATACTGTTCATGTAATTCTTCGCCATTATTTGAGACAAAGAATACAAATTTCTTTTCAGTGTCCAAACCTATGGCATAGTGACCAAAAATCTCATATTCCGTTAGTTTACAATGATGTGTAGTTGCGATGTCGTTTAAAGATGCCATCATTTTTTTTTCTTTTATTTTTCTGTTTCTGTTCGTTAAAACAAAAGGCATTGCACATAGTGCAACAGATGCTAAACCAATAGCAGTTACTCCAAATTCCATGTTGTAAATTTTAATTTTTTAATACTGATTATTGTATGATGTAAAGTGATACATCATAAGACCTAGTTATTTAGCTATCAAATTGATAGCCTATATGAAGAGGTCTACCAGAAATTATGGAAAGGAAAAATAAGATCAGTTTTTCTAAACTTGATCAATAGTGTTTTGGCATAAAGAATATATTGCCTGTATCTAGAAATAGAGGCAAAATCAATACCGTTAAGGCTAGCGGTAAAGCCAGTAAACGGAAGCTTGTAATTAGGCGAAACAACTTCGGCAACATCTGAAACCGAAACTTCAGATTGCTGAGCATGTGGAGATAAAAGTTTGGTGGACGCTGCAAAATAGCTTTTTTGCTCGCTATTTTCGCTTAATGGTGTTTGGTTAAAGTTAGTTAGGGCATCTGCAGAATTAACTAGCCCGAAACAATAAATTGTAACGAGGAATAGAACTTTTACTATGTTGTTAAAACTTTGCATTTTACGCTATAACTACTTGGTCCAGTATTTCATTAACTTCTTTTAAGCTTTCTTCATTATCTAGAAGTAAAACCAAAATATCATTTGCTTCAATCACCGTAGCACCGCCCGGACGTACAAATTTACCATTTCTCTTTATCATCACAATGAAAGCCGACCTGGGAAAATGTAAATCGATAATTCGTTTTTCTACAGCAAAACTGTTGGGAGCAACCGTAACTTCTTCCATAGCGGATTTAGGTAGATTAAGAATGTATCTATCATTTTCTGCAATAGGTTTTACTTCCTCCGGTAAAGCAACATTAAGCCATTTGGCAAAAATAGATAGGGTAGTACCTTGGATTAAAACCGATGAAACCGATATAAAGAATACGATACTAAATATAATATTGGCCTTATCAATGCCTGCTAATAGGGGATAAGTTGCAAATACGATAGGCACTGCACCACGTAAGCCCACCCATGAGATATAGAAACGTCTCCCTAGTTTCATTTTAAAGAACATAAGGCTTAATAAAACACTTACAGGCCTTGCCACAAGAATTAAGAATACCGATATAAGCAGACCAATACCTAAATAAGGTAAAATCTGAGAAGGGAAAACGAGTAGGCCTAAGGTCAAGAACAATACGATCTGCATTAGCCAAGCCATACCATCGAACATTTTTAAAATGGTAGACTTATGTATTAAATCTTGATTGCCTAAATACACGGCACAAATGTAAATAGCCAAGAAGCCATTACCGCCAACAGCGTCTGTAGCGGAAAAGGTTATGAACATTAAGGCAATGACCAGCACAGGGTACAAACCTTCAAAGCCTAATTTAATTTTGTTGATGATAATTTCACTGAGCTTTCCAAATACAAAACCGCCAATGCCGCCCAATATCATTTGTTGTAAAAACAAGGGAATGATAGAGAGAACGCTCAGGTCTTGATTAATGACCAAGGTCAAAAAAGCAAGAGTAAGCACATAAGCCATGGGGTCATTACTACCACTTTCAAGCTCTAACGTGGGTCTTAGATTACTTTTTAAGGCTAAATTTTTAGAACGTAAAATGGAGAAAACCGCTGCGGCATCTGTAGAAGATACAATAGAGCCCAACAACATGCTTTCGTATATGGTAAAATCGGTAATATAATAGACGAAAGTTCCAAGGGTGACCGCTGTGAGCAAAACCCCTAGGGTAGATAGCACAAGTCCCTCTTTTAAAATAGGTTTTACAGCGTTCCAATTGGTATCTAAACCACCAGAAAACAATATAAAGTTAAGAGAGACAATACCAATGAATTGGGCAAGTTTAGGGTCATCAAACTGAATACCGCCAATACCATCAGATCCGGCAAGCATACCTATGGCTAAGAAAAGAATCAATGTAGGTACCCCGAATTTGTACGAAGTCTTACCAACTATAATACTGATAAACAGTAATATAGAGCCTACAAGAAGTATGTTTTCTATGGTAAGGTTCATTGGTGGTCAGTTGCCTTATTTTTAAGGCAACAAAGTTAGATCATTTATCAAAAAACCAATACAAATGTTAAGGTTTGGCACAATGTTAACATGTTGTATTATAACCCTGATTTATTAAAAAACTAATTAATTTTTCTAATGAAGGCAGTTATAATATTGATGGGGTATAGTAATTGTACACAGACTGCCGCAAGTGTAGATAAAGTCACGGTTAAATGAGAACCAAAATCTTGATTTGAATCTGATAGGAAAAATGAGATGAATAAAATTTAGCAGAAGCCAATAACGGTAATTATTAAATGAATTATGGTCAGCCAATTTACCAACCTTCTGTTAAGTTTAATTACGACCCAGTATCCAAAACCTATAATTGCAAATATAATAGAGATTAGTACGGCTTAATTGATTAACCCCAGTACATAATAGGTGTCATGAATATTAAAGTAGAATGTTTTATCAGGTTTTAGAAATCCTGTGAGTAGTATTATGGGAATCAGGATCCAGAAAACAATATGGGGTGTTTTGGTAACTTTAGTCATCTGTTGGTTGTAGTATTATTCCTAAAGTCAAGTTAATCATTATTAAGAGAATCACAATTAAAGTTTAGTGTCAATATTTATATATACATTTACATGTATCTATATAATATATCATCATGGAGCTAAAACAAGTGGAGAAAATATCTAAAGCATTAAGTGATGTTAATCGTTTAAAGATTCTGCAGTATATGCAGAAAAATCAAGGCAAGGTTGAATGCACCAAAGCGTGTAACCTGCTCGATTTAAGTCAGCCTTCCATCAGTCATCATATAAAAAGGTTGGTTGAGGCAGAACTCATCAATCAACATAAAATAGGACGTAACTATCACTATTCCTTAAATCATGAAGTTTGGGATAATTACATGTTACGATTACAGCAACTGTAGTTTTTTTGATAAAACATATAGATACTTTTAAATGTATTAATGAAATTATTTGAATGAAAAATATTAAATATTCTATATTGGATTTAGCCATTGTATCAGAGGGTACAACGTTAAAAGATACTTTTGACCACTCTTTGGCATTGGCACAAGCTGCGGAAGAAGTGGGGTACAACCGATTTTGGTTGGCAGAGCATCATAATTCTATAGCTATTGGTAGTAGCGCCACGTCTGTATTGATGGGTTACATTGCCGAAGGAACAAAAACTATACGAGTGGGGTCAGGTGGTATAATGCTACCAAATCATTCCCCATTGATAATTGCAGAGCAGTTTGGAACTTTAGGAATACTATACCCAAATAGAATAGACCTAGGTTTGGGGCGTGCACCTGGAACCGATCAATTAACCGCCCAAGCCATACGGTCAGATTTTTTCCAGGCGGCACAGTCGTTTCCTTTAGAAGTGGAAAAAATACAGCGCTATTTCTCTACGGAAAATGCAGATGCAAAAGTGCGCGTTACCTTGGCAGAAGGGGTAGAGGTACCTTTATACATTTTGGGTTCAAGCACGGATAGTGCCCATTTAGCCGCCAAAAAAGGATTGCCCTATGCATTTGCGAGTCACTTCGCTACGAACCATTTAATGAACGCCTTGCAAATTTACCATCAGGAGTTTCAGCCTTCTAAGGTTTTGGAGAAACCATATACTATGGCAGGCGTAAACATTATCATTGCGGATACAGATGAAGAAGCGGAACGCATTTCAACATCCCTTTATAAAATGATTATTGGTTTGTTGACAGGAAAAAGGGGCTATATGCAACCACCGGTACCCATGACTCCTGATTTACGTGAATTGAGTAAAAATCCGTCTGTACAGCAAATGTTGAAGTATTCCTTTATTGGTAGCAAAGAAACCGTTAAAAAACAAGTGCAACAGTTTATAAACGATACCCAAGTAGACGAACTTATTGCGGTTACCAATATTTATGACGGTAAAGACCGCATAAAATCATACCGCTTGTTTGCCGAGATTATGAAAGAATTGAATGGGGAGAAGGAATAATTCTCCCCCTTATTAATCCTTGATTTCTATGGTAGACTGTCTTTCTCTGTTCACGGAAAGTTTAGTGACATCTGGTCTAGAATAGTGCCCTACGGGATCAAAATTCTGACGTTCTTCTAAAACCCTGTTGAAATCTATAGTTGTTGTGATCAATCCCTCTTTATCAATGACCGGAGGTAAAATCCATTCCCCATCCGGTCCGGCAATACAAGAACCACCGTTTGCCAATGTTTCCGGGCAATTTTCAAGAATGGCGTTTAAATGTGGAGTATCATCTGGAAAATCGGTTTTGCTCATTAAGCTAGATACGGAAACTACAAAAGATCTGGATTCTCGTGCAATGAACCTGGTGATATCGGCGGTATTGTAATCCGATCCGGGCCAAACGGCAATATGTAAGTTTTCTCCCAACCCGTACAGGGTAGCTCTAGGCAAGGGCATCCAGTTCTCCCAACAGTTTAATCCGCCAACACTAAAGTTCTTAAGATCATGAACTTGTAATCCGTTACCATCACCTGGAGCCCATGTCAATCGCTCTTCGTAGGTAGGCTGTAATTTTCTGTGTACCGATTTTATTTCGCCCTGGTTGTCAATATATGCAAGGGAGCAGTAAATACTATGACCGCCTCTGTTTTTTGCTCGTTCCATGAGGCCTAAGTAGATGGCAATCTTATGTTGTTTTGCAAGCTCACAGATATCATCTAATTCTCCAGCCTCAATTTGAACCGAATTTTTAATGTAATGCGCATGAATCTCTTTCTGAACTTTAGAATCGAATTGTGCACCATTGGTCATGGAAACCCAAAAAGGATAACCCGGTAACAAGGCCTCACCAAAGACAACGAGCTCACAATTGTCTTTGGCCGCCTTTATAATATATTCCTTAATTCTATCAATAGTAGCAGATTTGTTGAGCCAAACCGGTGCTATTTGTGCCATGGCAATTTTAAGGTGGTTTTGCTCTGGTGTGTCTATAATTTTCACTGATAAAAGGTTTGGTGGTTTTATTTAAGAGATACTTTTTAAAGCTTCTACAATTTCGTCTGGCTCTGAACGTGTACGGTAATCAACGTTAATGTAGCTCCATTGAATTGCACCGTCTGTGCCAACAATAAAGGTAGCAGGTATTGGCAATACCGTTCCATTTCCGTTATTTATTTGTTTTAGATCAAGATCTCGGTCAACGCGCATATGGTCCAAAAGAAATTCTGGTACTTCCCAGGCTACGCCGTACTTAGACGCTACTTTTGCATCTTGGTCAGACAAAACTGTAAAATCCATCTCGCTAATTTCATTCTTGGTCATTGATGCATCTGGAACTTCTGGACTAATGGCGACCAGCGTAGCGCCAAGAGATTGAATTTCCGGTAGCTTAGCTTGTAAAGCACGTAATTGTAAGTTGCAGTATGGGCACCAGCTACCACGATAAAAAGTGACTACCACCGCACCGTTTTCCAATAAACCGGATAATTTTGTTTGATTGCCTAAAGCATCTGGTAACTTGAAATCCGGAGCTTGTTCTCCTACTTTTAGTGCATTCTTACCTTTTTCAAAAGCCTTTGCTTCTTCGATGATCTCATCGACGCCTTTCATGAATTCAGGATTTTTTTGTCTGCCAAAAGCTATTTTAGCATCGGTCTGTTCTCTTAGTTTTTGCATTATGTAAGTCTAAATTTTCTATGTATATAGCTACTAGGTAGTCTAGCGTATTTTTTCGAAATATAGTGAAAACCCTTTGTGCTATTGGTCTGCATTAGGAATAATATAACATTGTTCTTTTGGGTAAGATGAGCATATATACCTTTATTTTGTCAAAACTGAAACGTTGTGGTAATTACTTTTAGCTTTGCCTTATAATTGTGCGGATGGTACAAGAAATCTATTATTGGAAATTCAAAAATTCCGCAGTTGATTCCATTAAACTATGCATTGACGTTTAGTATATCTCGTATTTCTTTTTGTATGCCAAAGGGGTTAATTTAGTGATATGCTTAAACTGTTTGTTGAAATTTGAAAGCGTTTGATATCCGCTTTGATAACAAGCTTGTGAAACATTCATTTTCTTCTCGATCAAAAGTTTACAAGCATGACCAATTCTAATTTCACTTACAAAATCTGAAAAAGGTTTATTAGCGTGTTGCTTAAAATATCTACTGAATGATGTAGGGGTCATATTCGTTAGTTTGGCTAAATCTGTCAAGAATATTTTTTGCTTAAAGTTTTTCATGACAAAAGCATACACTTTGAACATACGTTCCGTATCTGCTTCCCTTAGGGTGTTGGTATAACCAGCGCTGGCCAAAAGATTAAATTCGTTGGCTGTACTTATAAAATTTAAAATTTTTAGTAATTGTAGCACACCATCAAACCCGGTCATGGCTACAAGGTCAATCATCATTGTTTTTAAGGTTGCAGCGGTCTTATGGGTAAACTCAATTCCCCGTAGACTTTTATGGAAAACATTTCGTAAACGTATGGCTTCATTGCTCTGCAAAAGATTTTTTCCTAAAAAATCTTTATGAAAATAAATGACGATCCCTTCAGACCAAGCAATGTTCATTTCTTGCTCTTCCTCATTTTCACTACGCCAAAGATGTGGAAGGTCAGGACCTATAAAAGTGATATCACCAGCAATATATGATTTAACGCTATCGCCAATAAATCTTGTGCCACTGCCTTTTAGAACTAGAAAAAGCTGATGTTCTGAATGAAAATGCCAATGGGGATCAAAAACAGGCTCTTTAAGCATTCTAGCTAAATAGGCATGATGCTTGGGAATCGGTGATTTTTGTAACGCAGATTTCATGACATAATGTTGGCTTAATACAATCCATTTTTAAATGGAATTTATACTAATGTATCAAAAAAATATAGTTATTATGATTTGAATGACAATATATAGTCGGTTTGTGATAAATGAGAGTAATTTTTCAGCTTGTTTTTTGGTTATTATTGACCTAAGAAAAATAGACTACCTATGAAAACCTATTCTTACCCATTTTTATTTTTATCACTGATAATCTTTCTATCGGCTTGTTCGCCAATGGGTAAAGAACGGTTAGATGATAAGCCGAGAAGAATAGAATTACTTTTTTTAGGTCATGAATTGGAGCATCATAATTCAAGAGCCTATTTTCCCATTTTGGCATCTGCATTAACTAAGGATGGTATAAATATTACATATACCGAAAAACAATCTGACCTTAATGAAGAAAATTTAAGATTGTATGACGGACTTATTATGTATGGAAATCAAGAAGAGATTTCTCATAATGAGGAAAAAGCATTATTAAGTTTTGTAGAAAATGGTAATGCATTCATTCCTATACATTCGGCTAGTTTTTGTTTTAAGAACTCCAATGAATACATAAAACTAGTCGGTGCGCAATTTAAAAGTCACCAAACAGGAACATTTATGGCAGATATTGTTAACAAAGATCATCCTGTGACTAAAAATTTGGCTCCATTTAGAACTTGGGACGAAACTTATGTTCATGATAAAATAGCTGATGATATTACCGTTTTAATGGAGCGTGTAGAAGGTGATCACCGTGAACCTTACACATGGGTAAAAGAAGTAGGAGAAGGCAAAGTATTTTATACAGCTTTTGGTCATGACGATCGTACATGGAACAATAAAGGATTTCAAAGCTTAATTAAATCTGGAATTCTTTGGGCTGTAAATAAAAAGGTTAAAAAGAATTGGACAGCATTTATGGCCAATATGCCAATATTATCCTATGAAGAACGAGCAAACATACCAAACTATGAAAAAAGAGATCCTGCGCCAAAATATCAACTACCGTTATCTGCAGAAGCTTCAAAAAAATTAATTCAGGTACCTGCGGGTTTTGAAGTACAACTGTTTGCATCTGAACCAGATATTATAAACCCAATTGCTATGGATTGGGATGAACAGGGTAGGTTATGGGTTATTGAAACGGTAGATTATCCAAATACGGTTCGTAATGATAATAGTAAAGGTGATGATAAGGTAAAAATTTTGGAAGATACCGATGGTGACGGAAAAGCAGATAAGGTAACCATCTTCGCAGAAGAATTGAATATACCTACAAGTTTTACTTTTTATGGTGGCGGTATTATAGTTTCACAGGCACCTTATTTTATTTTCTTAAAAGATACTGACGGTGATGATAAAGCAGATGTAAAAGAAATACTAATAGATGGATGGGGAACTTTTGATACACATGCAGGACCATCAAATCTGCAATATGGTATTGACAATAATCTGTACGGTGTAGTAGGGTATTCAGGGTTTGAGGGAAATGCTTTTGGACAAGATTTAAAATTCAATCAGAATGTCTATCGTTTTAACCCCAAGAAGAAAACTTTTGAAGTTATTACTAATACCAGTAATAACACTTGGGGGTTGGGCATAACGGAAGATAACGAGATATTCGTATCTACAGCGAACAACACGCATAGTGCATTTGTAGCTATTCCGAATAAAAACCTAAAGGATGTAAAAGGAATTGGGGCTGACGGAAGTGCTAAAATAGACGGTCATTATTATATGCAGCCCATTACTTCAAATGTAAGACAAGTTGATGTTTTTGGAGGGTTTACTGCAGCGGCGGGTCACTATTTCTATACTGCACGTGCATATCCGGAGCCGTATTGGAACAAAATAGCCTTTGTATGTGAGCCAACGGGTGGGCTAGTGCACCAAGCTAAAATAGTCAATAATGGTTCTGGTTATGCTGAAGAAGATTATGGTAATTTATTTGCATCTGCGGATGAATGGAGTTCACCGGTAGATGCCAAGGTTGGACCGGACGGAGCTGTTTGGATTGCAGATTGGTATAATTTTATAGTACAGCACAACCCTACACCTAATGAAGATCGTGGCGGATATAACGCAGAAAATGGAGACGGTAATGCCTATGTAAATCCTTTAAGGGATAAAGGTCATGGTAGAATTTGGCGTGTGGTACCAAAAGATAATGATACCTATGAGCCAAAAAAATTGTCAAAAAAACAACCAGATGTTTTATTGAAAGCATTAAGTGATGACAATAAATTTTGGAGGTTAACCGCCCAACGCCTTATAGTTGAAAATGAGTATGTTGACTTGTTAAGTGGTCTTTATGAATTAGTGAATGACCAACATGTTGATCAAAACGGATTAAATAATGCTGCAATACATGCCCTTTGGACTATTAATGGATTAAATGCCATTGAAAATAATAATGAAGCACTTAAAGTTGTACGTAGTGCATTATATCATAAAGCATGGGCAGTTAGAAAAGCTGCATTGCAAATGTTACCTAGAAATACACAGAGCGATGCAGCTATATTAAAAGCCAATACACTTTATGATACAGACCCTCGTGTTCAATTGGCAACATTACTTTATTTTACAGAAAGACCCTCTTCCACGAAAATGGGGCAACTAATGTATAACCTTTCACAAGACCAAAAGGTGATGAGTGATCCTTGGTTATATAAGGCACTTTATGCCAATGCGGCCATTCATTTAAGCGGGTTTTTAAATGCGTTTCATAAAGCCAATCCTACACATGAAATTTCTTTTGAAAAAAGAGTTGATATGAGTTTGGTCAATTACGATGACAGCGATTGGGAAACTATGGAGTTGCCCCAGTATATTGAAAATGCCGGACTGGATATTGATGGTGTTATTTGGTTTAGAAGAGAAGTAAATATACCGGCCAACATGGTTAAGGGTGCTGCAATATCGTTAGGTCCCATTGATGATTCAGATATTACCTATATCAACGGAATTGAAGTAGGTAGTATGGCATCAAGTTATAGTTCCAATAGACATTATAAAATTCCAGATGGGGTATTAAAACCAGGTAAAAATACGATTGCCATTAAAGTTGAAGATACTGGAGGCGAAGGTGGTATTTATGGTAATTTTTGGCAGATGTATATAGAAGCAGGTGAATCCTTGGTTAGGATCAATGGAGCCTATAAATATAAAGTCCAAAAAAGCTTTTTGGATCAAGAGGAAAAAGTAACTAACGTTTTTGATATGGTCAACCTCTTATATAAGTACTACGATAATCAATCTAACAAAATTGAAGCTCAAGAAAACATTGATCAAAATGACGCTAAGGTGATTGAAGTCAAGGTTTTAAAAAATGAAATGAAGTTCAATGTTACCAGGTTTGAGGTAAATGCTAGTGAACAAGTAGAATTGGTATTGCAAAATCCTGATTATATGCAGCATAATTTGGTCATAACTAAACCCGGTAAAAAAGATATTGTAGGAAAAGCGGCAGATAAAATGGCTGCGGATCCTAATGCTGCGACACTTAATTATGTACCGCAAATGGGCGATGTGCTATTTGCAACACCAATATTGAATCCAGATGAAACGTATTCCCTAAAGTTTACGGCCCCAAGTAAACCAGGTGAATACCCATTTATCTGCACTTTTCCCGGACATTGGAGAATTATGCAAGGGGTAATGATCGTTAAATAGATGAGAGATTTGAATAAGAATAAGTTGGTTTTCGGAGTCAGTACTTGGCTGTGGCAATCACCATTTTCCACTGAAAATATTGGGCTGTTTGCAAAAATTAAAAAAATGGGTTTTGATGTCGTTGAAATTCCCATAGAGGATCCGTTATTGATCAATGCGGCTGAAGTAAAAAAAGCGCTAGATGATCATGGTTTAAAAGCTTCTATTTGCGGGGCATTTGGACCAACTAAAGACCTGACCAGTAAGGATGAGAAAGTGCATTTGCATTGCTTTGAATATTTAGAGCAATGTTTTGAAATCTGCAGTGTACTTGGCGCAACATCTTTTGTTGGCCCTTTATATTCGGCTGTAGGAAAGGCGCGTATGTTATCTACAGATCAAAGAAAGGCAGAATGGGATTTAGCGGTAGCCAATGTAAAACATGCTTGTCGTTTAGCTTATGCATATGATCTAAAAATAGGAATAGAGCCATTGAACAGGTTTGAGTCAGATATGGTCAATACGGCAGAGGATGTAATGCAATTAATTGCAGATGTGGATCATAAAGCCGCTATGGTATCTTTAGATAGTTTTCATATGACGATAGAAGAAAACAATCTACGTAAAGCTATAAATGTAGTAGGTGATAAACTTATACATATTCAAGTCTCTGAAAATCATAGAGGTACTCCTGGTACCGGGCTCACCCCTTGGAACGATATTTACCTAGGTCTAAAGGACATTAATTATAACGGAACTATGGTTATTGAAAGTTTTACTCCGGAGATAAAGGAATTGGCTGGTGCCGTTTGTATATGGAAGACCAAAGCAAAGAGTCAAGATGAATTTGCACAAAATGGACTAGAATTTTTAAGAAGAACATTTAAGGATTAACATATGAATTTAAGTGATAAAAAAATTAAGATCGCTATAATAGGACTTGGCTTTGGAGCAGAATTTATTCCAATTTATAAAAAACATCCTAATGCTGAGTTGGTAGCATTATGTCAACGAAACGATAAAAAACTCCAACAAATAGCGGATGTATTTAATATAGAAAAAAGATATACTTCTTACGAGGAGCTTTTGAATGATCCAGATATAGACGCAGTGCATATAAATACACCAATACCTCTTCATGGTCAGCAATCTATACAAGCATTAAGGGCAGGTAAACATGTAGCCTGTACGGTACCTATGGCAACAACTGTTGATGAATGTAGGCAAATTGTGGCCTTGACACAGGAAACCGGATTAACTTATATGATGATGGAAACCGTGGTATATGCTAGGGAGTTTTTATTCATGAAAGAGTTATATGAAAATGGTAATCTGGGAAAAATTCAATTTTTAAAAGCAAGTCATCAACAAGATATGGATGGTTGGCCCAATTACTGGCCGGGCTTACCGCCAATGCACTATGCTACACATTGTGTAGGACCGGTTTTAGGATTAACTCAGAATGAGGCAGAATATGTCTCTTGCTTTGGGTCTGGTACAATTCGCGATGAACTAATTAAAGAATACAATTCACCATTCGCTGTAGAAACTACCCATATTAAATTTAGAAATTCCGATTTAAGTGCTCAGGTATATCGCTCTTTGTTTGATGTTGCACGGCAGTATAGGGAAAGTTTTGAAGTATACGGTTCCAAGAAATCTGTAGAATGGCCGTTAATCGAGGGTAAACCCCTTGTAATGCATACGGCCAAGAAACCAGAACAGGAAATACCTGAAGAGGTTGTCTGTCCGGATTTTGCAAAGTTTTTGCCCAAAGAAATTCAGTCATTTACCACACACGGCGTATATGATGAGGATGATAATCAACATTTATCCTTTACCCAAGGCGCTGGTCATGGTGGTTCTCACCCTCATTTAGTACATGCTTTTGTAAACGGTTTGCTCAATGATACTACTCCTTATCCGAATGCAAAACAGTCTGCTAATATTACATGTGTGGGTATTTTATCACACGAATCCGCTTTAAAAGGAGGAGAGATCATAAAACTGCCAGATTTTACTTTTACAGATTAAAATACAGTAGGGCTTTAAATTATAAATACAGTCTTAATGACCATTTTAGGGCATTAAGACTGTGTAATATTATATTAATGGTTCCAGATTATTTTTATTAAATAATTAAATGAATGATAAGCTCATTTTCAAACATCGATCTCAACAACTAATTGTTTGTTCAAAATGCCTATGCCGCCTGCCATTAAACCGCTTATTTCTTCCTTTTCAATTTGTAATTTAACGGTAATTAAACTGGGCGAAGGCGGTGCCATATATTTACCTTGTTGAATATGAAAAGTACTTTTCTTTTGCTTTAAAATATCAAATAAATAGCTCCCCAGCGGACCGGCGGCCATACCTGTACCGGCTTCTTCCAATATACCATAACGCGGACCGAACATTCTTGCGGTAGCATCATATGAAGTATCTGTGGTAAACGCATAGTAACCAATGAGATTCAACTCGTCGCTGATTTTATTGATCATGTCAAAATCGGGTGCTATATTCTTTAATATTTCGCTGTTTTTAACGGGAATAAGTAAAAATGAGTTTCCCGTATGTGCGGATAGCATAGGGACATTTGGTAAAACGTCCGCTGTACCTAACCCTAGCGACTGTAAAACGGCATGTTTGTCGTTTATTTCAGTATATTTTGGAGGCAATTGCTCCATAAACGCTAAATCCCCTATGATTTCTATTTTTCGACTGCCATCGATCGTTTCTTTTGAAGAGCTATTTTTGGTTAAAATGCCCATTTGCTTTAAATAAGAGAATGTGGCAACAGTGGCGTGACCACAATGCGCAATTTGCTTGTTGGGCGTAAAAAAATCTAATTTAAAATCGTCGGTTGTAGATTTTGATACAAATGCCGTTTCAGATAAACCAACCTTTTTGGCAATTTCAAGTTTGTTTTTGTCAGTTAGGGCATCTGCGTTTAGCACAACTCCTGCAGGGTTACCACCTTTACCATGTTCGGCAAAAGCATTTAAAATTTGTACGGTTATCTTTTGTTTTAACTTTTCCATTTGTAATAATTTATGTGTTATACAAGATGGACGCTGTGCACTGGAAAAAGACGTAGTAATTATTACTTTTTTTCAAAATCTATTAATTTGCCCGTATTATCAGACGCTACATTTGGGCAATCTAGGATATTCTCCTTTAAAATTTCCTTGGCTTTTTGGACCCTGGATTTTGTACCGGAATAGGAGATGTTTAAATGCTGGGCAAGTTCTTTTTGCGAATAATTTTGAAAAGAAGTCAATATAATGGCTTCTTTATGATGAGAGGATAGGTCTTCAATTTTTTGATTGATACAATTTGTTAGGTTGGCGTATTCAAAATTGTCACTATCCACTTCGGGGAAATCCATGTCGTTTATTGAAATAGTTTTATTGGAAGATTTTCTATAGTGGTCAATAATACTGTTCCGTGTAATTTGATATACCCAAGAGGTAAGCTTAGAGGTGTGTTTAAGCTGATGTATTTTAGTTTGAACCTTTAAAAATACTTCTTGATGAATATCTTTAGCAATGTGTTCATCCTTAATTCTCCCTAAAATGAAGGCATACAGTTCTTCATTTAAATCTATCCAAATGGTGTTAAGTTCGGTTTTCACAATGGTAAGTTTTAAAGGGTTTAGGTCATATATTGGAATTGATGCGTTTATGAATATGAATTTTCGGCATTGTTTGCTTTGGTTTGATCACCCTTATACACATTGGGGTTATGTTTTTCCATATATAATTGAGGATTAGGCAATGCTGTAAAGCCATATTTTTTATAAAGCCATTCAGCGGTGTCGGTTAATAAAATCCAGCGTCTTAATCCTTGGAGGTTAGGGTGTTCCGTTATTTCGTCCATGAGCCATTTACTCAATCCTTTTCCTCTATATTCCTTTAAGATATAAACATCTCCTAAATAGGCAATGGTAGAGAAGTCACTAATTATTCTGGCAAAGCCAATTTGTTTGTTTTTGTAATACACCCCAAAATTTAGAGAATTTTCAATGGATGTTTTTAAAGTATGGATAGGAATTCCGTTTGCCCAATCGGTTTCGTTGGCAAGAAATTTATGAATGCTTTCCACATCTAACTTGTTCTTGTCCGTTGAAATGGTAAAATCATTTTTATGTACTTCTCTAATTATCATTTTACTGTATTCATTTTATTTTGATTGATGCAAAGCTAAATTTGAATATTTCGTTTACCCGCAATTTTCAATTTAACTACCGTATAAATATACATAGTTCTGAATGTTAGACCCTAAGCCCATATTGTTTGTAGGTTGTTTTAGTAGTAGTTATATTTAATGTCATAGTTTTCCCCAAATATGTCTACAATTTTGCTTTTATCAACACCATACTTAGATTTAAATTTTGCGTCTATTAAAACATCATCCACGTAAAATGTTTTGGGTTTGTATAAAGTGTCAAGAATGTGTTGAAGTGAGTATTGCTTTATATTCATCTCAAAGATTTTACCGTTTGCGCTATCTATTTTAATTTCTTGATTGAATTTTTCATCAAAAAAAAGTTTTTCATGGACACTTAATGAGTACTTGTTACTATTAAGCTTAATTGGATTTTGAATTACCAATATCAAGCCTGGCAGAGCAAGTAATACTATGAAATTCCACAGGCTATGATAGAAAACTCCATAAATGAATGAGAGCCTAACGCGTATAAAAGATATGATTAAACCACCTAGTATTTGACTTATTATAGTGAAAGGTGCTAGAATATAAAATACATTTTCATTATTCGTGTAATTGGTAAGGTGGACTAAACCAAACATTAAAGCTGATAAATAGACTAAAATATGAAATATACTTTTCCATTTTTTAATACTAATAAATCTAGTTTTGAAACCTTTATATCTTAAAAAATATCGAAATATCAATTCTTCAATAAGCGGCATCAGCATAATGTAACCAAAAACCATTACCCAAATTGTTTCATGATAATTTATTCTATCCGTACGAACATCTATAAGTAGATTCATACCCCATTCAATTGGAGCAATTAATACAAAAGTTATTATTAGTTCAAAGATTAGAAGAATGAAAATAAAGGATGTTTTTTCTTTGAAACTTAACTCAAATCTAGTGTCTGTAGGATTTTTTATAAAATGATATAAATCAAGAAGTGTTTCTTTTATCATTTAATATTGAATTTCTGCTGATTTTTAAGTTATGAACAGTACGGGAGCAAACTAGCGTTTGCTTTCCGACATGCACGTAGCGAAACCTTTTGGTTTTGTTTTATTTTTTTCTTGTCCAAAGCGAAATCCCAAAGATTTCGCGACTTCATAAAAATACACAAACCTTTCGATTAAGCCCGAAGCCCGTATTGTTTATAGCATCGATGAAAAAGCAGCAAGTCGAGTATCTTTAAAGTTCTCTAAAACAATAAGATATGAACACTCAACAAACTGCTTGCCCGAAGTTATACATTGGTATCGATATTCACAAACGAAGCTGGAAGGTTCACTGTTCAACGGATCTGTTCGCTGGTAAGTCTTTCAGTATGTCGCCAGACCCAAAGCAATTACATAGTTATGTTTCAAAACATTTCAAGGAGTATGAAGTTACCGTAGCTTATGAAGCTGGTTGTTGCGGTTACCACGCTCATCGTTGTTTTGAGAGTTACGGTTGGCGAAGTCTGGTAGTCAATCCAGCAGACATTCATAGAAAGGGCAAAGAGAAACATACCAAGACCGATAAGATAGATGCGCAGTTGATAGCGAGAGAATTGAGGGATAACCGATTGCGGAGTATCATAGTGCCGGACAGGAAACGTGAAGAGCTTCGTAGTCTGTTCAGACGCAGGAATGACCTTGTAAAGGATTTCAGAAGGGTCAAGAGCTATATAAAGATGCAATTGTTGTATTTTGGAATCAGGGAACCTGAAGAGTTCGACAATGACCATTGGAGCCATAAGTACAGAAATTGGTTAGATGATATAATGTTCGAGTACCCAACGGCGAAGGCCACATTGGATAGTAGAATGCGTTTTTTCCGTTTTGTGGACCAAGAGCTTCGCGATGTGTCCACACAGTTAAGAAGGTACTGTAAAGTGAATTATAAGAAGGATTATCTATTACTGAGAAGTATACCTGGTATCGGAGGTATCGTAGCCTGTGGCATATTATGTGAACTAGGGGATTTAAGACGTTTCAACAACATTAAACATTTGGCAGGTTACGTAGGTCTGGCACCAAGTATGTATCAAAGCGGAAACAGTCAAAGGACAATGGGAATGACCCCACGTGCAAACCGCTTATTGAGAAGTTATTTTGTAGAGGCATCTTGGCAAGCGATACGTGCAGACCCCGTAATGCAGGCCTACTATCGTAAACATCAAGGCAAGAACGTAAAAAGTATCATTGTCAAAGTAGCTAGAAAGCTGCTAAGTAGAACCTTGGCGGTAATTAAAACAGAAGTTCCATATACCATTGGGGTTATTGAATGATAAGTAGAAAAACTAATAAAATAAAAATCATAACAAAGCTCTGATATAGTAGTAAGAACCGTACCACAAAACAAAACCCGTGACCTGTACTATTAAGGATCACATTTTTAGCAAGTGACCGGTTTTATTATAATTTATAATCATACAGATGCCGGTGACGTTTCAAGTTTCGAACCGATCACACATAGGAGTGCGAGCAAGTTATATAAAAAGGAAAAAAAGGTGGTTTAAGGCAAAAAAGAAAATATTAATTAACTTTAAGAAACTGGACTAAGGCTTTTCATAGGAGGTTTTGTTGTATGCAGTTTTTATTTCAGTACCTCAAAAACCGTAGTGAACTCTAACTTTTCAGAAACCTGCAATTCCTTTTTTTTAGATTCAAATTGCTCTAATGTTAATGGAATGCTTTTACTTGCTCTAGCCACTTCAATTAAATGATAATACGTAACATTTTTGTTCAGTCCATTCACAGAATCATTGGGATGGCTTTTTGCAATTATGTAATCATCATTATGTCCAACTTCAAAAACAGTCTGTTCCACAATTAATTCAGACTGGTGTTCTCCAGGAAAGTACCAAATACTCATTTCGTCCAACGTATTATTAGCTGTTAGCCAGTATTTGTCCGTTATTTCTTGTTCCACTAATCCCACACCAAATAAACACGATTGAAGGAGAATTACGAAAAGGATTCCAATTTTTCTCATCAGTTTATTTGTTGATTTTAAATTGCATACAACGGTCGTGTATATGGCTCGTAGCGTATAAATTAGCGATTATTTTCGGATTAAGTACAAGCCAGATTTTTAAATTTTACTATTTATCTTTTTTATTGGAAATCGTCAAATTTAAAAATTTGGCGACTTCGCAAATATGCCTTAACTTCGTTCAAGCAACTAATTAGCTATGAGCTATATACGTTGTTGTGCAACGTACTTTCTCGCAGATAAGCAAATGACTGTGGCGGATTTAATCCGAAATTTTGCTTGATACAAAGTCCGATTTTATACTTTTTTGGATTTTTAACTTCTATCGCATAACCACTTTCTTTTCCATTAAAATATTTCATATAATAATCTTCCGAAATTCCCGAAAACTTCGAAGTTTGATTCCATAATTGGTCTAATTCTTCGTGAAAGATTCTATCAATCTCAAATTCGCCTATTACTTTGCTAATTGGTGCAGATGCATAAACAACAACTTTTTTAACCTCTTTGTTTTTAAATAATGTCCGACGAAATTCAAATTTCTTGGTGCCATTAAAAATCTTATTTGCAAATTCTGGTTTAATCGATAATATAACTTTCATTAGCTCTTGCTTCTTTTAGTATTTGTTCAAATTTATCATCACTTATTGGTTCAAATCCTCGTGGTGCGTTTTGTATGATATTTAAATCCCTCAATTTCTTTAGGTTAACTTTTGGCATTGGAAACGAGTCAATGTATAAAAAATTTACAATAAATGGTCTATTATTTTTATTCCAATTCCAATATTTTTTTAATTCTTTATCATCAAATACACTACGTTTTCGGCAAAGTTCAATAAAATGGCTTTCGTCCCGAATATTAGTAACTATATTTTCAACCACACCAATCGTTGATACTACTCCAGCGTAATGTCCGCCTGTTCTATAAAAAAGAACTAAATCTCCACCATTCAAACCTCTGTTATAAGAACGTGAGATATAGACCTTTTTAATAGCATTTCTATAAGGTTCA
This sequence comes from Maribacter sp. UBA3344, assembly GCF_002362375.1. Classification (NCBI taxonomy): domain Bacteria; kingdom Pseudomonadati; phylum Bacteroidota; class Flavobacteriia; order Flavobacteriales; family Flavobacteriaceae; genus Maribacter; species Maribacter sp. UBA3344. The sequence goes on along the minus strand of NZ_DERI01000008.1, from coordinate 337,622 downwards.
TTTTCGGTAAAATTTTGTGGTGATTCATTATTTAAGATAGAATCAGGAAATAATTCTGTATGATATTCTGGGTAAATTGGTACAATCCATTTGGTTGTGTTTTTTGATACAGCTGGAAAGGATAATTTTGGTTGCTGAAGGTTAGGTGTTGGTTTGCATTGTCTAACATAGACTTGTTCAATGCCATTGTTTGTAGTTTTAGTTCCCCAATGTTTAAAACCCCAATCTTCAAGTAAATAAATTAGTCTTAATTGCTCATCTCTTTTGTTAAAAATAGTTACATAAATTTCTTCAACGTCATATTGTAAGGCATTGTCAAATATTACTTTTAGAAATCTTTCTCCTAATTTGTAGCCAGTTGAAGTAACCTTAAAAGTTCCTATTTTGAGTCTTTTCTTTTGAGGAAATGCAGGTGCTATATCATTATATATTTCATCGATGTTTTCTTGTTTTAGATATAGGAAGGCTTTTACATCTCCGTCCGTAATACACACATAAGAAATATTATCGGCTTTTTTATTGAACCAGTTTCCAAATTCGGCATAGTCTTGTTTGAAAGAGTCGAAAAATGTATCGTCTATGTTAAGATTTCCAAAGTACTCTTTCTTTACTGCTAATACTTGATAATTTTTTAATTCGGGATTTTCAGCGATACATTTTTCTAAAAATGCATCGATTTTGAAAACTTTTTCAGCACAACCTAAAAAGTTAGCCTTTCTATGAATTCCTCTATCTTCAGTTATTAGATAGTCAACGCGATTATTGTATACCTCATTTAATATACTCGTATCTATAAAGTCGTTGCGTGATTTATCAGATTGTCTAATTTGCGTTATTAATTGGTCATCGGCTGATTCAGTTTTCAATAGATTGTAGTTGGCAATCTTAATTTTCATCGTTTTAACCACTTCCTCATCTCGATACCCTGAAATTTCTTCAATTGAAAGTGGATGAACGCATTTATCAAATTTTAGTTTATCAAGCCAGTTGAAAAGTAACCCTATATCTTCGTTAAAAACACGATTTGCCTCACGATGAATTATTATGTTAGTATCAATAAGTATTCTCATAATTTTTCTAAATATTCAAAAATTGAAGTTGTGTTTCCATCGATAACTGTTAATAAAGGTATATCTAATTTTTGCGAAATGTATTTGGCGTGTTCAACTTCCATCGCTTGCATTTCTTCAAGAACTTCTAATTTGTAAGTTGAGTTATCTCTTTTTTTTAATCTTTCAAAGATTATTTTAGGCTCGCAGGTTAGTAATATTATTGATTTTGGTTGGATTCCAATAAATGTAGATTCGTCGATTTTTTCAGGTTCTCCTTTTGAGTTTAGTAATGTGAAATGTCCGTCAAGCAAATACTTTTTATTTGGCTGTATTATTTTATCTAAATTGGTTAATAACCTATTTTGTGTTGTACCGAAATCTTGAACTTTTTTATTTTTTAAATCGCTTATCTCATTCCATTTGAGGACTTGACTTGCAGATAAATGTTCAAAATTGAATTTTTGAGTTATTTTTTCGCAAACAGTACCTTTTCCAACTGCGTGTATTCCTCCGATAAATATTATATTTCTATCTCTCATAGCGTTGGTTCAGTATGTTGCACAACAATTGTATATGTGCACAATTGCACATATATCATATATATCAATGCTTAAATCTAGGAGATTTTGACAATTAAGGAAAGAAAAATCTATCAAAAAATTCAGTTATAAACCTGTACTATAGTTCAATATAAAATGTATAACTGGTTTTCATAACAGTTCAGTATCAAAAATCTACAATTGGATCCTTATTTCTTTTAATTGGGTAGAAAAGGCTTCATGTTTGCTTTTGACAGGGGTATTATTAGAAAGAGGTATACTTCTAAAATGAAATCCCTAATTTTAAAAATTAGAAAGCAATAAAAGAAAAGGTGCATGGGTAGTTTTTTAAAGGTGGTAAGAACGGCAATTATCATAGCGCTGGTTATGGAACTAGTTCGGTTGCTTTTAACTGATTGGGAAAGCATAACCTTATATCGTGAATTGGAATTTACGGGAATAGCCTTTCTCTACTCTTTTGCACTTTCTATGGTTAATATGTATTTCAGCGACTATATTTCAAAAAAATATAGTTGGGAGAATGATACAAAAAAACGCTTATGGTACGGTGCCTCGGGCTCTATTATACTAACGGTCTTGGCATTTGGTCTGGTACGTGCATTTACCGAAGTATATATTTTTGGGCATAGCTTTAAGGAGTATATAGCAGGAGAAAGAGTAGAGTATTATTTTTATGCCTTAGTGGTAACATTAGTAGTTTCCTTATTCTTACATGCTTTTTACTTCTACAAAGCGCTACAGGATACCAAGGTAAAAGAGCAGAAAATTATTGCAGGCTCGGCATCGGCAAAATTCGATGCTTTAAAGAATCAACTTGATCCACACTTCCTCTTTAATAGTCTTAACGTACTTACCAGTCTCATAGAGGAAGACCCTATGCAGGCCCAAAAGTTTACTACTTCGTTATCAAAAGTGTACCGCTATGTGCTGGAGCAAAAGAGCAAAAATTTAATTTCTGTAGATGAAGAGCTTAAGTTCGCAAGAACCTATGTACGTCTATTGAAAATGCGTTTTGAAGATAGTATCGTTTTTGAAATTCCAGATGAGGCAACAAACCCAGAGGCCAAGATTGTACCGCTGTCACTTCAGCTGTTGTTAGAAAATGCGGTAAAGCATAATGTGGTTACTTCGGCCAAACCATTGCATATTAAGATTTATGAGGAAGATGGTTACTTATACGTTACCAATAACCTGCAAGAAAAGCAAGTGGTAAAAAAGAGTAGTGGTGTGGGCTTGCAGAACATTCGCCAACGGTATGCTATTCTTACCAAAAAAGAAATGCAGATCTTTAAGTCGGGCACCGAGTTTAAGGTACGTTTACCTATGTTGACCAATACCATATCTTTTAAAGAGACGCAAGATGAGCATATAAGCGCAAAACGATATGAGAAGGCTAAACGTCAGGTAGAAGAGATTAAAGGCTTCTATGGTAATCTTACTTCGTATTGTATTGTAATTCCGATCTTGGCCTTTATAAATTATAGGACCACCAGTTTTACCTGGTTTATTTTTCCTGCCATAGGTTGGGGTATTGGTTTACTGGTACATGGGCTTAAAGCGTATGGCATTAACCCCATACTGGGTAAAGATTGGGAAGAAAGGAAAATTAAACAGTATATGGAAGATGATAGGTTCTAATACGGCCAAAAGTAACATATCATGAAGATTACAGATCACATAAAAGATTCTATGAATGAAAGTGTTTTATGTTGGTTGGCAACAGCATCTATTGATCTGGTACCCAATGTATCCCCAAAAGAGATTTTTAGTTTTTTTGAAGATGATGTTATCATCGTTGCCAATATAGCATCTCCACAAACGGTAAAGAATATTAGGCAGAACAAGAATGTTTGTATCAGTTTTATAGATATTTTAAAGCAGAAAGGTTTTCAGCTTAAAGGAACTGCTGAAATTATTCAGAGAGACCACCCAGTCTTTGCTAAAATGGAAGAAGTGCTTTTAGAACTTACCAAAGGAAACTTTCCGTTTGCAACCATAACCAAAATTAATGTTCATAGCGCCAAGCCTATTATAGCCCCAAAATATGTGCTATATCCTGAAACTACAGAGCAAGAGCAAGTAGAAAGTGCCAGGAAAACATACGGTTTATAGTCCTTGTTCAATCTTAAATCTTCTTAAACTACAATTCAGTCATCAAAAATTACAACTGGGTATTTCATTTTTTAAAAACTTGGGTTATCTGCCGAAATTTGAAGTATAGAAATTAAAACAGGATTAACCTAAAACCTATAAAGATGGAATCAAATATAACAAACGACCAAAATTACAAATACCAAAAGGCTAAAGAGAAAGTACAAGCGATCAAGGGCTTTTACGGAAATTTAATGGCATACTGTATTGTCATTCCAATTTTGGCCTATATCAATTATTCAACCACCAGTTTCCCTTGGGCAATTTTTCCAGCATTGGGTTGGGGTTTCGGGTTGGTTATGAACGGACTTTATGCCTATGGCTACAACCCACTTTTTAGTAAAGATTGGGAAGAGAGAAAGATCAAAGAGTTTATGCAAAAATCGTAACCTAACAAATTGAAGATCATGGAAAACGCAAAATATAATAGAGCAAAAAATAGGGTAGAGGAAATCAAGAAATTTTACAACAAAGTACTCTCTGCCACAGGAACAATTATCATAGTAGCAAGTATTAATTATTATTTGAACGAATGGGAGTATGCCTGGTTTCTTTGGGTGGTATTAGGTTTAAGCATAAGCTTGTTTTTTAAAGCAAATAAAATCTTTAACTTGAATCCGTTTATGGATCGCGATTGGGAAGAGAGAAAGATGGAAGAATTTCTACGGGAAGAAGAAAACGCAAAAAGATGGAAGTAATGGAACTCAACGAATTTGAATACGCGGACAAATTGGCAAGGGCCCGTAAAAAGGTCAATGATATAAAGGCATTTTATAGACATGCTACGGTGTACGTATTGGTCAATATTTTTATTATAATAATTACGGTTTCGGCAAGAATGTCCGGTGGTGAGTCTTTTTCAGAAGCGTTCTTTCATTTTGCTACGTTTTCCACGCCATTCTTCTGGGGAATAGGTTTGGCATTCCATGCCGCCAAAGTTTACAACAAAAATATGTTGTTCAGTAGGGACTGGGAAGAAAGACAGATCAAGAAATTGATGGAAAAGGATAAAAAAGAAGCGGATAAATACAGGTAATATGGAAACTACATCAATTGAAAACAACCATAAACTGGCTTATGCCAAGCAAAGAGTTCTTGAAATCAAGAATTTTTACAAGCACCTAGGTACATTTTTAAAGTTAAATTTTCTAGTGCTATTATTTAAAATTCAAGTGTTCGATAGATTTATAGGTGATATGGATCTAGACACCAAATTTGTGTATTGGTTAGAGTGGAACATTTACAGTATACCCATTATTTGGGGTGTTGTTGTAGCCTTTCATGCACTTTATGTTTTTGTATTAAAGTATAAAGATTGGTCTGTGTTCAAACCCAAATTTTTAAAAAATTGGGAGCAAGAAAGAATCAATGAAATTTTAAGGCGCAATGACCATTAACCAAGAATTATAATTTATAATTATCTTACATATACCCACCAAACCAAATTACCTATGAGAACCATTATAATAGAAGATGAAAAGCCTGCAGCGCGTAGATTGGGCAGAATGTTAGAAAGTTTAGATCTTGAGGTTTCTACAATGTTACATTCTGTTGATGAGGCTATACAATGGTTTCAAGAAAATGAACATCCAGATTTAATATTCTTGGACATTCAACTATCTGACGGACTCTCATTTGAGATTTTTGATGTTATTGAAGTGCACAGTGCCATTATATTTACCACTGCTTTTGATGAGTATGCCCTTAAGGCCTTTAAATTGAATAGTATTGACTACTTGCTAAAACCAATAGATGATGAAGATTTGGAGCAGGCGGTCAAGAAATATAGAAAACGCTTTAAGGTAGAAAGTGAGCCTAATAAAATTGCCTTAGATTTTGAGGATATTAAAAAGTTATTGGTAAATCCGCTAGAGCGCGAGTATAAAAAACGTTTTACGGCTAAGGTAGGACAGCATTTAAAGATTATAAATTCAGAAGATGTAGAGTGTTTTTATAGTGAGAACAAAGGCACTTACGCGGCAACAAAAGATGGTCGTAATTATTTATTGGATACTACTTTAGAGCAGTTAGAGGATGAACTTAAACCACAGGTATTCTTTAGGGTAAGTAGAAAGTTCTTTGTGAATATTGACCATATAAAGGATATAGTATCCTATACGAACTCTAGGTTACAGATCAAGCTTAAGAACAATAACGACCATGAGATTATAGTGAGCAGGGAAAAAGTTAAGGACTTTAAGCTTTGGTTAGAATAGAATTTTCAATTATTTGAAAGTGAACTATTTGCGATATAGGTCTTCTTCTTCGTCAATTCTGTTTTCATCAAAGGCCGATGGTAATAGCTTTGGAATTAACTTAATAAAAATAGGAAGCAGAATTGCCCCGCCCGGTAATATGAAAATCGCTAAAGAAGGTATGCTCTTAAAAATATCCAACAGTTGATTTTGAACCTTCCTCTTTTCCTCATCACTTAGATCTCTTACGGTAGATTTAGATAAAAGGGCTACCAATTCTGCACTTTGAGAAAGCTCTTTATGTAATCTTTTGCTGTTACGTAAAATAAGTTTCTTTACAATTTTACCCATGCTGTCGTAAAATTGCTTGGCTAAATTCTTTTCCTTTAGATAAGGAATGGTATCAAAATTAAGTTTGAAAAATTCGGTAACGTCGGTAATGGAGGTTGAGATAATAGTATTGTCAAAACCAAGGTCTTTACCAATGCCAAAAATGAAATCGGACTCCGTATAATCTAAAGAATGGTCTTCCCAAACGGTTAAACAGGCCATATCAAGTAAATATCTGTTTTCCCAATTATCCTTATTGTTCAATAGTCTTTCCCTGTAAGAACCATCAAAATTATTTTCGGCACAGTTAATATAGGTTAATGATGATGCCAATAATTGCGAAAGCTTATTGTCTTTTCTGTCCAGTTCCTTAGAACTTAAAGCATGGTAGCTAATATTTATGGCCAAATATTCAATTTCTTCCGCCTTTTCCTTTAAAGCGGGGTTGTCGTTTAAAAAATGCTTAAAAAGTAGTACATCTATAAACAGTAGTGAATTGGTAATAAGACTATTAAAAGTTTTACTGATAATATTATCCTCAATATATATTCTAGAGGTCATCAACTTTTCTAGTTTGGCAGAAGTTTTATTACCGGTAAACCACTTATCAAAAAAACTCTCGTTGTTGATTTTTAAAATTTCATAAAATTTGAATACCTGTTCTATAAATATGGAATAGTCTTCGCCACCTTCAATACGGTAGGTAAAATACAGGGCATGTAGTAGGTTGATTTTAGCCTTCTCATCTTCAGAAAGGGTATGCTCCAATACAATAAAATCTGGTATGCTGGCATTTAGCCCGTATACAAAACCGCTTTTCTTTAGGGTAGTGTATAGCGCTTCAAAAGTTGGGAATGCATCTTGGTGTTTTTGCACCAACGAACCATATTTCTCGATCCAACCAGAGGAAGACGGGTTCATAATCTTAAGAATTTAACACTGCAAAGTTAGCTAATTATTAATTCAAACCTTTTTATATATAAGTACTTCTACACTATAAATGGTTTTTTTGATGATATGAATTTTAAGGATTTGGAATAAAATTAAATTTTTTTTAAGAAAAAATGAACCTTCTCTTTTTTACTGCGTAAGTAAGGGTGATTCTAATCTAAAAAAAGAGATAATGAAAAAATCAAAATTATTTATGGGACTTGGGGCTTTGGCCCTAGTAGGAGGTCTTTTAGTAGCGGCAGATCATATTGATGCGCCTAGCTCTATGGGAACCACGGCAGATATTGCCGATTTTTATGCTTTTGAACCAACAGAAGGTTCAGACAATACCGTTTTTGCGGTAGATCTTCAATCTAATGTACTGCCAGATTTGGCTTATGGTACGTTCGATGAAAATGTATTACTGGAAATAAATATTGATACCGATAATGATTTGGTAGAAGATTTGGTAATACAAGCCATACCAAGAGATGGTAAAATGTACTTTTTTGGTCCGGTTGCACCAAGTGAAACAGGTTTGAACGGTTCAGTAATGGTAGATGCGCCATTAGGTTCAGTTGACATTTCTGCTGAAACTGCTATTGTAGAAACTACGGATAGTGGAGTTTCTTTATTTGCAGGTCCTAGACAAGATGCTTTTTTCTTTGACTTCTTTCAGTTCAATGAAGTAATTGGTGGTACGGCCCCATTAGGTTTTAAACCAGCTGGTGACCCAGATTCTACAGATGATGACGATGAAACTGCAGTCGATACTTTTGATGGCGCCAATACAATGGCCATAGTTGTTGAAATTCCTAATAGTCTTTTAGGAACTACAACAGGTCAAAATGCTTTGGGTCTAGAAGTATATAAGACTTGGGTAACTACAAATGTTAAGCAATAATAACTTTTTAAAAAATAGTAAGATGAAATTTAAAAATATAAAATATACGTTTTTGTCTCTTTTGGCAGTAGCCGCATTAGCTTCTTGTAGCGATGATGATGACAATACACCAGTAGTGGTTACACCAACATGTGATGATGGTATTATGAACGGTGATGAAACCGGAGTAGATTGTGGTGGTACATGTACCCCATGTGAAGAAGCTATGGACCCAATGGAGCCAGACTTTACAGGTACTTATGCCCAAGTAGATTTTATGGGTAGACCAGGTATCAATACGGTGTTAAGTGCAGATGGTGATATTAAAGATGCTCATAACATGTCTATTCCTTCAGAAATGGCTGCAACTTTTCAAGCAGATTTTGAAGCAAGGTTAGAGGCATATCATGATGTGTATGCTAACATTTTAGGAGCTGATCCTGCAGATGTAAACTATGAAAACAACATATTAGGTTTAGATGCACCTACATTAACAGGTTACTTGGCTGCCGATGTTTTAGAGGTTGCTCCTAACTTACCTACTACATACTTTAATCCGGGTACCGATTTTGATAATGATGGTAGAATTTTGGTACCAGATGGTGATGAGGTTGCTTTGACAGGTAGAACTCCACAAGATGATGTTATTGATGTGTCATTGATTTTATTGTTCGGTGGTATGGAAGGAGACCGTTTTAGTGGTCAAGATACCGATGATGATGGTATGGCAGATTTACCAAGATTAACCTCAGATGGCGTTGGGCTAACAGCCACTGTAGGTACTACGTTCCCATATTTGGGAGCACCAGAATAAGAAGTTGCCTTCACCTTACTTATTGTTAACGGTAGGTAAGATTGGCACATCCCTAAATTGTTTATGAAAGAGAAGGGAAGGGAGGGTTGAAAGGCCCTCCCTATTTTAAACGATCCACAAAAAAACAACCTTATGAAATTAATAAAGCTTTTAATAATAGTGTTACTGGTATCATCTTGTGATACTAAGAATCATGATGCAATTGCAAACAAAAAAGATTACGATAAATATTTAGTAGCTAACGAGGTCAAGACCACATCAAAATATTTTGATCTTTGGAACTCTAAAATTAGATCAGACAGTATGCAGCTAACCAGTTTTGGTGTAGTAGGCGGGGAGTACAGCAGGTATTTTCAACAAACTGGTGATATAGCGTTTTTAAAGAAGGCTGAAAAAAGTTTAAAAAGGGCCGTTGATATTGCCAATATAGGTAAACCCGGTTTTTACAGGTCGCTGGCCAGAAATTACATTTCCCAGCATCGTTTTAAAGAAGCCCTTCAGTTAGCAGATTCTGCAGCGGCAATAGGTGGTGATAAAACAGAAACCCAAAGTTTGTACTTTGATGTCCATATGGAACTAGGAAACTATGATTTGGCAGAAAGCTATTTAGATAGTTTAAAGAACATGTCAGATTTTGGATACATGATCCGTGTGGCTAAATGGAACGATTACAAGGGAGATTTAGATACGACCATAAATTTTATGGAAAAGGCTAGAACGAAGGCCGAATTGTCTAAAAATAATGATTTAATGTTATGGAGCTACACCAATTTGGGCGATTACTACGGGCATGCCGGTAGAATTGAGGATTCATACAATCATTATTTAAAAGCGTTGGAAATTGATAACAACAATGCATACGCTAAAAAAGGTATTGCATGGATCGTATTTTCCAATGATAAGAACTCTAAAGAGGCCATTCGCATTTTGGACTCCGTTACCAAAACCTATGATGCACCAGATTATTTTCTGTTAAAAGCGGAAATTGCCGACTATTCCGGTGATGACTTAATTCGTACAAAGAATTTGGACGAGTACTTTACCCGCGTAAAGGATAAAGCATATGGTGATATGTATAATGCCTATAACCTGGGCTTGTACATTGGTGAAACCAAACAATATGACAGTGCCTTGATTTTGGCACAAAGGGAGGTAGATAATAGGCCTACACCAGAATCTTATAGTTGGCTGGGCTATAGTCACCTTAAAAATGGGGACAAAGAACAGGCTATGAAGATTATGGATACCTACGTATACGGAAAAACATTTGAACCTGCACTGCTTTACCAAGCTGCCGAGGTATACAAGGCAAACGGAAAAGAAGACAGAGTTAAGGAAATTAAAGGAGAATTAATAGGAGCCATTTATGAACTGGGTCCTGGTATGGAAAAGCAAGTCCATGATCTGTAATTGATAGCCCAATTATTTTCATTTCATGTTTGTTTTAGGTTGGATTGTTTTTTTTTCAACGCCACGATGTAAAGTCGTGGCGTTGTTATTATTATGCATTTCGTCGAATTTTTGGTTTTTTTTAACAGGCGCATAGATGAAATACATATATTTATCGACCAAATACATTTTAATGTGCGCCCCACGACTTTAAAATGTGAACTAAAAGTAACCAAGTAAACCAATTAGTGTTATGGAATACCTACTCTTTACATTATGGATCAGCTTAATGATTTTATTGGTCGGCAAAACTATAGTTGCCTACAGGTCTTTGCAAAAGACATTAAATCGTACCAATAGCTCTATTTAAATCAATTTTCTTAGCAGTACCGGTAATAATAGTAAATCTAATATCAATGCTGTTACCAAGGTTACACTAATGATCAACCCAATGGTAACACTGGGCTGATGAATAGAAAACAGCATTACCATAAATCCGAAGAACAATATAATGGTTGTAATGACCAGGGCTCTACCTGTTTGTGCAAAGGTTTTCTCAATGGCCGCCTCTTTTTCCAGCCCTTGGGTAATACCTAACTTGTATTTTCCTAAAAAGTGAATGGTGTCGTCTACCGCAATTCCAAATACTATGGCGAATACCACAGATAACGATGCTTCTAACGGAATACCCAGAAAACCCAACATGCCACCTGCAAATAAAATAGGTAGGATATTGGGCACCAATGAAATCAAGAATATTTTAATATCCTTGAAAACAAAAGCCATAATGACCCCGATCAATAATAAACCATAGAGTAATCCTTCAAGAAGACTACTTCTTATGTATTCGGAATTTTTATCCAACAAAATACTCTTACCCGTTACTTTTATTTTAACCAGAGAGGTGTCTAATTGGGTTTTGGCAAAAGCATCAATGTTTTCATAAACCACTTTTAGGTTGTCTGTTCCAATATCTTGTAATCGGCCATTGATACGTGCAATAGATTCATCTGCATTTACAAATTTTGCAAGCTGTTTGCGTGCAAGTTTACGCGTATCTTTTTGATATTTTAAGAACGTTTTTTTGTCTTGTGGAAGCTTAAAGAAAGCCGAGTTGTTTAGGTTATTGGCCTTGTTCAATATTTTATAGGCAAGGTTAGAAGATTGTAAGCTCCCTATACTTTCAATTGTTTTAAGGTACGTAAGCAATTTTTCAATTTCCAAAGCCACTTCATATTCGGTTACCTTATGGTCATTAACACCCATTACAGCAATTTCCAAGGGTCTAAATCCTGCATAATTGTCCTGAAAATATTCAAAATCTAAGGCAATTTTACTTTCAGAAGGTAAGGTCTGTTTAAGTTCTTGGTTGGTCTGCACCATATATATACCTAAAATACAGAGTGCGGTAAAAAGTACAGTACCGGCAATAATGGTTTTAGGAAAATTTTTGGTGAACGTATTGATCTTTAATAAGTAATTGACCCAATTTTCTGATATGCTTTTACGCCCCACCAACGATTTTTCCGGTAAACTTATTAGCAATGATCCTGTTAGGAATATTACCGTAATATAAGCTACCAAAACACCAATGGCGGCATTGATTCCAAATTCTTGGATGCTCACTAATCTAGATGATAAAAGCGTCACAAAACCAACGGCAGTAGTTACAGAGGTAAGTAAGGTAGTCATACCCACTTCTTTTAATGATGAGGTTATGGCCGCATATCGTGGAATGTTGCTTTGTAGTTTTCGTATATAACTATCGGTTAGGTGTATAACATCAGAAGTACCTACAATGAGCATTAATACAGGGTAAAATGCTGCCATAGCGTTCAGTTCTTTGCCTAGCCAGCCCAAAAGCCCCATAAACAATAAGAGTGACATGGCTATCGAGAAAACCGAAATTAAAACTACGGGCATACTTCTGTACACCAATAGAAGAATAATAAACACCAAAATAGAAGCTACTATAGTGGTTGTCAATACTTCGCTCTTTTGCATTTCTACAATAGCTTCATAAAAGAAGGCCCTACCAAGAATATGGTAATTGGGCAGATTATTCGCCTTTAAAGATGCCCTAATTTGATTTAAAAGTTGTTTAGACTGCTGGTAATTGAGGTTGTCTTCGGTTTGTAAGGCCAGTACCATTGATTTTCTGTCCTTAGCAATAAGCGTATTTATGAATAGGGAATCAGATTTTATTTTGTCCCAATCTTGTTCATATAAATTGGGGTCTTTGATATGGATAATGGGCAACGTTGTATAACCAAAAGATGTCTTTAGAGGGTAGGATAACGAGGTGATAGAGCTGCTTTCCAATACAAATTCAAAATCCTTGCTTTCTTTGGAAATTGCCTGGAACTTTTTTAAAAAGTCTTCTTGAAATACGTCTGTAGGGTTCTTTACGGCAATGAGTAAAAAATTGTCATCAGTACCAAATTCTTCAACATACTTATCATAAAAAGCCAAATCAGGATCTTCTTCAGGAAAAAACTGACTAAAATCGAATGAAAATTGGAGCTCATCCAATTTAGAGACCGCCAATACGCCTAGTAGTATGAACAGTACAACAAAAAACTTTTTAAGGAAACCAAAGTCAACCTTCATAGAAAAGTATAAATCTATTTCGGGTGCAAATTTAACACTCTATAAGCTAATCAACGTACTAAGAACCAAATAAGAATATTTCTTATGTTGGGGTAACTAATAACTAAAGAACCCAAAACACCATACTATGGCTACAATTCTATAAAGTTGTCCAAATAAAGGGTCCAGTCATAGTTGGTGTATTCAATATCTACATCTTTTGTAGAAGGTATGATATCGTTTTCTTTCAAGATTTTTTTAACACCGTTTTTTCCGCCAAAATCTCCCCTAAACCAATTGAATAATGATGTTACCTTAACTACATTGGTTTCTGTATTGAACTCACTTGTTTTTTCTAGATGTTTTTTTGTGCCTATTTCTAACTGTTCTGGTAGGCGTTCCCATTCATATATGGCTACTGGCGGACAATCTTTGGCGCCACAGTTCAACGCAAAATGTATATTGTACACAGGTTTGTCAACTCTTAGTTTTCGTTCAAATTTGTTAGGGAACCATTTGCGTATATAGCCTAGGCCGTATTCCCATTGAGATTTTCTAATAAGACCATGTTCAATTTTTGCAAACGAAACCATTTCACCGGCAATCTTAATTTGCTCCAATTTAAAGAAACTGCCACGGTCATCATACAATTCAGGATTATTCTGCAAAATAACCTGTATATAAGCATTGTAAATATTCAACCAAAACGCCAAACGTTTATCATTGGTGTCAAGAGCGGCATCCAATTCCTTAATGGTGGTATTTGCTAAAATATTTTGTATTTCCTGAGTATCTTCTTCGGCTTTTATTTTATGCAAGAAAGATTCTGATAGCTCATTGAAATCAACGCTTTTGTCACCAGCTTCCGTTTGTGCCTGTAAATTGGTTTTAGCCGTACATGATAATGCAAATAGAGCAGCTAAAAAATATAGTCTTAATTTCATAATGTAGTTTTAGGTCACCTTACTTACGTAAATGTATTTGAAAGGTTTGTTTCACCTTGGTCGAGTATATGTTTAATTGATTACGTTAACTTTTTTATAATTATAAAGCCAGTATTAAAACTATTTTGACCAACTTACGTAAATAAAGTAAAGTTGGTGTCAATCAAAACAATAGTAATTAACCAAATTTCTGCGAATCAACCAGTTATATGATCAGTATAATTATACCTGCCCATAATGAATATGATAATCTACAGCGACTTTTTAGTATTGCATGTTTTTTAGAGCATAATAAATTAGTAGAAGTAATTGTAGCCTTATCACCCGGTAATTCTGACGATATTGAATTACTGGAATGTAATAGCAAGGTAAAAATACTACGTTGCAAGAATAAGGGTAGGGCTTCTCAAATGAATGAAGCTGCTAGTATGGCATTAGGCAATACACTGGTTTTTTTACATGCTGATGTAGTACCGCCTGCTGAATTTATAGATAATATATTGCAAAGTTTAGAAGATGGCTATGATGCAGGATTTTTCTCTTACCGATTTGATAAGGATAAATGGTATCTACGAATAAATGCAGCCTTTACGGCTAAAGACGGCTTGTTTACGGGTGGCGGTGATCAATGCCTATTCATAAGGAAAGAAGCATTTGAACAGCTAGGCCGTTTTAATGAGCAACAGGTGCTTATGGAAGATTTTGAATTTTTTGCAAGAATGAAGAAAGAGCGGATATCTTACACCATAATAAAGAACGATTTGGTAGTTTCGGCACGTAAATATGAATCTAATTCGTATTTACGGGTCAATTTGTCCAATTTCATCTTAGTGGTACTTTTTAAGTTGGGATATCCAGGAAATAAATTAAAATCGCTTCATAATAAATTGATACGCACCCCATATAATGGTTGAAATAATTAACGGTATTCAACAAATAGGCATTGGAGTATCAGATGTCAAAAAAGTATTTAATTGGTATAGAAACCATTTAGGTTTTGATATTTTATTATTTGAAGATGAGGCAGTTGCGTCATTGATGTCTCAATATACCAATAATAAGGTTGAGAAAAGGGAAGCGTACCTATCGCTCAACATGACCGGTGGTGGTGGTTTGGAAATTTGGCAATTTAAAGACCGAATTCCAGTAGCATCTGAAAATCCTATAAAATTCGGCGATTTAGGTATATACGCTATGAAGATAAGATGTGGTAATCTTATGAAAATGCACACGTACTTAAAAGAATTAGGGGTACTTAATTTATCGCAGATAAGCCATACCCATAAGCCAAATTTCTATTTTAACGACCCCTTTGGAAACCATGTTCAGCTGGTAGAAGATATGTATTCCTTCTCTAAGCAGTCTTCATTAAATGGGGGAGTGCTAGGTGCTGTTATAGGGGTAAGTGATATTACGAAATCTATGGGGTTTTACTCTACTATGCTGGGGTATACTAAAGTGGTGTACGATGCAATAGATTCAGTTTTGTCTACCGATAAGAAAAAGTGTAGAAGAGTAATATTACAGCAAGAACGTACTTCTGTTGGTGGTTTTGGAGACCTTTTGGGACCTACGCAACTAGAACTTGTTCAGCTGCTAAATGAAAGGCCAACCAAGATTTTTGAAAATAGGCTATGGGGTGATCTAGGTTACATTCACCTATGTTTTGATGTATCTGGTATGGCTGCGATAAGGGAAAAGGCGATCAATAATAACTGTCCTTTTACGGTAGACAGTGCCAACAGTTTTGATATGGGCGACGCCGCCGGTCATTTTAGTTATATGGAAGACCCAGATGGCACGTTGATAGAATTGGTAGAGACTCATAAGGTACCTATCTTAAAAGCGCTAGGTTTGTATCTAAACCTAAAGAAAAGAAATCCAAATAAGACCTTACCTAAATGGCTAGTAAAGAGCCTTGCCCTACACAGGGTTAATACAGACCGTTGATTCTATGGGTTAACTTTGGCTGGTATTTCTAATGAGTCCTATACCCGAAAAGAAGAAAATGGCACCTAAAACACCATAGACAATAAGTTGTTTTGTTGTTCCGCTGCTATTAGCGAATAATATTGCAGTATAAACCAGCCCACCGATTCCTAATAAGGTAAGCACCGTTCCAAAAATTTTCTTTAAATCCATGTTGGAAAAATAATAAAAAAAATGGGCAGTTTTTATAAACTGCCCATTAATACATAATTTTTTATTGCCACCGCCAAAGGATATAATACCTCTAGGCTTGCCTCTAATTTAAAAGTATGTTTCCTTTATATGCCTCATGGGCTTGCCCGGAGGTGTTTTACTTCTTATGAAGCATTGACGACCCCAAGGGTATACAATTGTTCAAGGGTTGGCGATTCACTACCGCCAGCAGGTTCTAAGGTAATACCAAATGCCTCTGAGTCATTAGGATTATTTAATGCAAAGACTTTGTTTTCATCTGTTGCAAAATCTTCAAGAAGACCCATACTGGTTGGTGTAAGCGGCGAAAGTTTAAGAGACCAAACTTGGTAAACAAAACCATCTGGTGGTTCTGGCAGCCCTTTGGCATCTATAAATACTTTTTCTTCTTGTTTGTTCCAATACGCCTTGGCGTATGAAGTAGGTGAAACGTCCTGCCCTCCTAAAGGGATAACACTAATATTCTTATCTCTAAGTGTATTCAATAATTCTTGGGTCTGTTCTAAAGAAGAATCGGTATCGGCAATTTGCTGCTCCAAATCTACATTCTGCTTTTCTACCACTTCAATGTTAGATTTCAATTCTTGATTTTGCTGATACATCCAGAAGAGTCCTACAGCCAATAAAATAGATGCAGCCCAACCCATATAAGATAAGAATGGAGTACTACGTTTTTCATTCATATCAACTACCTTGACCTCACCATTAATTCTATTCATCAATGCTTTAAATGAATAATGATATCCTGGTGAAGCTTTTCTGGACAATTCTAATATTGAAGCCTCAATTTCCTCGATTTCCTTTTTTATTTCTGGATACACCTTGGCATAGTTGGCAATCTCAAGATTTTCTTTCTCTGAGAGTGTACCGGCTACGTAAAGCTCCAAAATTCCCGATGCTATGTATTTTTCTACATCCATACTATCTTACCTCCATATTCTCCCGTAATTGGGAAATGCAACTTCTATTTCTTGTTTTTACAGTGCCTAAGGGAATTTCCAATTCTGCTGCAGCATCTTTTTGTGTATAACCCCTAAAGTATAACAGTTCAATGATCTGAACACATTTTTCCTTTAAATTATTAACAAGTTTTCTTAGACCTTTAGTATCTACAGATGAACTTTCTTCTTCTTCCCTGTGCTGTAAAATACCTACGAAGTAATCTGCGGAAAGATTCTTTTTGTCATTTTTATACGACCTACTGCGTATTTCATCGATAGCTGCATTTCGGGCTATGTTAAGGATCCATGTGAAAAATCTACCTTTAGAAGAATTATAACTTTCACAGTTATTCCAAATCTTTATAAATACGTCTTGACAGATTTCTTGGGACAAGGCATCGTTTTTTACTATGGTATTGATAACACCACAGATATTTTCACTATACATGCCATATAGCTTTTCGAAAGCCAAAGGGTCTTTCTTTTTAAATTGATCAACCAATAGGTCTAATTGCATATTAAATATTTTGTAACGGTTAAAAATAGAAAAAGCTGTTCTAAGAACAGCTTTTATCCTAAATATTATTAACCCTATTCAATAATACCGGCACAGCTAACACGTGCACCTGCATCACCACTAGGTTGAGAAGTGTAATCATCAACACCTTGGTGTACAATAACCCCTTTTCCTAAAATGTTCTTATTTTCATCATCACAGCCAATACACCATTCGTCTGTTGAAAACTCAACTTTGGCGTTACCATCGGCATCTGCGGTAAAGTTACCTATATCACCTTTATGATATCCTTCGCTTGCTCCCCATTTACCATGTGGCTCATTAGTTGGGTTCCAGTGTCCTCCAGCAGAAGAACCATCGGCTGCAGTACAGTCTGCCGTTTGGTGAATGTGAATGGCATGTTCTCCTTCACTTAAACCAGAAAGTACGGCTACCATATCTACTTCGCCATCATCTTCGGTAAAAATGACTTCACCTTTAACATTGCTATCATTTTTTGGTTCAAGCATAAACTTTACAACAGTATCTTGTTCTGTCATTTCATTTTCTGCCTCATCCATTAATTCTTCCATTTCCTCTTTAGCCTCTGATGCTTCTTTTTTTACTTCTTTGCAACTGAAGACAGCCAATAGTGCCAACAGTGCTAATTCAACTTTTAATATTTTCATGTTAATCTATTTTAGTGTGAAGCAACAAATTAGCCAATAAATAATGTAATATCAAGTAGTTAAGTGCATAGAGCAATACTTTTAATCTTTAGTGATAAAAAAAGAGGAGCGTTAACGCTCCTCCTTATCTATACATATATAATAGGTATTATTTTTTATCCAAAAGCACTTCGGCTTTAACGGCAACTTCGCTCCAAGTTTTGCTCACACCATCTTTACCGGTATGTAAAATTTCACAAGCTTTGTTTATAGAGGCAACGGCATCTAAAGCGTTCCAGTTTTCCAAATCCATTACACCACTAAAAGTAATTTTGTTGTCGCCATCCATTTCGTAGGTAAGGGGTATATTTTGGGTTTCACCATTTAAGGTAACGTCTATAGAGCTATTTTCGCCTTCTGCCTTAACCACACCAGAAATAAGCTCGGTATCTTTTAATACTCCAAAAAAGAATTCTAAAAGCTTTGGGTCTCTAGTACCGGTAGGGTCATTGGTAAACAAACTGCTTACGGGAATGCTAAATTCAGTTCCGTTTAAAGCTTCCATAGCAGTTGCTCCACTTGTTGTATTAGTAAAGTTTATCTTTTTGAACATACCGCCAACTGGCACTTTATCAGTTGTTTTGTATGCGGTAAAACTTACCTTGGTAGAGTCTTGAACCAAGCTGTACATGTCAGCAGTTTCTGCTGTGGCTTCAACATTTTTAGAATCTTCACTTTTTTTAGCGTCCTTGCAACTTGCGAAAATGATCAATAATGCACTCGCGAAAGTCAATGCTATTTTTTTCATAATAATGTAGTTTGTTTATGGTATAAATTTACTTCTTCTTTTTAAAAATGCCACGCAGATCGGTGTTATAAAAAACACCAATTTGTAGACGATCGTAATTAGCCCCTGTAAAGTGATTTTTTAAGTAGCCAAATTGCATGCTTAAATCTTCGGTAACATTAACCCCAAGTGCAGCATAGGCACGGTTTTGACCAAATGCACTGTCTTGTAGATTTATGAAAATCTCATCATAGAAATTCAAGAAAAAGATATCGGTTAGGGGCAAGGTCATTTGAATTCTATAACGGGCTCTGTGCAATGTGTTGTTTTCACCGGTAAAATTGTTTTGTACAAAGCGCTGCTCTAGGCGGTAACGATGTTCAAAATTAAATTCCCACACTTTGTTTTTAAGAATGAACTGCTCAAATATGCGATGTTCTGAAATTGAATTGTTTTCAACTAAGGTATTTACACCAAATTCATCAAGCTCCGTAAAAGTAGGGTCGGTTTCAATAAATCCGTAGCCTAAAGTGGCAATAGCATCAGGGTTAATGTGATAGTTGATACCTGTACGCAGCAACAACTGATTAAAGTTCGAAGCCATTTCATAATATCTAAATTGTGCTTCGGTATGTATGCTCCACTTATCGGCTATTTTGTTCGTTCCAAAATACATGAACCAACTACCAAAATCGTCTTCTCCTGTACCACCACTTTGAGCATTTATTTGATTAATAGTTGCTAATAATACTAGTAACGTAAAAACTTTCTTCATTCTTTAATTTAATATGAAACTTAAAATTTTGGCTTTACTTATCGCCTTCTTCAATAGGTGTTGCTTTATCCTTCTTCAAATACAAATCTAAAAAATCTAAAACCCTACTATACGCTTCGATCTGATTTTCTTTTTTTACAAAACCATGACCTTCATCTTCAAAGAGCACGTATTCTACGGGAACACCGTTCTTTTTTACACCTGCGACAATTTCGTCAGATTCTACTTGTAATACTCTAGGGTCTTGAGAACCTTGTAAAACAATTAGAGGTTTGGTCACCTTATCGGTATGAAACAAAGGGGAAATCTCTTTTAACCTTACGGAATCTGCACTGTATGGGTCTCCTAATTCCTTATATAAGGCATCTTTAAAAGACTCCCACCATGGCGGTATACTTTTTAATGTTCGTACCCAATTGGTTACACCAAACAAATTTACCCCAACGGCAAACTCTTCTGGGGTATAGGTCAATGCCGCCATAGTCATATAACCACCGTAAGAGCCGCCAATAATTCCAATTTTATTGGCATCTATTTCTGGCTGTTGGGCAAGCCAATTTTTACCTTCTACACAATCTTTTAAATCCTTATCGCCATGGTTTAAATCATCCATTTGATAAAAAGTTTTGCCATAGCCGCTACTACCTCTGTTGTTAACGGCTAGTACGGCATAGCCATGATTGGTCAAATATTGAATAAATGAGCTAAAGTTCTGTCTACTTTGTCCGCCCGGTCCGCCATGAACCCAAACCAATGCAGGTACTTTGGTGTCCGCGCTTGCCTGGTGGGGCTTGTAATAAATGGCAGGAATTTCAACCCCATCAAAAGACTTGTAACGTATTACTTCTGCGTTCACCAAGTCTTCACCATTTATTTCGCTATTTAAAACATTGGTCAACTGGGTCTGTTCTTTGGTTTCTAAATTATAAACGAACAAATTAGAAGGGGTGTGTGACCCACCAGCATAAAAACGCATTAGTTTTTCATCATCTGAGAAATCTACACTAGTTACGTCCAAACCATCCAAAGAAGGAAGAACAACATTTTCACCGGTGCCAACATTCTTTATTTCAATGACATTCTTGGCATCTTCGTTAATATAGGTCACTTGATAGGTACCGTTTTCCGTGAAATAGGTACCCCATATATCCCAATTTTTCTGCATCACCTTTTCTCTGTTGCCCGTGGCAATATCGTACTTCATTAAATAAGAGAATTCCTCTCCATCATCTGTGGTATAATACAAGGAAGAACCATCATTGGAAAATCCAGAGCTACTGTTGGCGCTTTGATTTTCATTGATTTTGGTCAGCTTTTTATCTGAGACGGTGTAAATAAACAAATCTGAATCATTGGTATTGATGGGCTTGCCCAAGGTTATATATTTCTTGTCCTCGGAAATTCCGTCAATGCTATAACCTTCCGTATTTTCATAGATCAGGGTAGGCTCAAGAGTTTCTAAGTCCATTTCATAGATATCATCATTTCTAGGGTTTCTCTCGTTAGAAGTATAGTAAAAACTCATATCATCTTCTGCCCACCCGTAGAACGATGCACGGGCACCTTCTGCCGGTGTAAGGTCGGTCTGCGTACCGTCTAGATCTCTGACGTAAATATGAAATATCTCATCACCATTTCCATCCATTCTAAACAACATGCGTTCATCTTTTGGAAAATAGGATATGGCGAATACAGAGGCACTGTCAGACATAGTAACGGGAGTCAATTCACCGCCGCTTGTAGGCACTGTGTACATGTTGTAAATACCAGATCTATTACTTGAGATAAGTAATTTAGAATTATCAGGGGAAAAACTACCGCCACCAATGGCTTCGTTATCCATCATTTGTTTGATGGTATAGGTCTTCATCGTTTCTGCAATAGAAGGTTTTTTAGGTTCTTCTTTACAGCTTAACATAAGCGTAAACACAAAGCAAGCCATTAGGTACTTCATAGTAGTGGTTTTTAGATTGTTAGACTTTTACATATTAATTCAAATTAAAAACTTCTGTTTCTTTAAAAGGTGATATATCTAAGCTTTTCATATTAGTTTGGTATTCTACCCATTCTTTGGCGAAGAAAGCATTTGTTTTTTGTAGTGCGCTCTGCAGATCATCTTTGGCAAATTGCATTAATTGTTTTTCCGTTGCCGTCATACCGGTTTTTCTAGATCCTACGTAGCGCCTTGCAATTTGAATACGTTGCATTACCGTCATTTCTTTACTACGGGTTATTCCTTGTCTTTTATCGACCTTACCTAAATATATAGCGGTGATAGAATCTATTTGTTTAATGATATCTTTAGAGGCGTCTATTTGTTCTTTGTACTTTTTATCGTCCTCTTTTTTCAGATCTTTTTGAAATTTCTCTGCAACCTCTTTACTTTTTGCCAATTGCTGTACCGCATCTGCTGCTGTCTGCATGTATGATTCCAATTCTTTTCCGTTTGCATAGGCTTCATTGATCCCTGTTTGAGATACTTCTAAACGTGGGTCTGATTTTACCGTAATCGTAGTTTCTTCTTCCAGATCACCGTATAACATTTTTATGGTATAGGTGCCTGGTTTTACGTCTAAACCGCCAGATTCTTTCTTTTTGGTCTGTACTTTTCTAGAAGGTCTATCCGCGCCTTTTTCATCCATTCCCCAGTAGATTCTGTGAAATCCTGCTTTTTCTGGAGTCTTGTATTTTAAAGTTCGAATCAGTCTGTCGCCATCGTAAAAATCGAACTGAACGGAATCTTTCTTTTGAACTCCGGTCAACGCAACGCTATCTGTTTTTTCTTCTGTTTTTTCTTCGGATGAATCCTCTTTTTTACCCTTCATGCCCTTGCCTTTTTTGGCAGCTTTTTTACCTTCCTTTAAATAATAGGTAATCATAGCACCGGACTTTCTGTTTTCACCTTGATAAAGACCATCGGCACCAAAACGACTGCCTGTAGGTTGTTGGTAGGATGCCTGATATGCCGTTGGCGGATTAAATAATTCTATTTCCTTGTTTAAAATGGTAGCATCTGCGGCTAGAGCTCGTAACGGACGAATATCATCCAAAACCCACGCAGCACGACCAAATGTACCGATTACCAAATCCTGCTCTCTTGGGTGAATGGCTAAATCTTTGGTAGAAACCGTTGGGAAACCTTCGGTCCATTTCTGCCATTTTTCTCCGGCATTGAAAGAAACATACAATCCGTCATCGGTACCTAGGAACAATAAATTAGGATTCTCAGGGTCTTCAATAATAGATAGGGTATAGCTTTCTACATCTGTGGCATCAACAATTCTTGTCCAAGTTTTACCATAGTCTTTGGTGCGGTACGCATATGGCGTATAATTGAATCTTCTATAGTCGTTGGCGATCAACAATGCTTCACCCTTATTACGGGTAGATGCCTTTATTTGCGGAATCCAACTTCCTTTAGGTAAGCCTTTGATGTTTGCGGTTACTTCTGTCCAGGTTCCACCTCCGTTTTGGGTATAGTGCACACGACCGTCATCAGAGCCTACCCAAAGCATATCCTTTTCAACTGCAGAGGGTTCAATGACCAAAATTGTGGTATGGTTTTCGGCACCGGTCGCATCCATAGATAGACCACCACTTTCACTTTGCTTTTGTTTTTCTGGATCGTTAGTTGTCAAATCAGGTGAAATTACTTTCCAAGTCAATGCCTTATCCGTACTCTTATGTACAAACTGACTACCAAAATAAACGGTACTGGTATCAAAAGGATCTTGACTAATGGCCGAGTTCCAATTGAAACGTAATTCGGTATCCGCATCTGGTGGAGTAGGGCGTACAATGTAGTTATCACCGGTTACATGATCAAAACGTTGTACGTTACCTTGTTGGCTCATGGTATACCCATATCTGGAATCTACAGGATCGGGAACAACATCAAAACCATCACCAAAACTAATTTCTTGCCAGTAGCTATTACGAATTCCCTGTGCTTTCCAAACATAGGCAGGTCCTCTCCAAGAACCGTTATCTTGCATACCACCATAGACGTTATATGGATATTCATTATCTAACGCAATATGGTAGAATTGCGCAACGGGAAGGTTGCCCACAAATCGCCATGTTTTTCCGCCATCTTTAGAGATATTGAGTCCGCCATCATTACCGTCCATCATAAACTGACCGTTTTCTGGGTGGATCCAAAAGGCGTGATGATCGGGGTGTACCCCGTTGTCCGCACGGTATGCAGGCATCAATTGCGTAAAGTTTTTACCGCCATCTTGCGAAACGTTCACATAGGTGAATACGGAGAATACCCTGTTCTCATTTTCAGGGTCTACGTAAATCTCAGAGTAATAGAAAGGTCTGTTACCTATATCGCTCTTATCGTTTACTTTTTTCCATTTAAAGCCGCCATCTTCAGATTTGTACAACGCATTCTTTTTGGCTTCAACCAAGGCATAGATAACCTCAGGTTTTCCCGGAGCAATGGCTACACCAATTCTACCCAGGTCACCAGCTGGTAAGCCATCTTCCTCGCTTAATTTTTTCCAATTTTTACCACCATCGTGGGTCATGTAAAGTCCGCTACCCGCGCCACCGGAGTTAAAGAACCAAGGTTCGCGCTTGTGTTCCCACATGGCAGCGATCAGTTTATTAGGGTTGGTAGGATCCATAATAAGATCTGCAACCCCTGTTTTATTGTTTACGAACAACACCTTTTCCCAAGTCTCGCCACCATCGGTAGTTTTAAAAACGCCGCGTTCTGGGTGTTCTCCCCAAGGAGATCCAATAGCACCTACATAAACGGTGTTAGGGTTCATGGGGTCTATTTTGATTCTGTGAATATGTCTGGTTTTTTCAAGCCCCATAGATTTCCAGGTCTTTCCACCATCAAGGGATTTGTATACTCCGTACCCACCGTTTAAGCTATTTCTGGGGTTACCTTCACCAGTACCGGCCCAAATTACCGACGGATTACTTTGTTGAATGGCCACGGCACCAATAGATGCGGTCACTTCTTTATCAAAAATAGGTTCCCATTTTACGCCACCGGAAGTAGATTTCCATAATCCGCCAGAAGCGGTACCTACATACATAATATCCGGATTGTCATTGACAACATCAATGGCGGTTACACGACCGCTCATACCACCGGGACCAATGTTACGGGGTTTTAAGTCTTGAACCAGGTCCATTTTAAAATCTTGTGCAGTAACGAAAATAGATGCAAAAAGCATCAACAGGGAGAGTAATCTTCTTGTCATTTGAGTGGTTTGTTAGTTATGTTTCTAAAAATAGCGGAAAAGAAAAGGAAGTATTCTTAAAAGGATGTTAACAGTATGTAGTTTTGAAGAATCCGTAATCCTTTATCAGTTTTGTGGTCCAGTGTTCAGTTGGCAGTAACAGTTTTCAGTTAATGGTTACAGTGTAATTTATGGTGCTGTATGGTCAGTTCGAGTCGATTTTTAGTTAAAGCATAGTGGGAACTGAAAAGTTGCCTGCCTGACGATGGGCAGGTATCGAGAATTTTTGGAACACATAAAGGTTCTCGATACCCTCCTTCTCGGCGGGCAAGCAAATTTCTCGTTCCTCGAAATTCACTCGAACTGACAAATAGTGATTAAGGTCACTGAGCGTAGCCGAAGTGATAGTTTGTTCAGTAGGCAGTATCAGTTTTCAGTTTTCAGTTAACAGTAGCAGTTTTCAAAAACCAGTTTCGCTATGAGTTTTTCATTCTTGTTTTACCACGTTGTAAATAAGGTCACTGAGCGTAGCCGAAGTGATAGTTTGTTCAGTAGGCAGTATCAGTTTTCAGTTTTCACCAATAGTTGAGCCATGCGTTTCTCTTAAACCAAGGTCACTGAGCGTAGCCGAAGTGACCGAGCAACGAGCAACCAACAACCAATCAAAGAACTTGAAAAATCCCGAACAACTCGTTTCCTTGTCTTGGTTTAATAGAGTTATAGCAAGGATCGAAAGTGATCGTTTTAAAATAGGGCGATAAATAATTGGTGTACAGGTCTTTGTTTCCGCCAAAAGGTCGTTTTTCCATATCACCGGTAAGGGGAAAAGTGAACCAGAGTCCCACTAATTTCCCATTAGGTTTCAATAGGCTTGCCATTTGTTTGGCATAGGCATTTCTATTAGCATCGGTAGGTACAAAGGAGCAGAAAAAGGTTTGCTCTAAAATTAAATCGTATTGCCCTTTGAACTCAAAAAAATCAGATTGGTGCATGTTTGCATCGGGGAAATCGGGGTTTCTTTTTTTAAATTCTTTAAGCGGAATTTCAGAAATATCTAGAATATGGACGTTGGAGAATCCTTGTTTCCAAAGGTATTCGGCTTCGTAAGCATTTCCGGCACCCGGAATTAAAATCTGAATCGATTTATCGGTTAATTGATCGGCATATTCTTTAATGGGCGTAGAAGGGTAGCCAATGTCCCAGCCCATATCTTTATTCATATACCTTTCTGTCCAATAATGCTCTTCTTCTTTCAAGATAATATAGTATTTGTCGGTACAGTAAATTTAATCAGAATTAGCCAATTTCTACCATCTATGCAGAATTGTATACCATTGATCATAGTTTCATTGCCGTAGATAAATCAAATACCTATCTTTCGTATCTACTAAATACCAACTACTTAAATACATGAAATACTCTTTTTTATCGGTAATGGCAATTTGCCTAACGTACGTATGTTCAGCGCAGACAAATCCACAATGGGCACGTTACCCGGCCATTTCTCCCAACGGTGAAACTATTGCGTTTACGTACAAAGGAAACATCTTTACAGTGCCTGTAGATGGTGGCGTGGCAAAACAGCTAACGTACCACGTTGCTAATGATTATGCTCCGGTTTGGAACAAGAACGGAGAAAGAATTGCTTTCTCCTCGGACAGGTACGGCAATTTTGATGTGTATATCATGGATGCCAAAGGCGGACCGTCAACCAGATTGACCTATCATAGTAACGATGAAAAGGCGTTCAGTTTTTCTGCTGACGATACCGTAGTTTTATTTGGCGCCATGCGATTGGATGATGCCGAGCATCGGCAATACCCAACAGCATCACAACCAGAATTGTACAGTGTTCCCGCAAATGGGGGCAGGGTAGATCAGGTGTTGACCGTTCCAGCAGAAGATGTACAAGTAAATGCCGATGGCTCTAAAATGGTGTACCATGATAAAAAAGGCTATGAAGATGCCTTTAGAAAGCATCACACATCTGCTATTACCAGGGATATTTGGTCGTATGAACCAGCAACGGGAAAACATACCAAATTAACCATTTTTAAGGGAGAGGACCGTAATCCGGTATTTTCAAAAGACGGCAGTGCCATTTACTATTTAAGCGAGCAAGAAGGCTCTTTTAACGTCTTTTCCATGTCGTTGACGGGAGCACCTGAAATTACTGCACATACCAGTTTTAAGACTCACCCGGTACGCTCATTAAGTATTGGGGACAATATCTTGGCATTTGGTTATGATGGCGAAATTTATACGCTAAAAGCCGGAGAAGGTGCTAAGAAGGTAGAAATAATAGTAAGAACGCAAGAGGATAGTAATGCTATCACCTATAAATCGGTCAACGGTGGTGTTCAAGAAATGGATGTAGCCCCTAACGGCAAAGAAATTGCATTTATAAGCAGGGGAGAAGTATTTGTGACCTCGGTAGATGGTTCTTTGACCAAGCGTATCACCAACACCCCGGAACAGGAACGCTTTGTAAAGTTTATGCCAGATGGCACATCTGTAGCGTACAGCAGTGAACGTAATGGCAAGTGGAGCATTTTTAAATCTTCAAAGGTGCGATCGGAAGAGCCCTATTTCTTTGCGGCTACCCTGATCAAAGAAGATACTTTGGTAACGTCTGAAAATGACATCTATTTGCCTGAGTTTTCTCCAGACAGTATCTATGTGGCATATATAGAAGATAGAAAGACCTTAAAGGTCAAGAATCTAAAGACAAAAGAGGTCACCACATTATTGACTCCAGATGAAATCATACATATGAGGGACGGAGATCAGTATTACCAGTGGAGTCCGGATAGCAAATGGCTATTGGTAGACTGGAGTGTTTCATTGAACAACACGGAGGTGCTTTTAATATCCAAGGATGGGAAAAAGCGTAAAAACCTGACCCAAAGTGGCTATTATGAGTACTACCCAAAATGGGTGAATGATGGTAGTCAGATCATGTATTTCACTAACCGTAACGGTCTAAAAAGTTATGCTACCAGTGGTTCTTTTGAGACCGATGTATATACCATGTTCTTGACCCAAGAGTCTTGGGATAAATTCCACAATACCAAAGAAGAGTATGATCTGTTGAAAATGATAGAAGAGACTAAAAAAGAAAAAGAAGGCGAGGATAAAGACGATAAAAAGAAGAAGGATAAAAAGGAAGAGAAGCCAAAGGTAAACACCTTAAAGTTCGATTTGGAGGATGTAGACCGAAGAAAGGCGCGATTAACCATACACTCCTCTAAATTGTCTGATGCCGTACTCTCTAAAGATGGGGAAAAACTGTACTACCTGACCAAATTTGAAAAGGACTACAATCTTTGGGAAACCGAAATACGTACCAAAAGCACCAAAATGTTGGTGGCACTAGGTGCAAAATCGGCAAGTTTACAGTGGGATGCCAAGAAGGAAAACTTATTTCTATTATCAGATGGTAGCATTTCTAAAGTAGATGTTGCGGGCGGTAAAAAGGAACCGGTAAAACTGAATGCCGAAATGGTATTGGATGCCGATGCCGAACGTAAATTTATGTTCGATCACATTTGGCTAAAGACCAATGGCATATTTTATACATCTACCTTTCATGGAATTGATTGGCAAGCTATGCGTACCGAATATGAAAAATACCTGCCGCATATTGGCAATGACTTTGAGTTTATGGAAATGGTATCGGAAATGTTGGGAGAGCTGAACGTTAGTCACGCCGGCGGGCGCTTCTACGGTGCCATTGAAAATGGTGATGAAACCGCATCGTTGGGTATTTTTATGGATTATGATTATAAAGGCGACGGAATAAAAATTACCGAAGTCATAAAAGGCGGTCCGTTGGATAAGGCTGGCTTTGACATTTCACCCGGCATGATCATACAGAAAATAAACGGTGAGACCATTGGTGCGGACACAGATGTGGCGCGCTATTTAAACCGCGTTGCTGGAGATTTTACCCTGCTTGATATTGTGGATGAAAAAGGTAAAAAGAAACAGCTGACCGTAAAGCCTATTTCGCTAAGGGAAGAAGGAGGTCTGTTGTATGATCGTTGGGTGAAAACCAATGAAAAAGAAGTATTGAAAAAAAGCAACGGAACCTTGGGCTATGTGCATATACCAGGCATGGCAGACGGTCCTTACCGTACCATTTATGAAGAAATGCTGGGCAAGTTCAATGATAAAAAAGCGGTCATTATAGATACCCGTTTTAATGGTGGTGGCGATTTAGTAGCAGACCTGGCCATGTTCTTTACCGGTATACCATTTTTATCTTACGAAACCGAAGATAGGGTAGTAGGTGGCGAGCCAACCTCTAGGTGGACAAAACCAACTTTGGCCATGTTCAACGAATCTATGTACAGCGACGGTTCTTGCTTTGCGAGCGGTTATGTGGATCTAAAGATCGGTAAGACCGTGGGAATGCCCGTACCGGGTACCTGTAGCTTTGCCGGTTGGGAACGTTTGCCCAATGGAGGTGTTTGGGGGGTAGTACCCGTAAGTGCCAAAAACAAAGCAGGCGAATGGATGGAAAACAACGAGACCGATCCAGAATTCATTGTTAAAAACCAACCCGGTATTATTGCAAACGGCATTGATCAGCAACTGGAGAAGTCAATAGAGGTGTTACTGAAAGAGGTGAAGTAAAGCTGAATTTAGGAATAAGGGATAATTACGATTGTACATTTATCTTTATATTTAGGGGTATGTACAATTGTGTTCATATACAATAGTTGCCACACATTTAAACAAAATCAATGAGTAAAATATTATTCACAATTTTAGCCGCGTTAGGAATAAATTTTGGAGTGAAATCACAAACTGAAAAGCTTGATAGCGGATTAAAAAATACCCTAAAAATTACGGCTGACCGATTTGAAAATAAAAATCACGCATTTTTGATAAACTTAGCAAAAGACAATACTGTTATAATGCAAGTTGTTCACGGAGCACTAATTGAACAAACAGCCACACCAAAAAACTCATTTAACTTCTCGATAAATCTGACATTTGACAACGAAATGGAAAAGTTGGCTAAATTCCGAACGTTAGAATTGGTTGATGATTTTGAGTATTATGAATTTGACGGAATTCCTTGTTACGCAATGAATATGGGAAACAACCAAGAGAAAACCCAAAAGGTGTTATTAGAAATACTAAACAAAGTTTACGGATTTGAAAACTCTGATATGTTCGAATTCGAAATTTATGACCAAGGACCAGTCAGACGCTAAAAAAACGTGTGGCAACAAAACCTAAACGTAATGCGGACTTTTGGGCTTAATCGAAAGGTCTGTGTATATTTATGAGGTCGCTAAATCTTATGGATTTAGCTTTGGAAAAGAAAAAATAAAACTAAACAATAAGCTTTAGCTTCTTGCGCAGACGGAAACGAAAAGTTTCCTAGCCTCCGCACTACGCTTAGCTCAAGCGTTAGCCACAATACGAAAATCACACCCGAATTGAAAATAGATTTAAAAACTTTCATTGCCCTAAAAGAATATCATCTCATAGATTCAGTTCTTGCATCATTTGAAAGTTTAGAACTAATTACAAAAGCTAATACTGAATTAATCCAGTCAATTTATGATTCTAAACCAAAACTTAAAGAAGGCGAGGTTTTTATCGAAACTCTTTCAATCAAAATTTTACTTGCAACAAAAAGTATTATAGAATTAGGAAAAGGAACAAAAGTTTCGGCTTTAACAAAAGATAGTAATGTGAAACTATTAGACTTTCCTTCAATAAATATTCTTACTCGTTCGATAATTGAGGCTTTTTTAACATTAGAATATCTTTTTTTTAACGATTTGACTCAAGAGGAAAGGAATTTTAGATTTTATGTTTGGCAAATCTCTGGTTATAAATCGAGACAGAATTTTTTTAACGAAAGAGGAGAACTAAAAGAAAACGTCACTGAAAAACTCAAAACTGAACTTTCAGAAATTAAAAGACTAAAATTAGAAATTGAAAAGTCACCATATTTTAAAACTATAAAAAAGCAGAATTTATATAAGTTAGACACTTACGGACTTCCAAGATTAGAAAGTTGGTCAAAGCTTTTAAAACAAAGCACTTTGAAAACTTCCATATTTGGAACTTCATATAAGCTATATTCAAATTATGCTCATTCTGAATTTATTTCACTAATACAAATGAATGGTAAAAGCACTTTAAATAAAGGGTCGAAAGAAAACAACGATGCAATTTTAACAGCTTTGAGAGTTGTTAAAATGATTAATTGTATTTCTATTGTTGGACTGAAAAATAAATTTGATTTTGCTTCAAAAGTATTTGAGAAATATGATGAAGAAACGAAAACGACAATTTTATTTTGGAACGAATTTGGAATAGAATAAATACTGTGGCTAACAACGTGATAATTAATGGCTTGTTCGAGCCTACTCATGAAAATCCTCTCGGATTTTCTATTCAGTTTGTATTTGCTAAATTAGTTGCTTAAACCACGCAACTAATCTTATGCAAAACCGTTACCAAATATTTAAAATGAATCTTAGAAATTTATTGTTCTTACTTGCGTTAACAATGTTATCCGGATGTGGATGTACGGACGATGTAACCCTAGATTATCAACTGTCAGATTTTGAAAAATCACTAATTCCCTTTGATTCTGATACAGAAGTTGAATTCATTACTGATGGTCAGGTAATCATTAAGGCATTAAATACGGCAAAGACAATCGAAATAATGGATTTGAATTTTTCTTATGACGAAAGCTGTATGTCCACCCTGATCGAAATACATGAGAACGAATTAAGATTTGAAAGCGAGGGAAAGCAATTTGGTTATAGAGTTGCGAAAAACTACGGGAATAGTTCTAATATTGGGGCGACCGATTGAATTATTTCATATGGTGCAGAGGAAACGAATATGGAAAACCTAGAAGAGAGATTGACTAATATTTCAACCGACGGATTTGAATTTAATAACGTAATTGTTCTGAATTCAATCGATAATTCTACATTCATAGTTTGTAAAGCTAATAGAGGAATTGAATTTATAAAAAACAGCGACGGTAGTTATTTAAAGCGTGTGGAATAAAGCATTAGATAACCAAGCCTAAACCTAACGCGTTCTAATAGGTAAAACCAAAAGGTCTGCGTATATTTATAAAGTCGCTATCCCGATAGCTATTGGGAATAGATTTAGCTTTAAATAAGAAAAAATAAAGCAAAACAATAAGATTTAGCGTCATGCGTAGACCTGCCTGCCGGCAGGCGGAAACGAAAAGTTTCCTTACTTCCCCACTACGCATAGCACAGGCCATGTGCTTCATACTGAAAAACGAAACGGATAATAAAACGGGAAAGCCGAAAACCGACCAATGTAGGCACTAAACAATGAGAATTATGAAAATACCAACTAACCGATTGACATTAATCGCAACACTTGTTGTATTGACATTTGTATTCCAAAGTTGCGAACAAAAACAAAAGGAGGAAACTAGAGAAGTGGAAGAAGAGGTAATTGTTGAACCAGAGAAACCTGAATATTTTCTATTGCGACCAGAAGTAGAAAAAGCTTATGGATATTCTCATGCTGTGAAAATTGGGAATAGCATTAAAATTTCTGGTGCTGTAAGTATGGATGATGAAGGTAATCCAACTGCTATTGGCGATATGGAACAGCAGATGAAGAATTGTTATGCAGATTTGGAAAAAATATTGAAACACTTTGGTTGCACATTTGACGATGTTGTAAAAGAAGATGTTTTTACTACTGATATGGCACAAATGTTGGAAAAATCAGCATATCGTGCTGAAATATATAAAAATGGATTTCCAACTGGCTCTTGGCTAGAAGTAAAAGGATTGGCACTTCCTGAATTTATGGTTGAAATAGAACTCGAAGTGCATAAATCGGAATAAAAAGTACGACAACAGAACAAGGTAATTGAAATTTAGACAGATTCAACTATCTCGAAACAAGATTGGGACAGGCTGTGCTAATCCACTCGGAATTGCTTACGCCCTTGATAAACCGAAAATAATCGCTAATTTAATCCGTAACTAACGGTTATGCGAGACCGTTGTGTGCAACTAAATGACCTAACCTAAAATAAGAATATGAATAACAAAAGATTTAAAAAATCTAATGATAAAATGATAGCTGGAATTTGCTCCGGAATCGCTGAGTATCTTGATTGGAAAACCAACCACGTAAGAACAATTTTTTTAATCGCAACATTATTAGGAGCTTCAGGACTTATAATTTATACTATTTTAAATTTCATAATGCCTAATTCTAATACTGATTATTTAGCTTAAAAAGATATTTCAATTATTCTTTTTAAAATCATGCTAATTTAAACGTTAGTAAGATTGAAATCAACCAATGACTAAGACTATAGAAAATATCATTATAGTTCTATAATCGGAATTTCATTAAAAAACGAATTTTCCTTTATGAAAAAACTGTTTAGCAGTGATAAATCGATTAGACTTAGAAGATTGGTTTAAATATGAATTTGAAAATATATAATCAAGCTATGAACAAAAATGTATAACCACAATTACGGCAGATTTGACTTCGTCCGAATTCACTTGGAATTGCTAACGTATGTGTTAAACCGATAATTATCGCTAATTTAATCCGTAATTGTCTGATATAGAATACTACAGTAGCAAGAACAACCATAAAGCGTATAATAATCATATGAAAATAATAAAGAAAATAGGAAAGTGGTTTTTGGTTTTACTGGGAGCGCTAGTTGCATTTATTTTAGTTGTTTTATTAGTTATACGAATCAATAGTTCCGGAGAAGAAGAACCTTTTTTAGATGAACAAGGTAATGTACTACCAAATAGTATTGCCATGCACGAGGACATGACCATTAACGGAGTGCCACAACGAATTACGATTAGGGGAAAAGACAAAAATAATCCCGTGCTACTAATAGTTCACGGAGGACCGGGTGCACCAATTTTACCGGTTATTTATAAACTTACTGGGATTGATTTAGAAGATATATTCACGGTTTGTTATTGGGATCAAAGAGGGTCTGGGCTAGCTTATAATGATAGCATACCTGATTCAGCCATTACCTTAAACAAAATAGTAGATGATGGTTTGCAACTATCAGAACATTTAAAAGAGACTTTTAAAAAGGATAAGATTTACATTGAAGGCTTATCATGGGGAACAGCAGTAGCAGCTTATATGGTACAAAAACAGCCTGAATTATATCACGCCTATATTGGTAGTGGTTTAATGGCTAATCTTTCACTTTCAGAAGAATTGTCCTATGAATTTGCACTATCGGAATCACAAAAGCACAATGATACTATTTCAGTCAATCTATTAAAACAAATTGGAACGCCACCTTATATTGAAAACTCAAAAAATTCAGTAGCAGAAGCCTTTGAAATAGAAAGACAAATTGTAATGAAATATGCACCGATAAAATTAGAAACCGACTTCAATTTTATTAAAAGTATGTTTTTGGATAATGGATTAACGTTTAGCGAAAAATTTACGGATATGATCAATAGTCCAGAAACTTACTATCCTGCAGCTAAGATTTTACAACCCACTGCAATAGATATGAATTTAATGCGTGATATCCCAGAATTTAAAGTACCCGTGTATATATTACAGGGAGACAATGATCATTTTACCGAAACGACTGTAGCAAAGATGTATTTTGATTCCATTAGGGCGCCTTCAAAAAAATGGTTTTTATTTGAGAATGGCACACACGGAGTACAGGTAGAATATCCAGAAAAATATCGTTCCATATACATCAACGAAATATTGAAAAAATAATTTGTACGAAGACGGAAACAAGAGGTTTATTTACCTTCATATGATGTTTAGCCAAGCTATTATCTATATTTAAAAAATGAAATTATGGACGTATTAAAACTAGCAATAGAATGGGCAAAAGCCGAAGTATTTTCAACACGTTTCTTTATTTTCTTTGCAATTGGTTTTTTAATCGCAAGTGTAGGATTTTGGCAATTGGGAAAAACAGATTTAGCAAAGGCATATATCATTCCAACGCTAATAGTAGGTATCTTACTCTTAATAATTGGTAGCGGCACTAACTATGCCAATAATAAAAGAATTAAACAATTTGAAAAGGATTTTAATTCCGATGAAACTGCCTTTTATCAGTCCGAAATTGAACGATCTGAATCCACTATTAAGCAATTTGTGGCGGTATTTAAAATTGTTCCCATATTAATCATCATTGCGGCATTATTAAATCTATGTTTGAATACTCCCACTTGGAGAGCAATCAGTATTTCATCTCTTTCCATGTTAATGGTCATATTATTCATTGACGGAAATGCACTGTCAAGAATAGAAAACTACCACAAAACATTAAAATTGTTGGACTTGAATAACAGAACAACTAATAAAATGGAGTAATTTGTCTTGTGTTTCATTAGAAAAGTAACACTCACAATTGCCTTGCTTTTCTTACGAAGCCGTTAGCAATAATAGCATTTGAACGCAAATGGAAAAGAAAAAGATACATTTTGACCATATGAAAAGCTGGATTTGGATATTCGTTCTATTTCTTTCTCTAATTTTTATTTTGGTGGTTTTTTTTGAATTATTTGAATTTGAAAATCCAAAACTGAACAAAAGAATAAGTGCTATTGGATTTTTTCTACAACTGGTTTATTTCAGTAAAATGTTTTGGTATAAGAATTATGTTCAATGGAACAAAAAAGGAGCTATTGTTCGGGTAAACTCTTGGATTTCAAAATCATTGAATTTTGACCAAATCAAAAAGACCGAATTAATTCAGAATACATTAATAATTACAAAGAACAATGGAGAAATAGTTACGTTTGACCTAAATGAAATTAAAGAAACTGATACTCAAAAACTGAATGAGATAATAGTAAAAAATACTATTGCCAATAACGTATTACGCAACTAGAGCAAATTGGACTATGATGGTATCCGTTGTAATTGTTAACATCATTATTTTATCTAATCCACCACA
This sequence comes from Maribacter sp. UBA3344, assembly GCF_002362375.1. Taxonomy (NCBI): domain Bacteria; kingdom Pseudomonadati; phylum Bacteroidota; class Flavobacteriia; order Flavobacteriales; family Flavobacteriaceae; genus Maribacter; species Maribacter sp. UBA3344. The sequence goes on along the minus strand of NZ_DERI01000008.1, from coordinate 301,761 downwards.
AAATGAAAAAACTATTCACCCTTCATAATTTAAAATTCGTATTAGGTTTCGCAACCGGATTTATTATTTATGATGCCTTTGCAAAAGATGAAATTGACTGGGTAAAAGCAATTGTTGTGGCCATTTTGTCTGTGGTTATAATGTTTGGGATTGATAGGGTAAAAAAATAGGATTAAATTTGCTTCGACTTAAGGCTAGAAAATTCTTCTTACTCCTATACCGGTCACTTGTTAAAGCAAAAATTCAATTCATTTTATACCAAGTCTAAAATAACCTCATGATTACATTTATTACGTCAATGATTTTATTGGTTTTGGGGTATATGTTCTACGGCAAGTTCGTGGATAAAACCTTTCAGCCCAATGAAACCAAAGATACTCCCGCACACACTATGGAAGATGGGGTAGACTTTGTGCCCATGAACAGTAATAGAAATGCATTTATTCAAATTTTGAATATTGCAGGGGTAGGTCCCATTTTTGGCCCCATATTGGGTGCTTTGTACGGTCCCATAGCATTTATTTGGATCGTGCTTGGATCCATCTTTGCAGGTGCCGTTCATGATTACCTTACCGGTATGATTTCCTTACGTTTTGGCGGTGCACATCTACCAGCGTTGGCATCTCGGTTTTTAGGGAAATCATTTAGTCACGTGGTTAATTTCTTTGCCCTATTACTTTTAATATTGGTGGGCACCGTTTTTGTAACCGCACCCGCAAATATGATCAATGATGTTATTGGTTCGGAAACCAGTTATTTGACCATAGTGCTTTTTGCCATATTCTTTTATTACATAGTCGCAACCTTGTTGCCTATAGATAAGATCATAGGTAAAATTTATCCTGTACTTGGTTTGTTGCTCATATTAAGTGCCATTGGTATTTGCATAGGTATGTTCGTTATTGGAAAACCTATTCCGGAGCTTACGTTTCAAAATATGCATCCGCAGAATATCCCATATTTTCCGGTTATTTTTTTAACGATATCCTGTGGGGCATTATCGGGTTTTCATGCCACGCAATCGCCCATTATTTCGCGCACCATCAATAATGAGAAAGACGGTAGAAAAGTATTTTATGGCATGATGATTCTTGAGGCTGCCATTGCCATGGTGTGGGCAGCGGCATCCATGAGTATTTTAGATGGAGACCAGTTAAATGTGCTGTTGCAAAACGGAGGCCCTACTGCCGTGGTAAACAAAATTGCCATTATTTCATTAGGAAGCATTGGCGGTACCATAGCTGTTTTGGGCGTTATTGTGCTACCCATAACATCGGGAGATACCTCGTTCAGGGCTGCACGTATGATTATTGCCGATTATTTGAAGATAGACCAAAAAGTATTGAAGAATCGGTTTATGGTAGCAATTCCGTTGTTTATCATCTCGTTCATTTTAACCAACATGGATTTTCAGTTATTGTGGAGGTATTTTTCATGGGCAAACCAAGTTACGGCTGCTATTGCCCTGTGGATCGGAGCAGTTTATTTATATCAAAAGAAAACGTATTATTTAATAGCCTTAGTCCCCGCATTTTTTATTACCAGTGTTGTAGGATCTTACATATTTTATGACCCAAATGTTGGGTTGGGATTGGATATTCAAATATCCAATTGGATCGGTATAGGAATTTCAACCTTGATTACCATTCTGTTTTTTAAAAATAAGAGGGAACAGGGAGTACCACATTAAATCATCAATAAACTTCGTTGCAAAGTAGTAGCAATGAAATGTATTTTGTCACCATAAGCGTTAATTAGAATTAATGGAAAACGAAAAAGTATTTAGAACCAAAACTGGATTTTGCCATATTTTACCGGACAGAATTTTGCTTACTAGGGATGGGGTTAAAGGTAATGTTGCAAATGCTACTGTTGGTAAAAGTATCACTGGAGTTTTAATTATTTACGGTGGTATAGCTGCATTTTTATTGTTTTCGGCATTTCAAAGTTTTCAAAAAGGAGAGATAACTATTGCCGTGGTGTATAGCATAGTTGGTCTGTTTTTGGTATATGGTATTTTTAAAAGTCTGAATAATTCCGCCACACCAATTATCCAAAGAGATAAAATTAAAAGTGTAAAATTTAAGAAAGCGATTTTGGCAATTACCCGGTCTAGATTTGAAGTTGTTTTTGAAGAGGATGGGGTTATTAAAAAGCGTATAATTATGTTGCCGGGTATAATGGGTAATGGGCAGAATGAGACTGAAAAGGCTAGGAAAATGATGATTGAAGAGAACTTGTTAAAGGAATAACATGTAGTTTTTGTGGAACTATTCTAGTTTCATAAAATGTTAAGGCGAAATCGTACTACAACCTCCTTTAAATATTAGTCGGTTTTAGATAAAATCAATGATAAGAAAAATACTAAAAAAGCTATCCTGGTTCATTCTTTATCTACTGTTTAATGCGTTTCTGTTTATAATTGAATTAAAAGTATTGTTTAAAAGAGATACTTCTGGCTACAGCGGCGGCAGTGGTGTTGAGACTGTAGACGATATTTTAGAAGCCATAAGTGCCATGTTCAATATCTTGGAAAGTATTGCAATGATCGGTTATTTTTATGTAACCGTAGCTTTGGCTATTTTAGCCTTAGTGCTATTTATACCGGTGCAGGTGTATTATATAAAACCGAAATTTACAAACCGCAGTAAGAGCTTTTGGTATGGTTTATTGGCTTCTTTTGCGGTAGTGCTTGTATTGAAATTACTGCTATATGCTTGGGTTTTTATAGATGAAAATTACCTGTAGAACCCATGTACGGATTCTATTTGTCCAATGTTGTAATGAGCACATGTAAAGACTACTGGTCCATTGGGAAGAAATAGAAACAAGAAGTAGTACCTAGAAAAATTACACATAACAAAAATTAAAGGCATGGGAAAGAAATTAGAATCCATTACACCCCAATTACAGGAATTTATTGAAAAGCAAAAAGTATTTTTTGTGGGTACTGCGGCTGCAGAGGGCAAGGTAAATGTCTCGCCAAAGGGTACGGACTCCTTTCGGGTCATTAACAAGAATAAAATTGTTTGGTTGAATCTTACCGGTAGTGGTAACGAAACGGCTGCACACCTGATCAAAAATAATAGAATGACCATAATGTTCTGTGCCTTTGAGGGTAAACCTATAATTTTGAGATTATATGGTGTAGCTAAAATATTCCATAGAAGAGATCAAGAATTTTCAAAGTACATTAACCTTTTTCCTGAAAATACAGGGTCCCGGCAAATTATAGAAATGCAAGTGGACTTGGTACAGACCTCGTGCGGATTCGCCGTTCCGTTCATGGATTTTAAAGAAGAGCGAACTACTTTAAACGATTGGTCTAAAAAGCAAGGTGAGGAAAAGATCAAAGAATATTGGAAAAATAAGAATACCAAAAGTATAGATGGTTTTGAAACCCATATTTTAGGAAACTAACAGATAAAATAAACAATATATTGAAGCAATCCATAGCACGCATAGCATTGGTCGTTGATGATTACGATAAAGCCATTGAATTTTATACTAAAAAATTAGACTTCCTACTGGTGGAAGATACCCCGTTAGAAGGGGAAAAACGTTGGGTCACAGTTACGCCACCAGGGGATGGACAATGCACTTTGGTTTTAGCAAAGGCGGACAATGAAGCGCAGGAGTCAAGGATAGGAAACCAAACAGGCGGACGGGTATTTCTATTTTTGTATACAGATGATTTTTGGCGAGATTACTATGCCATGGTAGAAAGAGGTGTAAAGTTTGTTAGAGAGCCAGAAAAGATGCCGTATGGTATGGTAGCCGTATTTAAGGATCTATATGGCAACCTATGGGATTTATTGGAACCTGCTTCTTAATTATAGGTACATTTCAAACCAAAGAAGATAGTGCTGAAGTTTTTAAAAAATATGTTCAAGTTAAACGGGCTCACCGGTTTTACCATTTCTAGAAATGCCATAACCGCTAAAAGGCTGCTCTGTGGTATTGGAACATCTAACATAGGGAAAAGCAGTATTGAAATTTCGGATTACCCTTTTGAACCTTCGGTCGTCTATCCTTCAGCAAGCATAGAAGCCCATGAAATTGAGGCTATTTCCTTAGAGTTTGGTGTGTGTAAAGTATATGTAAAAGATGATATTGTTTTTGTATCCGCTGAAAAGAAGAAGGAGCTAGCGCATTTCGCCAAAGTTCATAATTTAAAATTGATTCCCTATAGTTGGAATTGGGATTTGCTTCTAGAACCATACTTGGATACGGAATTTACCAAAGAGAACGAGCAACGGGTATTGGAGAGACTTCTGGAAAACGGATTTACCGCCACTGAAATCGATGCCATAAGAGCCGAAGTGAAAAAACAAATGTATGCCTATAATTTTGATACCATGCTTTGGGATTGGTGTAGTCTAAGCTTATCTGATGTTTTGAGCGCCATGCGTGCAAAATACAATAAAGTCCAATTTCGTGACTTTTATAGTCGCGCTTTGGAAATTGAAAAACGTTCCCCAACAAATACATAGTAATCTTACTATCTTTTAAGTGGAAAAGGGATATAAAAAAATGGCAAAAATCTAAGTAGACTTTTGCCATTTTATTTAGGTAAAACTATGTGCTATTGTAAGGTAGACTTAAGCATCCAGATTAGCTTTTCCTGTCCGGATATTAAATCGCTAACCAACGTAGCGGTACCTTCATCATTGTTGTCAGATGAAAATTCCAAAATTTCTCGCTCTTGAATCAATAACTCGTTCAAGTTATCTATCAATAAAGATATACCTGTAGCACCGTCAGACACTTCTTTGATGATTCTAATAGTCTTGTTGTCCAAGTAATCTTCAAACGTATGTAAAGGTTGTTGATCTAGGGTCAAAATACGTTCAGCGATCTCATCAACGGTTTCAGTAGCTTCGGTGTATAACTCTTCAAATTTTTCATGTAGAAGAAAGAAATTGCTTCCTTTTACATTCCAATGCATACCTCTCAAATTCATGTAATGAATTTGATAGTTAGCTAAAAGAAGGTTTAATTTATCACTGATCTCTATTTTGTAATCTTGGTCTATTCCCACGTTTTTATGTAAAGTTTCCATAAGTATGTTGTTTTAATTTCTTGATGTAAAATTACGAATAAAGCCCCTGTTTATGGGTGACTAATGTTACATAACCCATACGATTTTCTTATACTGCTATCATTTTTTATGAGTGATAAAAGTTGTCTTTTTAAGCAATTGTAGTTGACCAAATAGATTCGTAAATTAGAAAGGTTAAAACAGATAATTAACCGCCATGCAAATACCCGAAATACCTAATTTAATACACTATGCCATTCCTTTTTTTACGGTCACGGTAATTTTAGAAGTATTACTGTCGGTAAAGATCAAGCTACATGATTATGAGTTTAAAGATGCGGGTACTTCAATTGTAATGGGGTTGGGTAATGTGGCCATTGGCTTGGTAACCAAGGGCATTGCATTAGGGTTCTTTTATTTGCTGTATAATTTCTACCATATTTTTGAAATTCCGTTTGCGTGGTGGTCTTGGTTAGTACTCCTATTTGCAGAAGATCTTTGCTATTATTGGTTTCATAGAACCAGTCATGTAAGTCGGTTTTTCTGGGCTAGCCATGTGGTGCATCATTCCTCTAAAAACTACAATTTAAGCACGGCTTTAAGACAATCTTGGTCTGGCGGATTTTACACCTTTATTTTTTGGACTCCGCTCATACTCATCGGTTTTCATCCGGTGATGGTTTTGGTACAGATGTCCGTTAGTCTTATTTATCAATATTGGATTCATACAGAGTATATTACAAAACTGCCCAAATGGTTTGAAGCTGTTTTTAATACGCCCAGTCACCACAGGGTACACCATGCCACCAATCCGCAATATTTAGATAGAAACCATGCCGGAATTTTTATTATTTGGGATAGATTGTTCGGCACCTTTGAGCCCGAGGTGGAAAAACCGGTATACGGTTTGGTAACGAACATAAACACGTATAATCCCATAAAAATTGCTTTTGGAGAGTGGTACAAAATGTTGACCGATTTCTTTACTTCAAAAACCTCATTGGTAAACAGGTTCAAATACTTGACAAAACCACCGGGCTGGAAACATGATGGCACTAGTATTCTTTCTACAGATTTACGGAAGGAATGGGAAGAAAGTAAGAATGCGGAATTGTAATTGCTGTAACAATACCGAATGATTATCGTCATATAAACAACCAACCAATTCAATTTTCAAAATGAGCAATAAGCTAGTAGCGTATATAGGTATTTTAGGAGTTAGTTTATTTGCAATTGCCGCTATTGTTGGTCCGTTGTTAATTGAAGATTATAGCATAGTAAGTCAGTACATTAGTGAATCTTTTGCTGTTGATACTAGGTATGGTACCTATTTACAGTATTTGGGTTATGTACCTAGCGGAATTCTCCTTACTATATATTGTTTTAGTGCACCCAACAAATTTCCAAGCTCAAAGTTAGTGGTAGCGGGATTTTATGGTTTGGCACTTTTCTACGGCATGGGAACCATATTGGTAGGATTATTTCCATGTGACGCCGGGTGCCCAACAGATGTAATGGACTCCAGCCTAGCTCAACTTATACATAATGCAGTGGCATCTTTAACGTATATATTTTTTCCTATTTGTTTGATGGGAATCGGGTTGGGTTTAAAGAAATCTGAGAACTACGATCGCTTATCTCAAATAGCGATTGTTACGGGAATCATCAGCGGTATTTTCATATTCGCGCTATTCTCTAATCCAGAATCTGGCTATAGAGGTATTTTACAACGTATAATAGAAACCTGTTTCATTGTATTTATAGTTTCTAGTGCGTTGAGAATTACCAAGGATGCGGGAAAATAGTATTAAGTACTTAGTACAAAGTATCAAGTTCAAAGCATTTAGTATTAAGTACAATGATTAATAGTCTAGAAATAGCTGCGTTGCGCTCGTTATGGCGAACAACCAACAACGAAAAACGAAAAACGATTTTTGGTCACTGAGCGGAGCCGAAGTGAACGGACAACCAACAACTATTCCCTATAAACCATCCCATCTTTCATTACAAAAGATACATTTTTCATTACGGAAATATCCTTGGTTGGATTTCCTTCAACGGCAATGATATCAGCTAGAAAGCCTTTTTCTAAGTTTCCTAATTGGTTTAAGTGAAACATTTTGGCATTGTTAGAAGTGGCGGAAATTAAAACGTCTAAGGGTTTCATACCATAGTCCACCATTAATTCCATCTCTCGATAATTTTCTCCATGGGGAAAAACACCAACATCGCCACCAAAAACAATTTGCACGCCAGAATCGAGCGCCATTTTAAACGATTTTCGTTTCTGTTGAATTCGTTCCGGCTCAGGATCGGTGCTTTTGTTCCAACCTCTATATTGTGTAATGGCATCACCTGCGGCAAGGGTAGGACATAGGCCAACACCTTTTTCTTTCATCAATTTAAAAATTTCAGCTGTACCACCGTCGCCATGCTCAATGGTTTCTACACCACCAAGAATGGCTCTTTTCATGCCTTCGGGAGTGCTGGCATGGGCAACTACATATTTACCCGCCGTAGTAGCTGTAGCAACCATTGCATCGATTTCTTCCTGAAGAAATGTAGGTTTGGAATCGGCACCCGGTGTCCATCGGTAATCGGCATAAATTTTTATCAAATCTGCACCGTTACCCATTTGCCTACGAACGGTGGTAATACAATTGTCAACACCACTTGTAGCTTCTGCACCTAAGGGTACCGTTACGCCATCATGAAAACCTTTTGGACCGTATGCGCCCGTAGCTACAATAGCAGGTCCCGCAACCAATAATCGCGGTCCGTCAATAATACCGTTTTCAATGGTTTTCTTTACGTATACATCTGTATAACCTGCACCTTCGGCCCCAAGGTCTCTCATGGTGGTTACACCTGCCATTAAAGAATTTTTTACATGTACCGTAGCCCTAACGGCACGTTCAACCGGAGACTCCTTTAGAACTTGGTCGTTCCAATCGGTTTCATTGTATGGGTGTAGTAAAATATGGGAATGCCCTTCAATAATACCGGGCATTAAAGTAGTTCCCTCCAATTCAATTTCAGTGGTGTGGTCAGGTAGATCCATGTCAGATAATTTACCGGCATATGTTATTAGATTTTCCTCTACTAAAACCACCCAATTTTCATGCATTTCCGTACCATCAAATACTCGGTCTGGTTTTAAGAGTGTTTGTGAAAAACCAAGATAACAAGAGAATAGTAGGACAATAAAAAAGGATTTCATGGCAATAGTGGGTTTAGTGAACAATAGCAGATGTTAAAAGGCTGTCCAGGTCTGATTTGGAATGGTGGGTTCCGTTGGATAGCACCATATAAATATCTTGTGTATTTGTAATGTTTTCTAACGGATTGCTGTTGAGTAAAACAATATCGGCAATTTTACCTTCGGTAATAGAACCATAGTCCGCATCTTGTTTTAAAAATAATGCTCCGTTATAGGCTGATGATTTCAGGGCATCTAGCGGAGAAATTCCTGTAGCAACCATAGCTTCCATTTCTTTATGTAATGATATGCCTGGGTAGGTAAAGCTATTGTAAGCCCCACTATCTGATCCCGCCAAAAGTGCTACTCCGTTTTTATTCAAGTTAAAAGCCAGTTCGCCAAAGAATTGATCTAGTGCTTTTCTGTCGGCAACCTGTTTTGCAGAAGCATTTTTTACCCGGTCAATTCTGCCTTTATAAGTTTGCTGTATTCCAAGACCCATATATTTTAAGTAGTCATCATCAGCATGGTCAAATTCATCCAAATAACTAAGAACCCTACCAATGTGTAGTGTAGGAACAACAAATACATTGTTCCTTTTCAATTTGCCGAATGTTTTTAAAGCGGTGGAGTCGGCATATGAAGACTGGAGTAGGGGCATAGCATCCCAAAATCCGATTTCTTTGTCTATCAGTTTTTGGGTGATTTCCTTTTCATTGCTTGAGCATCCTTTCATGATGTAATATAAATGCTCTACAGCATCTATACCTGCATTAATGGTAGCATCTAGTTCAACGGTAAAGGGCATATGTCCAGAAGTAATTAAGCCACGTTTTTCGCTTTCCTGGATCACCTTCAAATAATTTTCACCAGAAATTCGGCTATCGTAGATTTTTACAAAGTCAGACGGTATAGCTTGCAAAGAATCTAAGGCAGTGATAATATCTTCATCGGTTTCAACCTCTAATGAACCTGCCCAGGTACCTTTTGGACCGTCAATTTTAGGTCCAGATGTAAAAATGCGTGGTCCAATAAGTTCTTTGTTTTCAATAGCCTTACGCCATTTTAAAACCGATGAGGTTAGGTCTCCGCCAGCATCACGCACCGTGGTAATTCCGTTGGCCATAAAAAGCTTAAGAAAGTTCTTATTGGTATCAATTAAAGAATCTCCACCCCTAAAATGGGTGTGATTATCCCAAAAACCGGGTATTATAAATTTATTTGTGGCATCTATCACCGTATTGGCTTTTAGATGATCAGCATCAATGTCTTTCGTAATTTTGGTAATCCTATTATTGGAAATTAAAATATGTGCCGTTGAGACCGATCCGTCTTCTAGATTGATGACAGCACCATTTTTGATCAAAGTGTCATAGGTAACCTCTTTCTCCTTATTACAGCTTACAATTGCTATGAGTAAACACAAGGCAATAGCTTTCATCATTTTCAATACGCTCATCATATATATGCGGTTTTGCAAGGGTAAGGTAAAAAGAATATGCGGTACATTATAGTTTAAGCCTTATATTCTATGGCATTTTAGACATTGGTAATGAATGTATTATTTATTACCAAAGTGATTAAAAAACTCGGGTTAATTTCATTTTTTAATAGCCTGCCAACCACCGCCATTTCTATATTTGATATTCTCATGGGCATGTTGTATAATTTCCTTTATACGTTTCGCCTTGGTTTCTTCTCGCTTAGCTTGGTTTAACCAATATAGGTAGCTTTTGCGTTGGCTATGGGTAAAGTTCTTGAAGTTGGTATGTGCCTGGCTATTTTTTTCAAAAGCAATTTGTAATGCTTCGGGTATGACTCCGTTTTCAACATCATCTAAAGAAGTCCATGATCCATTTTCTTTTGCAATTTTAATCGAAGCTAATCCTGCTTCATGCATTAAGCCATTGGATTTTAAATCTTTAATATGATTTTTATTGACCTTGCTCCAAACGCTTTTGGGTTTTCTTGGGCAGAAGTATTGTTTTCGCTTACCGTCACCTAAACTTTTTACCGTACTGTCAATCCATCCATAGCAAAGTGCTACCCTAACAGCTTCTTCCCAGCGCATACTTTCGTTTTCGTGGGCAACGGAGTAGAAGATCAGGTGAATACCTTTATAGTCGGAATGATTATTATGTAACCAATTTTTGAATTCAGTGTCATTTTTAAAGTATAGTTCGGGTATTTCTAACATAATTCTATTAAAAGGGTATTAATTTATCATAAATGTACAATGTTTAATATAGAAACTATTGGTTAATACAACTGCACGCCCTATTTTTATGCATTCTAAAATCAACTAAACAACAACGAATAACGTATGAAAAAAATCTTCAATGCGCTGCTTTTGGGCTTTGCGCTTATTATTGTCTCATGTGGTGGCAATAAACGAGAAGGAGAACCAAAGGTATTGGTGTTCTCTAAAACAATGGCTTTTAAGCATGCATCTATACCAGCGGGAGTTGCAGCAATCCAAAAGCTAGGATTAGAAAATGGATTTGCAGTAGATACTACCAAAAATGCAGAACTGTTTACTGATGAAAATTTAAAGCAATATTCAGCTGTTATCTTTTTAAGTACAACGGGTAATGTCTTGGACCAATACCAAGAAGCGGCTTTTGAGCGCTACATTCAAGCCGGCGGCGGTTATGTAGGTGTACATGCTGCAGCAGATACTGAATATGACTGGGGTTGGTACAATGACTTAGCAGGAGCTCAATTTTTGAGTCACCCAAGAGGAATGCCAAATGCGGATTTTATTATCAAGGACAAGAATTTTGTTGCTACACAGTTTTTTACCGACTCTGTGTGGAACAGAACGGATGAATTGTATAATTACAAGAACATCAATCCAGATGTAAACGTATTAATGACTTTGGACGAATCTTCTTATGAAGGTGGGCAAAACGGAGATTTTCACCCCATAGCCTGGTATCATGATTATGATGGTGGACGAGCATTTTACACGGGTGGCGGACATGCCGATGCCAGTTATTCAGAAGACCTGTTCTTAAAACATTTATTAGGTGGTATTCAGTATGCCATTGGTGAGAACTTGGTATTGGATTATGGAAAAGCTACTTCGCAAATACCACCAGATGCAGATCGTTTTACCAAGGTAACCCTAAGTGAAGGTATGTTTTTTGAACCTACCGAAATGGCGGTATTGCCAAACGGAGATGTTTTAGTGGCTCAACGTAGGGGAGAGGTAATGCTGTATAATGATCAAACGCAAGAGCTTACAGAGGTTCTAAAGTTAGATGTTTACAGTAAAACATTAAATACGCCCGGTGTAAATGCCGAAGAAGGCTTAATGGGCTTGCAGAAAGATCCGGATTATGCAAACAATCACTGGATCTATTTATACTATGCACCAACAGGTGATCAGTGGGTCAACCGTTTATCACGATTTAAATTTGTAGATGGTAAGTTTGATACGGACTCTGAGCAAGTAATTTTAGATGTAGATAGTCAAAGAGAAATTTGCTGCCATACAGGTGGTTCTATAGCGTTTGGACCAGATGGTTTACTTTATTTGTCTACAGGTGATAATACAACGCCATTTAACGAAAAAGGGGCTAAATATGTTCATAGTGGTTTTGGACCAATGAATGATATACCAGGTCATGAACAGTATGATGCTCGCCGCTCGTCAGGTAACACCAATGACCTACGTGGGAAGATTTTAAGAATTAAAGTAAAAGAAGATGGTTCTTATGATATTCCTGAAGGAAACTTGTTTCCTGTAGGTACGGAAAAGACCAGACCGGAAATCTATACTATGGGACATAGAAACCCGTACAGAATTTCGGTAGATATGAAAAGGGGTTATGTATACTGGGGAGATGTTGGTCCAGATGCAAGAGCGGATAGTTTAGGCACAAGAGGTCCTAGAGGGTATGACGAAATGAACCAGGCAAAAAAGGCAGGAAATTTTGGTTGGCCCATGTTTATTGGCGATAACTATGCCTATAATGAATACAACTACGAAACAGGTGAGAGCGGACCGGAGTATGATCCTGCCAAACCAATGAATACCTCACGCAACAATACGGGATTAACGGAATTGCCACCGGCAATGCCAGCCTATGTTTATTATCCTTATGATGATTCACAAGCTTTTCCACAAACAGCAACAGGAGGTAGAAATGCCATGGCCGGACCTACATATTATTCAGATATGTTTCAAGGTGATGAAAAATTGCCGAGCTATTACGATGGAAAAGTTATTATTTACGATTGGATGCGTGGTTGGATGTTCGCAGTTCATTTAGATGAAAATGGTGATTTCAGTAAAATGGAACCGTTTGCTCCAAATATTAAGGTCAACAACTTAATTGATATGGAAGTAGGTCCAAATGGTAAAATTTACCTTTTGGAATATGGTAGCGGTTGGTTTTCACAAAACGCTAACTCCGCTTTAGGCTATATTCAATTTAACGGCGGAAATAGACCTCCGTTAATAGATAATATTACTGTAAGTGAAACGGCTGGTAAAACCCCGTTAACGGTAAACGCTACTGTTGAAGCAAGTGATCGTGAAAATGATGCCATAAAGTACATCTGGGATTTTGGAAATGGAGATACCAAAGAAACTACCGAGCCAAAAGTATGTTATAGTTATGCGGATGCCGGAGCCTACAAGCTAAAGGTAACTGTAGCGGACGATAAAGGAGCCGAAGTTATAAGTGAAAGCACTGGTATTATTGCGGGTAATTCTAGACCGAAAGTTGCTATAGCTATAGACGGTGGCGCACCAGCTTTTTATCTACCGGGACAGAAAATTTCATACGACGTTTCGGTTACCGATCCAGATGGCACAGCTATAGATCCAAACAATATTTTTGTAAGTGTGGATTATTTGGAAGGCATGGATAAGGTTGCTATGAGTATGGGACACCAACAAGTATCGGCAGCGGTAACTGGTAAAGCCTTAACCCAAGCGATGGATTGTAAAACTTGTCATAAAGAAGCAGAAGCATCCATTGGACCAAACTACAAAGATGTTGCCGCAAAATATAAAGAACGTAGAGATGCGTTAAAGTATATTCAAGGCAAAATCAAAACTGGTGGAAATGGTGTTTGGGGGGAAGTGACCATGCCGGCACACCCAAATATTACAACCGATGAATCTAGACAGATTGCTCTTTACATACTTTCCTTGAACGGAGATGAAAAGAAAGAAAAGTCGTTACCGGCAAAAGGTACAATTACGGCAGAATCATCTGCACCAGGTAACATGTTAGTGATAACGGCTAGTTATACCGATGCTGGGGCAGAAGGTACTATTCCTTTGACCGGTTCTAAGACCATTGCAATACCTAGCAGCACGGTAAAGTTCAATGATCAAATGAAATTGGACGGTATGCAAGCAATGCAGTTTGGTGGAATGGACCTATTATTGATCAATAAGGCTGCCGGTTGGTTCATGTTGGAGAACATGTCATTAAAAGGAGTAAAGTCCGTTAGTTTAACTGCCGGATGGCAAGAAGCACCAAACATGTATTTTGATTTTGAAATACATGAAAACACTCCTGATGGTCCGTTGTTGGGCAAAGGTCAAATGCCATCACAACAACAAGGGTCACAAGGTACTATGATTACAATACCAATAACAGGTAAAGTATCGGGTGATGGTCCATACTATATAACCTTTAAAGGCGAAGAAGGTAAAGAGTTGGCACAAGTAGCACTTACCGGAGCAGTATTTAAATAGAAATGACTTAATTGAAATGAAAAGCCCGCTGTATAGCGGGCTTTTTTTAGTTATAATATTAGGAGAGCACAAGCTAAACCAATCTTTTGCCCAATAGTTCTCCTATCTCCATAATCAAATCTGATTCATCTTGTGTAAAATCATAGGGAATCGGCTTTGCGATACCTATAGTGCCATAAAGTGTTTCATTATAAATTAGTGGAGCGGCTAAGGAACCTTCAACTTTGGTGTCTTTTGCAGACGGTCTGGCAACACCGGAATCATCTGTTTGTAGGTTACACATTTCAACAGGTTTTCTTCTTTCAGCAGCAATACCGGCCATGCCTTTACCAATAGGAATGGTAGATAATTTAGGTATTAAGAATTCAGGAATACCAACTTGAGATTGAAGTTGTAATAATTTGCTTTCATCCAAAAAATGTAAGGTACCCGTAGAACAATCAAAATGATTCAAGATTGCCTTAAGTAGAAGCTCCCAATTAGGAGCGTCTTTTTCGAGTTCTGATTGTATGGTTGATTTAATTTCTTTTACGCTGTTCATTAATCTGCTCTTTTCTAATATCGCCAAGTTATAGTTCGATATTAGGCTTGTTCATCGTAAAGATACATTTTATCTCCTTTTTTTAAAGAGACTATTACGCCACTTTTTTATATCTGGGTGGTCTGCGGTATGCGTAGTAACCTAAAACAACTTGCAATGCTTTTGCTATGGCAATTCGTATAGGAAACAATTCGGCGCCCAATGATTCGTCAATTGAACGTAATTGCATATAGTAATTGCTAATAAGCGGATAGTTCTTTTTGGACGAAATATGAATTTCTGCCATTGCAACGGCTTGCGGCTTTTGTTCCTTTATAGGTTTACAGGTTACTAAAGTAGGGGTATTGTTTTTATGCAACATGGCAGAAAAACCAAATAGTCTGCAAATTAGACCCCGATGGGCATATTCTGAACAAAATCCTTTTGCACCAGGGGCAATTAGTTTGTTTAAAACGGGACATAGTTTGGTTGAGGTATCTTGTTCAAGATCTTGCAACCAAGTTTCTGCTACACCTTGTTTAAAAAGATGATAGGCTAGGGGTAAAAATTCTAGCACTGTGGCATTAATATCCGGTTTTAAGCAGCAATTTCCGCAATTGGCTACGCAGCCTAAACCTGTGGATTTTTGAAAGGAGCCCAACTCCTTTTCCAATTGGTAGAACATACGGTCTACCGCTCGAACTTTATGGTATATACTCACAAGTAGTTTAAAAAGTTGCGCGAAGGTAGTCTAAGTTTTCATACAAAAATCATAAAAATAAACTATTGTTAGATGGTAATTTTAAGAATGTAAATTGCTGATAAATAAATAATTAAAATTTTGAAGTCTTAAGTTTTAATGGTTTTGGATGGGTGTTCAAGACTATATTGAAACCAATAACGCCTAACACTTGTTCTTCTTCGGTCAGTACTTGTACTTCCCATTCACCGGGAGTAATATTTGATTTATACGTATAGCCTCTAAAACCACCATCTCTACCACCCGTAATATCATAGCCAATATCTTCTACCGTTACCCATTCATTGGTAAGTTCATTGTATTTTCTCCATCGATGAAATATTGACTTCTTTAAATCTGTAGGAGCAAAAATGGAAGAAAATATATACACACGTTGGTCTGGAGAATAACTAAAATCTAGTTTGTGTTTGCGCCAAAATATATGTGATTCTTCAGACTCATAGGTTACTTCATAGTTGCCATTTTTTTGAACAACGTTGTGGGCTACTATTCCTTTATCCAACGCCAAGGGAACCGGTGGTATCAATCTTAAAAAATAGAAAAGATTGATCAAACCGTATATGGCAATGATAATGAAGATCATTTTACCTAGCTTTATTTCTTTACGCGTACTTGGGCTTTTGCCATAAATGAACGTAAGCAACACTAAAGTGCTTACTAAGCTAACTGCACCTGATATTAAAAATATCGTAGAATTGAGCTCTTTTAGAAATACGGGAATCATGAACGTAAAAAAAGTGAAGCTAATAAAGTAGTACACCCCAAATTGTAAATATTTGTTGGAGATCCGTTTTTTTAGAAACTCATTGGCAATTAGTAATAAAACAAGGATAATAAAGAATGATGCCGTTTTGGATAAAGACACACTTCTTGAAAAATAGATGACATAGGCACTTGATAATCCCCCAAAAAAGAACTGAATGGCCAGTGGTAGGTATTCTTCATATCGTTCTAGTAAGGTACCCTGCCATTTGCCATCGTCTACCAAATTATATAAGTATAGTGTGATGGATAACGATGTCATATGCAAACATAAAACCGTTAAATCATAGGTACGGTCAATACGACCTAAGGTTAGGGTGTCAAAAATAAAACCACCAATAAAGAAAAGAATAGGGGCATACTTAGAGTGCTTTCTAATAAAGCTTCTAAAAGCGCTATTTCTATATCTGGCAAGGGTCTTTTTCATGTTGGTCTAGGTGCTGAGCAAAAATAGGTGTTTAAAAGCACTACAATTGACCGTAAATAATATTTGATGAACGTTAAAGGTTTACATAGACAAAGTAGTTATATCAACTCTTTGTTTCAACGTAAAAATTTGGATCTACGCGTAAGGATTCTAGGTTGCCTTTTATCTTTTTGCTTTGCCATGTTGTAGACGGGTTCAACCACACAGGTTGGTCATCAACAAAAACTTTTAATGGAATTGTAAAGTCTTTGACCGTATTAGTAAAACGATAAGATATTTTTTTATCCTTGATCGTATATTCAAATACGGGTATTTTGACAGTTCGTAAATACTGGTCAAAAAAAGGATCAAGATCAAGTTTCATTTTAGTAGCAATATACTCTTCAATCTGTGCGGTAGTAACCGTTTTATGATAGAATTCAGAATTGAGTCCACGTAAAATTGTTCTCCATTCTTTATCATCATTTACTATTTGGCGTAGCGTATGTAGCATATTGGAACCTTTATAATACATATCTCCACTGCCTTCATAATTTACATTATAGATGCCTATAATGGGTCTGTCGTTTCTAATATTGTTTCTAATACCTTGAACGTAGGCATTGGCAGCTTCTGTACCATAGTGGTAATCTAAAAACAAACTTTCAGAATAGCACGTAAAACCTTCGTGCACCCACATATCTGCAGCATCTTTATAGGTTATGTTGTTTGCAAACCATTCATGGCCAGCTTCATGGATAATGATAAAATCGAACTTTAAGCCCCAGCCGGTTTGTGAAAGGTCTCTACCCAAATAACCCTTTAAGTATTGATTACCATACGTGACTGAACTTTGATGTTCCATACCCAGATAAGGGACTTCAACCAGTTTAAACGAATCTTCATAAAATGGATACGGACCAAACCAATGCTCAAACGCCTTCATCATTTTTGGGGCATCTTTAAAATGTTCCTTTGCGTTTTCTAGATTATCCTTTAAAACATAATAATCCATATCCAAGGCACCCTTCTCTCCTTGGTATACTTCATCAAAATGAACGTAATCACCAATATTGACATTTACACCATAATTATTGATGGGATTGCCCACGAACCAGTTATAAGTATTGGTTTCTTTATGTACACTTCGTAACCTACCATTAGAAATATTCATAAGTCCTTTTGGAGCCTTTACACTGATCAGCATACTATCTACCTCGTCATACATATGATCTTTGTTGGGCCACCAGACACTGGCCCCTAAGCCTTGACAAGAGGTTGCCACAAAATCTTTACCATTATTATCCTTTTTCCAAGAAAATCCGCCATCCCATGGTGCATTGACCGCTTCTTTTGGGTGCCCTGAATAGGAAACAACAATTTCATTGAACTCTCCTTTTACTTGGGGTTTGGTCAACTGTACAAAATGTGCATTTACATTATGGGTTACGGTAAGTTCTTTTCCGTCTTGAGTAACCTTTTCAATGCTTAAAGGAGGTTGAAGGTCTACTTGTAGCACTTGATGGGATTTTAGCACCTTATAGCGAATTGTGTTGCTCCCACTTATGTATTTCTCATCTGGGTCAACGGCAATATCCAAATGATAGTAATTTAGATCCCACCATTCACGTTCTGGGGTAATGCTACCTCTTAACGTATCTTGTTTGGTAAATGTCTGTGCCTGTGAGAAACTCAAAGTTCCCAAAGCAAGAAAAAGTATGAATTTGTTCATGTATGGTTTGAATAGAATTTATCTGAATACTCCGTTTGGAAAAACGACCGGACTCTCAAATCCGTCTTCACTAACCGCTGAAACTCCGAAAAAATAGTTATCAATAACGATGCCGTCTAAAACAAATTCGGTAACATCGCCAACGTGTCTGCTATAATCCCAAGTAGGGGATGTGGTGTCTCTCCAGTAAATTTTATAGCCTTTTGCTCCATCAACCTTACTCCATTGAAATTTAGCTGCAGGTTCAACAATACCACCAATTTTAACTGTTTTTGGTGCAGGTGGGGCCCATGCTATAGATGCCAGGTTAATTGCGTTTACCGCGGTCAATTTGGCGGCGTACTCAAAATTCACATGCTCTAACACATCACCGTAGGCAATACCATCCTCTACACGAATATCTTGGTGTTGTTGCGTATAGTTTTCGTGAGCTTCCATAATACGTATGCCAGGAAAACCAGCATCATTAAAAGGTCTATGATGACCTCCACGACCAAAACGATCTAAGCGATAGATCATCATTGGGTTCATTTCTGGCATGTATTGCTTTACATTTTTGTGTACGTATCGTGCCAGTTGTCTTGAAACACCATCCACCTCACCGCCGTAAAACCTTCTGGTTTTACGTTGTTCCTCTGTTTCTGTTGGAGGTACGGGTTCAGAGAATATTCTAAAATCAACGTTACTGATAGTGCCGTCAACTCCCTTTATATTACCGATCATATCATTATTGAATATTCCAATAACCTCCCAGCCTTGGTCTTTGGCATATTGTGCTATACCGCCACCGCCAAAAAGACCTTGTTCTTCACCTGAAAGACCCATGTAGATAATACTATTTTCAAAAGTGTATTTAGAAAGTACACGAGCGGCTTCCAACGTACCTGCCATGCCACTTGCATTATCATTTGCACCAGGCGAATCATCAGTGTAATTGGTTGGGTCGCTAACGCGAGAGTCAATATCACCGCTCATAATAATGTAACGATTAGGGTATTTTGCTCCCTTTTGAATAGCAAGCACATTTACCACTTCAACATCTTTTACAATACGGTTGTTAGCACCTTTTTTGACCAAGTCTTTTTGAAAAAAAACAGTAAGACAACTGTTACAAGCTGCAGAGGTTTTTTCAAATTCACTTTTGATCCATCTTCTTGCCGCACCAATTCCCCTAGTATTGGAAACTGTATCGCTTAACGTATGTCTTGTTCCAAAATTTGCGAGTTTGGTAACATCGTTTTCTATACGTTCGGCAGAAACCGCATCAATAATATCATAAATACGTTTGTCCGTTTGTGCTGAAAGGTGAATAGCCGAGATGAATAAAGCGAGAAGTAAAAATTTTTTCATTTTAATTCTTTTGAGTGAGTAAAGTTAGTTTGGGTAATCGGTTTCTAAAATTAAGTAAAATATAGGGGCGACCATAATTTGATGTGCAAATCTATAGCTGACCAGATTGTATTTAAAAAGTTTTGTAGCATTGTTTAATACGGGTTATTTCGTTTTCTTTTTTATGAGGTGATAAACGCCCAGCAATGGTCCTAGACCTAGTGGAATGTATAAAAAATTTATCGGGATACTATTTTGAAGTAATCCTAGAAGTTGAATGCTAATTATAGTAATGGCATAACCTAAACAATTTACAATGGTTAATGCGGTACCTTTTAATTGCGGAGCTACCGATGATGCCACCAAATTGGAAAATTGAGGAGAATCTGCAGTAACGGCTATTCCCCATAGGCACCAGCTTGCCAAAAAGAGATATTGGGGCAATAGGAACAAAACAGGAGAAATAAAACAGAACACACCAGAAATAATTAAGGCAGTTAATGCTACTTTTTTGCTTCCTAAGCTATGAGCAATAATACCGCCTAGCGCACAAGACAATCCGCCAAATGCGATCACGATCCCAGTCCATAAAAATACCGATATATCACTACCGGTTTCAATGGCAAACCATTGTATGGCAATAGGGGTAAATGCCCAAAAGGCATAAAGTTCCCACATGTGACCAAAATACCCAAAAGCTGCTTTCTTAAAATCATAGTTTTTAAAAAGTCGTGGTCCCGCGTTAAACTGTAATGACGTACTTGCTACCCGATAGGGACCGTTAGGTACAAGGCCTAATAACAGCAAGCCACCCATAACGGTAATGCCAGAAGTTAGTTGAATAACACTATCTGAATCATTTGCCCATGAGGTTCCTTTAATTAAAAACGGAAAAGCAGTGCCTAAAACCAATGCGCCAACCAAAAAGCCCAATGCTTTGCCTAACCCTTTTTCAAAATAATCGGCTGCTATTTTCATACCTACAGGATAGATTCCCGCGAGGAAAAAGCCGGTACCGAATCTGGCTATCAACAAGCCGGTCACATTTAATTGTGGAACAATTAGGGTTAAATTGGATAAGGCCGCTAAACATGCACAGACCATAAAGACTTTAGAAGGTGAAAACCTATCGGCAATCATTAGAATTCCAAAAATCAATGTGCCTATGATGAACCCGAATTGTACCGAAGAAATGACGTAACTAACAATATCTGCGCCAAAATCTAATTTTTTGGTCAACGATTCTATGATGGCATTACCGGCAAACCATGTAGAGGTACAGGCAAACTGAGAAATAATTATTATGGGGAGAATATGTAACTTTTGCTTCAATAGATCAATGTAAAAAAGTAACCTTGGCTATTTTATTATTTTCTATTTCATAAATACCTATTACAGTATAAGAATCACCGTTGACGGTAATGAATTCTTCATCAATAACTATATTACCGATTACAATCCTATTCTTGATTTCACAATGAAGGTTTGGGGTAGTGCTAAAAAAGCGATCATAGCCATTTCGCATATTTTCAATACCCTCGGTTCTTAGTTCGCCGTTAGCACCATAAACTTTCACGTTTTTGGCGTATGGCTCCAAAAAGGCATTGATGTCTTTAGTATTATAACCTTCAAGTTGTTGTTGTACAGGTATTTCTGGATCTTCATTGATAGACATATCTTTTATGAAAGTCATGCTATTTATAAGTCCGTCAACCTCATAAATGGCAACTTGTTGAAATTGTTTATCGCCAATGGCTATCTGTTCTTGATCAATAACGGTCTTTCCCAAATGAATTCTAGAGGATACTTTTACATCAATATTTGGCGTACGGTCATAAAAGCTCTGATATTTTTCCTTTAAAATTTCCCGCCCAATGTACAGGGTGTCTTTTGGGTAGTTTTTTACCACAACATTTTTTGAAAAACAGTTAGCAAATGCTTGTAATTCTCGTGCGTTGAATGTTTCTACTTGTTTGTCCACAATATTTTTTTGCGAATCTTTAGAAACGAAACTTAGATAATTTCCATCTGGACTAATTGCTAATCTAGAGATTCCATTGATATCTGGGTTATTAATTTCATGAGCTATTTTCCATTCTGTATCTACTTTGGGGTCAAAGGAAAGAATGGTTGATTCAATGGCAGTAATTAATTGATTACTGCTCATCCAGCAAATGTCATCGGTGATTTTAGGTAATGAAATTATATCCTTGGTTTTTAATGATATTGGATGCAGTGATTTTACCATATTCCCATTATCCGATTTGGAAATGTAGCTTACTAGGTCGCTATTTGGTATGTTATGTAGCGATCTGCCAACATTCTGTTGAACCGTTATATTGGTATGATCTTTTAAGTTAGCTATTACAAGGTCCATTCTATTCTCGCGAAGAACTGTACAGATTATAATATCTTCAGCATACCAAACATGATAACCAACTTTTAAATCTTCTAGAAGAAGGTTTTGTTCATTGGTATCTAAGTTATATTCATAAAGTCTTTGCAATCCATCCTCATCTAATCTAATTGCCGAAACAGCATTTTTTCCGGGTATTTTTAATGGTGAATATTCGCTGCCATTTGGGGTATCTGTAATCCATGAAAGGGTTTTATCTTTTATATGAAACAGTACAATATCTGTTTGTCCATTTCTTGTTGCAGCATATAGGACCCTGTCATTATCCAAAAATGAAGGCTGATTGTCATAGCCTTCATTTTTAGATATATTTATTGCACCATTAATAATGACCGAATCTTTTTCCAACCCTAAATTGGTCAAATATACTTCTGTGCTCTGTTGTGCATGTAGCTGTATGCAAGATATAGCACTTAGCAAAAGGATAAAGCACTTCAATTTCAAGGACATAAAAAGAGATTTAGATTAGTGTTTTTCTGCAAATCTCTTTAAGATGGCACGTACATTTTTAGTATTGTCAACAAAGTATCTTGCTTGGGTTTTTTGTCTGCCCACCTTTACGGTAACAGCATCTTCTGGCAGTTCCTGGAACATAAATTCATCTGTCCAGTCATCACCTATGGCAAAAACAAAATCGTAGTCATGCTCGGTATACACACGCATAGATGCTCTTCCTTTATTTACGTTGCTGCTTTTGATTTCCATTACCTTATTACCATTGAGTACGCTGAGGTCATCGTTAGCAATAAGACTGGTTAATACCGTATTCAATTCAACCGATCTCTTCTGACCAAAATCTGGATCTGTATTTCGGTAATGCCAAGCCAATGAATAGTTTTTCTCTTCCACGAAACTACCTGGCGTACGATCTACAAAAGATTCAAGAACTGGTAATATTTTCTCCATCCAATCTTTTTTCACCGTTTCTAGCATTCTAAATTCCTCACCACCTTGAGAGATCCAAACACCATGCTCAACGATCATATTGTATTTCTTAGGAAGAAACCATTTGGTAAAGGTCTCTTTATCCCTTCCGCTAATTAAATACATATCCGTATTGGGTTGAGACGAAATTTGGTCCAATAATGCGTAAAGCTCCTCATCTGGTGACGCTTTTTGCGGATCATTATGAAACCCTGCTAAAGTACCGTCATAATCTAAAAAGACCAGTCTTCTTTTGGCGTTTTTATATTTGCTCATTACGGTATTCATAAGGTCAACCGATAATTTTTTAGATCGGTAAGTCTGATCTTTTTCTTTCTGGCTCACTAGGGAATTCATAAAATCGTTGGCCCATTTTTCTACATTATAGCGTTCCAGTCTTTTTTGTAGCAATGTATTTCTTGATACCTGCTCTTCTTCGGGCATATTGATAGCTTCATAAAGAGAGTCGGCAATTTGCTCAAAATTATTGGGGTTAATCAATAATGACTCGTTCATTTCATTTGCAGAACCTGCCATTTCACTTAGTATAAGCACCCCTGTCTTATCTGTTCTAGTGGCAATGTATTCTTTTGCTACCAAATTCATACCATCTCTTATGGGCGTTAGCCATGCAATATCAGAAGAGGTATAAAGGTCAATTAGGTTTTCAAAAGGCATAGATCTATAGAAATACCATATTGGCGTCCAGCTAACAGTGGACAACTCCCCGTTAATGCGTCCTACAAGTTCATCAACTTCCCGTTTTAATAATTGGTATTGCGGTACGTTAGATCTAGACGGAACCGCAAGAATAATAAGTCTTACTTTCTCTTTATACTGCGGATATTTTTTTAAAAAATACTCAAAGGCATTTAAGCGTTTTGCAATTCCCTTGGTATAATCTAAACGATCTATAGAAAGGAAAAATTTGGCATCGGGAGCAGATTTTTTATGAGTATCCAGTCGTTTCTGCAATTCAGACTTTTGATCCTCGGTACGTTGAGAATGTTCTTTTGCTGCATCGCTAAACTTCTTATAATCGATACCCATAGGGAAAGAGTCTACTTTTATAACCCTATCATCTAAATAGATATCGTTAAAGCTTACCTCTAAACCTAATAGCCTTCTAACAGAGCTTAAAAAGTGGCGTTCGTAGTCATAGGTATGAAAACCGATCAGATCAGACCCCAGCAAACCTTGTAATACTTCACGTCGCCAAGGTAGGGTTCTAAAAATCTCATACGATGGAAAGGGAATATGTAAAAAGAAGCCTATAGAAATATCCGGTCTTTCAGCTCTTACCATTTGGGGCACCAACATTAATTGATAGTCATGTATCCAAATAGTGTCTTCATTGTTTGCTTTTTCAAGGATGGCATCGGCAAATTTTTGGTTTACCGCTTTGTATGTTTCCCAGCTACCCAGCTCAAATTCAGAATATTCTAAGAAGTAATGAAATAAAGGCCATATGGTTCTATTACTAAATCCATAGTAAAAACCATCTACCTCTTTCTCCGTTAAATTAACTTTTGAAGATCCATGCTCCGCTAAGGCGCTATCAATTTTAGGAACCAATTCTTCGGGAATTTCTTCATCCGTTAAACCGCTCCAACCAATCCAAAGGCTATCACCGCCGGAGTGTACAGATTTCATTCCTGTGGCCAGTCCACCTACACTTGGTACAGCAGTAATGTCGCCATTGCTAATTTGTAATTGTACAGGTAGTCTATTTGAGATAATGATAGTTTTCGCCATAAAAGAGAATTTTTTGCTTCTTCTTGATAATTATTTCTCTAAATTTCGGGAAAAAGGAGGGCAATACCAATTGAAACCTCAAATGAATCAAGAATTTTATTGAATGGATAATTTAGACTACGGAATAATAGGGAATTGCAGAAGTGCAGCATTAATTTCAAAGACAGGAAGCATAGATTGGTGCTGTTTGCCAGAATTTGATAGTCCGTCTGTATTTGCCAAATTACTGGATGAAAATATAGGTGGAAGTTTTGAAATAAGGGTTGATGACAGCTATGAGATTACTCAGAAATATGAGAGGTACACCAATATATTGATTACCTCTTTTAAATCTGGCGAAGATCACTTTGAAATTCATGACTTCATGCCCAGATATCGTAAGTTGGATGGAAGTCACCATGCGCCACCAGAGTTGATCAGGTATTTTAAATTAATTTCAGGTAAGCCAAGTTTTTCTGTTTTGTATGATCCAAGATTGGAATATGCCATGGGGAAAACCGAAACTTTTATCAAAAAGGATTTTATAGCCAGTCTCACTTACGATGTTAAGTTCGATACCGTATTTCTATACACTTCTTTTGATCAAGAATCTATAGTCAATAGTGTTGAAGTAGAACTTCTTCAAGATGAGTACATGCTTATGGGCTACAATGAAAAATTGTTGTTGCCAACCACAGAAAGGGCTTATCTTGATTTACAGAACACCAAGGTATATTGGTTAAACTGGACAGATTTAACCCCAACTTACAAGAAATTTAACGATGAAATTTCCAGAAGTGCCTTGACATTAAAATTATTGAGCTATGATAAGACCGGAGCTGTTTTGGCTGCAGCTACCACCTCTTTACCAGAAACCATTGGTGAAGTACGTAATTGGGATTATCGTTTCTGTTGGATAAGGGATGCATCAATGGTGATTAAAGTAGTATCTGAATTGGGACATAAGAACGTGGCAAGACGATATTTACAGTTCATTATAGATTTGATACCCGATAAGGCAGAGAAGTTACAGATCATGTACGGGATCAATAAAGAGAAAAAACTGACCGAAGAAACCTTGGAGCACTTAGCTGGTTACAAAGGTTCTAAACCGGTGCGTATTGGTAATGCGGCATATCACCAAAAGCAGAATGATATTTATGGTATTCTGATGGATGTGATTTATGAACAAATGGTGAAATTCAGCATAGATATAGAAAATGGTGAAGACTTATGGGCCATTACCAAAGGTATTGTTTGGATCGTAAGCAACAATTGGAAGGATGCCGATAAGGGAATTTGGGAGTTCCGTACAGAGGATAGACATTTTACATTTTCTAAAGTATTATGCTGGACAGCCTTGGATCGTGCCATAAAAGTTGCTGAAATGCTGGGCAAGCAGCATAAAATTGATAAATGGGAACCAATAAGAGCGGAAATTTGGCAAGATATCTATGATAATGCCTGGAACGATGAAGTAGGGGCTTATACCCAATCTTATGGTTCTAAGGATTTAGATGCATCTGTCTTATTAATGGAATCTTATGGATGTGTTGATGCAAAAGATGAAAGATATATTAAAACCGTTAATGCCATTGGAGACGAATTAAGTAATGATGGATTGTTGTATAGATATAAGAATGAAGATGATTTTGGTTTGCCATCCTCTTCATTTACGGTTTGTACATTCTGGTACATCAATAGTTTATTTAAAATAGGGGAAGAGAAGAAGGCGTTGGAGTATTTTGAGAGATTATTAGGTTATAGTAATCATTTAGGTCTATTTAGTGAAGATATTGACTTTAAGACTAAAAGGTTACTAGGGAACTTCCCTCAGGCATATTCACATTTAGCGTTGATAGAATGTGCCATAAACTTTTCCAAGAAAGAAAGTGAGGATCAAATGTTAGAAACTTTGAGAGAATAATTACCTTATAACATAAGCCTTAATTTTATGGATTAGGGCTTTAAAATGTTCTTCCGTTGAAAACGGATTCATAACGGTTACTCTTAAGAAATGAACATTTTTTAATTTGGTCTGTACAATATAAAATTCGCCATCTTCTAAAAGATATTGGCGAATTTTTATGTTTAAGTTGTTTTGCTCTTCAAAATTGGAGTTAGGGTTTACATATCTAAAACATACAATATTTGACATTGGACGTAATGCCAGTTCAAAATTAGGTTCAGCCTCTATAAGGTCGGCAAATAAGGAACCCAAATCATATAATAGGGTAACATTGGCATCAAAAACTTCTTCACCATAGAGTTTTAGAAGTGTAAACCAATGTATGGCCATCATATTTTTGGTGCATTCAAAAGTACGCTTGCCGGAATTGTACCAATCTTCATGTTCTGAGTCGGTCAATAAGTAATCCGCTTTTTGACTAAATGTAGCCTTGGCATTGTTTTCATCCTTAAAGAGTAGGGCGGTGGTCAATGCTGGCATCATCATCATTTTGTGACCATCAATAACTACTGAATCTGCTTGAGCAATGCCTTTTAGCGTATGCTTGTATTTTTTAGAAAAAATACCGGCACCGCCATGTGCACCATCCACATGAAACCATATATTATGTTCTTGGGCAAATTCAGAAATGCATTCAAGATTATCAAAAATACCTGTAGCAGTAGATGGTGCACTACCGATTATGGCAAAGACCTCAATTCCTCTTTCTTGCGCTTCCTTGAATTTAGCTTCTAAAACATGGGTGTCTATTGCAAAATCTTTGGTAACGGGTACTTTAATTATGCCTTGATCCCCTAAACCCATAATTCTTGCCGCACGGTCTACACAGTAATGCGCTTCTTCACTGACCATTATACCTAGTTGATTTTGATTGCCATCATTCCAAATATCCTTTTTGGTAATCGCTTTTCTAGCACTTAATAATGCGGTAAGATTGGCAAGTGTACCACCAGATGTTAATAATCCTCCAGCAATACTATTAAAGCCAATTTTATGACAAATCACTTCAATGATAATGCGTTCAATAGCATTGGAAGACATGCCCATTTCATATACCGCAGTACCGTTATTTAATAGCGAACTCAATAATCCTGTGAGTGCGGTAATTGGGGCTGGAGGACTCACCTGATGACCAAGGTAATGTGGATGGTGAATGTGTGTGGTACGCTTGTTGATTTCCTGGAACAAATTCTTGCTATTTCCGTGATAAAGAAAATCCTTCCAAAACTGGAGTTCATCCTCAGGGTCGTTCCAATGAATGGCATTTGGGGATTTTTCATTTAACTTATCCTCTAAATGAGCGGTCAACTGGTCTATAAGTGCGTGCCCGTTGGTGTTAAAGTCAGGGGATGAATACACTTGTTGGAGTAATTTTTTATGCATGGCTCAAAAGTAGTCGCAATAACGATTTATACCAAACAAAAAAACCGCCCCAATTGGGACGGTTTAACATTCAAGTTACCAAACAACAAAAGTAATCTGAATTAGTCAAAGGTATACCCGTTATCTGCAGCTACCTTATCGGCAATTTGTGTGCGTAAAGCTACTACATTAGGGTAATTTGTATATTTTGTAAAACGTTTAAGTCCCATTAACATCATTCTTTGTTCATCACCTTCAGCGAAAGATACAATGGCTTCCTTACCTTTTTTAATAATAGTTTCGGTTGCATTGTACAAATATAACTTAGACATAGCAATTTGAGTGGCCTGTGCCTCTTCTCCAAAACGTTTTGCGTTTTTCTCTGTACGTAATAATGCAGATTCTGCCATATATACTTCAATAAGAATGTCAGAAGCAGCTAACATCAATTGTTGGTGCTTTTCCAATTCTGGACCAAATTTTTGAACTGCAGATCCAGCGACCATTAAGAACACTTTCTTCAGTCTTTTTAAAATATCCTTTTCTTCTGCAAACAGTTCAGAAAAATCAGGAGTATCAAAAGAAGGAATTCCCATGAGCTCTTCGCCAACTGCGGTTGCAGGTCCTAAAAGGTCTACATGACCTTTCATAGCCTTTTTAACAAGCATACCTACAGCTAACATTCTGTTGATTTCATTGGTTCCTTCGTATATACGTGCAATTCTTGCATCTCTCCAAGCGGATTCCATTGGTGTATCTGCGCTAAAGCCCATACCTCCAAAAATCTGCACACCTTCATCTGCCGTATGTTGTACATCTTCCGAAACCGCCACTTTTAAAATAGAACATTCTATAGCATACTCTTCAACACCTTTTAATTCAGCTTCTTGGTGAGTATTGCCTTCGCTTTCACGTATTGCAATTCTATCTTCAATGTTCTTTGCAGCACGGTAACAAGCAGATTCACCAACATAAGCATTGGTGGTCATATCGGCTAATTTTGCTTTTATGGCACCAAAGTTAACGATCGGAGTTTTGAACTGAATTCTTTCGTTCGCATAATTAACAGCCTCGTTGATCACCCTTCTTTGCGCCTCTAAACAAGCAGCGGCTAATTTAATACGACCAACGTTTAGGGCATTCATTGCAATTTTAAAACCGTTTCCTCTGGTGGAAAGCATATTTTCAACAGCAACTTTTGTTTCATTAAAGAATACTTGGCGGGTAGAAGAGGAGTGAATACCTAATTTCTTCTCTTCATCACCTAAGGTAATACCATTACTAGGGTCATTTTCTACGATAAACCCGGTAATATTTTTGTCATCTTCAATACGTGCGAATACGATAAACAAGTTACAGAAACCAGCATTTGAGATCCACATTTTTTGACCGGTAATACTATAAGTTTTACCATCTTCTGATAAAACGGCCTTTGTTTTACCTGAATTTGCATCTGATCCAGCACCTGGTTCGGTAAGACAATACGCTCCAAACCACTCGCCTGAGGCTAGTTTAGGTACATATTTTTGTTTTTGTTCCTCAGTACCGTATAAAGTTATTGGCATAGTACCAATACCAGTATGCGCCCCGAATGCAGTACTAAAGGATCCGGTTGCACCAGAAATATAATCACAGACTAGCATTGTAGAAACAAACCCCATACCCATACCACCGTATGATTCTGGTACTGCTACGCTCAGTAAACCTAGTTCACCGGCTTTACGCATGGTTTCTTCGGTATATGCGTAATCTTTTTTCTCAAAACGTTCCCAGTGTGCCCATAATTCTCTATCAACGAATTCTTTGGTGCTTTCACGCATCATTTTTTGTTCTTCGTTCAAATCCTCTAAAGTGAAAATATCATCACAGTTGGTTTCTTTGACAAGGAATTGTCCTCCTCTAAGAATGTCTTTATCCGATGTTTCTGTACTCATGTTGTTAATTGTATTTAGAAGTTAGAATTGAGAGAATAGAGAAGAGAACTATACGAGGCTATTTTGAAACCCCATGGTCATTTTCTGAAATTCTTCAATCTTATCTTCGAGTAATTTTAATTTAATATCTGTTATATAATTTCTATGATATGCTATTAATAATTGTGTTCCCAGTTCAAAAGAGGAACCTAAAGAAATACTTAAAAAATGACTAAACGACCTATCTGTTCTTGCAGAGCCTTCCGCAATATTGCTAGGAATAGAGATTGAACATCTGCTCATTTGTGAGCTCAAATCAAATCTCTCATGCTTAGGGAAACTTAAGAGAATATCAGATATATCATTAGCTATGCTTATACCTAATTTCCATATTTTCAAATTTCTATAGTTATGCCTTAAAGCCATATACCATTAATCTTATCTCTTTTTTCTAATATCTATATTCTATCGTTTATTTTAAAAATTCGAATATGCCTGCGGCACCTTGTCCAGTACCTACGCACATAGTAACCATACCGTACTGTCCTTGCATATTTCTTTTACGCATTTCATCAAAAAGCTGAACCGATAATTTAGCTCCTGTACAACCTAACGGATGACCTAAAGCAATAGCGCCACCATTAACATTTACAATATCTTGATTTAAGCCTAGTTCTCTAATAACTGCAAGGGATTGAGATGCAAAAGCTTCATTCAATTCAATCAGTTTTATATCATCTTGTTTTAGACCGGCTTGTTTAAGTGCTTTTGGCACCGCGGCTACAGGACCAATACCCATAATTCTTGGTGGTACACCAGCAGCGGCATAATTAACAAGACGGGCAATAGGCTCAAGATTTAATTCTTTTACCATTTCTTCGCTCATCACCATTACAAAAGCAGCACCATCACTCATTTGAGAAGAGTTACCAGCTGTAACACTACCACCGGCTGCAAATACTGGCCTAAGCTTGTTCAATACAGCAGTTGATGTTCCCGCTCTTGGCCCTTCATCTTTTGTTACGGTATATTTTTTGGTCGCTTTTTTACCATCGGCACCTACATAGGTTTCTTCTACCTCAATAGGCACTATTTGGTCTTGAAAGCGGTCTTCCGCTTGAGCACGAAGGGCTTTCATATGAGAATTATAGGCAAATTCATCTTGATCCTCACGAGATACTTTATACTCGTTGGCAACTGCCTCTGCGGTATTTCCCATTCCCCAGTAGTAATCTTCATGACCTGCTTTTACAACGTCATAATTTAATTCTGTTTTGTAACCGGTCATAGGTACTGAACTCATACTTTCAGCACCACCTGCAATAATGCAATCTGCCATTCCAGATTGAATTTTTGCAGTTGCTATACCAATAGTTTCAATACCAGATGAACAAAATCTGTTGACGGTAACTCCAGGAACATCAACAATGTCCAATCCCATAAGTGAGATTAAACGTGCCATGTTCAAACCTTGGGAACCTTCTGGCATAGCATTACCAACGATGACATCGTCAATTCGTTTTTTATCTAAATTTGGCAATTCTTTCATCATATACTCGATGGTTTCCGCTGCCAATTCATCGGTACGTTTAAAGCGAAAAACTCCCTTAGGTGCTTTACCTACCGCTGTTCTATAACCTTTAACTATATATGCTGTTTTCATTTTTTACTCTTGCTTTTAGCTATCAGCTTTACACTCATAGCATTATTTGTTGTTAAATAAGATTGCCAATAACCATAAGCTAATGACATATAGCTGCGTAAATTAATTACGTAACGGTTTTCCGGTTTTCAACATGTGTTGAATTCTTTCTAACGTTTTTCTTTCGGTACACAGTGAAAGGAAAGCTTCTCTTTCTAAATCTAACAGGTACTGCTCGTTTACCAAAGTAGGTTCAGATAAATCGCCACCTGCCATTACATACGCAAGCTTATTCGCAATTTTCTTATCATGTTCACTGATATAATGGCTAGCCTCCATAGAATCTGTTCCAACTAAGAACATACCTAATGCCTGTTTTCCTAAGACTTTGATATCTGAACGTTTTACAGGTTGCGTATAACCTTGCTCCGCCATTAATTTTGCATATGCCTTAGCAGTTGCAATTTGCCTGTCCTTATTTACCACAACTATATCTTTGCCATGTTGTAGTATTCCTAGGTCGTAAGCTTCATATGCAGAAGTGGAAACTTTTGCCATACCAATAGTTAAAAAGTATTCTTGAAGAACATTTAATTCTACATCGTTCTTTTTAAAAGTGTCTTGTGCTCTAACGGCAAATTCCTTAGAGCCACCACCGCCAGGAATAACCCCAACACCAAACTCAACAAGTCCTATATAGGTTTCAGCTGCTGCGACTACCATGTCTGCATGTAAGGAAAGCTCGCAACCACCACCTAAGGTCATACCATGAGGGGCGGATATTGTTGGAATAGCGGAATAGCGCATACGCATCATGGTGTCTTGGAACATTTTAATGGCCATATTCAGCTCATCATATTCCTGCTCTACCGCCATCATAAAAATCATACCAATATTGGCTCCAACAGAGAAGTTTGCAGCTTGGTTACCAACGACCAAACCTTGAAAATCTTTTTCGGCCATATCAATGGCTTTATTTAGTCCGGCTAAAACATCGCCACCAATGGTATTCATTTTAGATTGGAACTCCACATTCAGGATTCCGTCTCCTAAGTCTTCAACAACAACACCGCTGTTTTTGAATACTTCCTTGGATTTTCTAATATTATCAAGAATAATGAAGGAATCTTGTCCTGGTATTTTTTCTACGGATTTTTTAGGGATATCATAGTAATAGGTAGCCCCATCTTTAACGGCATAGAAAGAATTATTACCAGACGCTTTCATTTCATGTACCCAAGCAGCAGCTTCTAGACCTTCTGCTTTTATGAACTCCAATCCTTTGTCAACGCCAACGGCATCCCAAATTTGGAAAGGACCATGTTCCCAACCAAAACCAGCTTTCATTGCATCGTCAATCTTATAAAGCTCATCGGTAATTTCAGGAATTCTGTGCGATACATAGGCAAATAATTGTCCAAAACTTTTTCTGTAAAATTCTCCTGCCTTGTCTTTTCCACCAACGAGTACAGCAAAACGATCAACAACTTTATCAATAGTTTTGGTCAACTCTAATGTGCCGAATTTTGCGCTCTTTTTAGAGCGATACTCCATCGAATCCAAATCAAGGGTCAAAATTTCGGTCTTGCCCTTATCATCTTTAGACTTTTTATAGAATCCTTGTCCGGTTTTACTGCCCAACCATTTATTTTCCATCATGGTGCTGATGAAATCAGGTAATTTAAACAGGTCGTGGCGCTCATCATCGGTACAGTTATCGTATATACCGTTAGCAACATGAACAAGGGTGTCTAAGCCAACTACATCAACTGTTCTAAAGGTGGCCGATTTTGGTCTACCAATAACCGGACCTGTAAGTTTGTCTACTTCTTCAACGGTCATGTCCATTTCCTTAACCATATGGAAAAGGCTCTGGATGCTGAATATTCCTATTCTATTACCTATAAATGCAGGAGTATCTTTAGCAACTACTGAAGTTTTTCCTAAGAATTTTTCTCCGTAACCGTTTAAAAACTCTAATACCTCAGGCGAAGTTTTAGGACCTGGAATAATTTCAAAAAGCTTTAGGTAACGTGCTGGGTTAAAAAAGTGAGTGCCACAAAAGTGCTTTTGGAAATCTTCACTTCTACCTTCCGACATAAACTTGATTGGAATACCAGAAGTGTTGGAAGTAATTAGCGTACCAGGTGTACGGTACTTTTCTAAATTTTCAAATACCTGTTTTTTAATATCTAAGCGTTCAACAACTACTTCAATGATCCAATCTACCTTAGATACTTTTGCGATATCATCTTCTAAGTTTCCAGTTGTAATACGATTTGCAAATTTCTGATGATAAATAGGAGATGGTTTTGATTTCAACGCTGCCGTCAAAGAATCGTTCACCATTCTATTGCGTACTACTTTGTCTTCTAATGTTAAGCCTTTGGCTTTTTCTTTATCATTTAGTTCACGAGGAACAATATCTAGCAATAAAACCTCTACGCCAATATTTGCAAAATGGCAGGCAATACCACTACCCATTATCCCTGAGCCAATTACTGCTACTTTTTTAATGTGCTTGTTCATGTACTTTATGCTGTATTAATTGATAAGTTGAATTAAAATAATTTTTTATCTGCGATAAGCTTGTTTATGGCTTCGGTAACTT
The DNA here is from genome assembly GCF_002362375.1 of Maribacter sp. UBA3344. Taxonomy (NCBI): domain Bacteria; kingdom Pseudomonadati; phylum Bacteroidota; class Flavobacteriia; order Flavobacteriales; family Flavobacteriaceae; genus Maribacter; species Maribacter sp. UBA3344. Next base: position 267,722 of record NZ_DERI01000008.1, on the reverse strand, counting down.
CAAAAAAATGGGCAAGCTTTTCATCGGTAACTTCATCTTTAACTACTTCATTAAATCTAATGACCGTGTTTTTTGAATCGTTTCTTTTTTCCAATCCAAATTCGGTCAAATAAATAAGAACACCCCTACCATCTTTAGGATTTGGTTTTCTTATAATTAGACCTTTTTGCTCCATACTTTTTAAAATTCTGGAGAGGCTGGTAGCTTCCATTCCCATTTTTGGTCCAAGGGAAGTTGAAGGTGTACCTGCTTTTGGGTCAATGCTCAATAAAGTAAAGCCAACGGCCATAGTAGAATCAAATTTCTTTGCTTCCTCATTATACATTCTTGCTACCGCTTGCCATGTAGCTCTCAACGCATAATCTATCGTTGCTTCTTTCATACTCCTTTAGTTGGTTCCCAAATATAATAAAATTTATTATGCATGCATAATAAATTTTATTATATTTTATTTAATTGGGTGTTACCAAAGTTATTTAAGCTAGTATAATTTAACTGTTGCTATATAGTTAGTTATAGTTGTGTGTATTCTTATCAGGTTTGCGGGCTAATAAATTAAAAGCAAGACACCCAACTAAATATTAAATGATGATTCAGTTGGGTGTCATTGTTATAATGTAAAATGGTTTCTTATCTGTTAATGCTCATAAATATTATTATACAGAGAAATGTATTTTTCCTTTATAACTTTTCTCTTCAACTTCATGGTGGGTGTTAAGTGTCCACCGTCAATACTCCAAATATCTGGGGTAAGTCTAAACTGTTTTACCTTTTCCCATTTTGCGAACTTTTCGTTGGCCTCGTCAATTTCTTGTTGATACCTTGCTAATACTTGCTCGTTCGCAATAATATCTGAATTCGTCTTAATATCAATTTTGTGTATTACAGCCCATTCTTTTAAAAATTCAAAATCTGGCTGAATAAGTGCAGCCGGCATTTTTTCGCCTTCGCCTACTACCATTATCTGCTCAATGAATCTAGACTGCTTAAATCGGTTCTCCAATAATTGTGGTGCTACATATTTACCTCCAGAGGTTTTGAACATTTCCTTTTTACGATCGGTTATTTTTAGGAACCCCTCGCTATCAAGCTCACCTATATCACCGGTTAAGAAATAGCCATCAACAATAACCTCTTTGGTTTTTTCAGGATCTTTGTAATACCCCATCATTACCTGAGGACCTTTTATGCAAATTTCACCGTCTGCTGCAATCTTTACTTCTGTACGGTCTATAGGTTTACCAACAGTTCCAATTTTAAAGCCACCATCACGCATATCGTTCACTGAAATCACTGGGGAAGTTTCAGATAAACCATAGCCCTCCATTAATCCAAATTCGGCAGCGTTGAAAATTCGTGATAATCTTGGTTGTAGGGCTGCGCTACCCGACGCGATCAAACTAAGATTGCCTCCCAGTCCTTCTTTCCATTTACTAAAAATTAGTTTTCTAGCTATTGAAAGTTGTGTTTCATACCACCAACCATTTTTACCGTATGGTTCATATTTTAATCCGAGCTCCACGGCCCAGAAGAACAATTTCTTTTTTATACCGGTAAGTTCTGTACCCTTGGCGTAAATTTTATCATATACTTTTTCTAAAAGTCGTGGTACCGCTGTCATAACATGCGGACTGGTTTCTTTTAGATTGTCACTTATTTTATCCAATGATTCAGCATAATAAATGGTTACGCCTCTAAATTGGTATAGGTAAATTAACATGCGCTCGTAAACATGGCACAGAGGTAAAAAGCTTAACGCCTTGGTTTCACCATCTACAATAGGAAAACGTTTAGAGCTTTCAATGGCATTGCTTACCAAATTGTTGTGTGAAAGCATTACACCTTTAGGTCTTCCTGTAGTACCGGAAGTATAAATTAACGTTGCCAAATCATCTGGAGAAACCTCATCTTTTAGTCTATCGACTTCCTTTTGGTTAGTGGTGTCTTCGCCTAGTTCCAATACTTTTTCCCAACTTTCACAATCCGATAGGTCATCAAATGAAAAGATGTTTTTTAAACTAGGCACCTGATCTTTGATCGCTGCTACTTTTTCATATACTTCACCACAGGAAACAAAACAATATTTTGCCTCAGAATGGTTTAGTACATAGGCATAATCTTCTTCGGATATGGTGGGGTACACCGGTACGTTCTGTGCACCAAGTTGAAGAATGCCAATATCCATAATATTCCATTCGGTTCTATTGGTAAGTGAAATAACGGCGATTTTATCGTTGGGCTGCACGCCTAATCGTAATAACCCACGACTAATGGCATTTGCTTTGTTGATATATTCTTGCGTAGATGTACTAATCCACTTTCCATTTTTTTTTGACACCAAGGCCTTATCTAAGGCATGCTTTTCTAGCTGATAATATGGGAAGTCAAAAAGACGGGTAACTTTTTGCATACTTAATTTCTAATAAGAATTGCAAAATAGTGAAAGAACTCCATATTTTAAAATTGTATTATTAAATTAATCAGCTTATCATTACAATATTCTTAATTCTAGCCTTTTATGTAGAAATATATCGATTTTAACCATTTGTCTACAATAAATTGTATTTGAGCGTGTTATGTAATCAACTTAACTTTTTGTAGGAATTTTCCTTATCAAATATAGTTAAGTTTGTTTCAATAAATGTTACCCAAATCGTAGAAAACATGAAAAAAAACTACATAACAGCTTATTTTTTCAAATTTGCAACCGTCTTCGCGTTATTAATAGGAGGGAAGGCTAAGGCGCAATCAGAACCTTTCAATTGTGATTACAATGCCTATTTATTCCAATACAATGATATTTATGCATTGGACCTAGCTTCAGGTAGTTCTTATTTAGTTGCAGAAAATATTACTCCCGGTAATGTAAATGGTGTAGGTTATAACCCTACGGATGGTTATTTATGGGGTTATTTAAAAACACCTTCAAGCACTATTGTAAGAATAGGTAAAGATTATTCTGTTGATCAATATACCATTCCGGAATTACCTACCGGAAATAAATATGTAGGTGATATTTCGCCCGATGGTATTTACTATTTTAAGGCAGGCGGCTCTTCATATTATAAAGTCGATATTAATCCAGATTCAGATACATATCTACAATATTTAGGTGCTTTTGAACTAAGTCAGAGTTTAAATATTGCAGACTGGGCTTTTAATGCTGCCGATGGTATGTTGTATACTGTAGAGGGAAGTACAAGATTGTTATATAAAATAGACCCTGCTACAGGTACGGTCTATAACTTGGGAGCCGTTCCAATTCTTGATGGTTTAAAGTATACTTTTGGCGCCGTTTATTTTGATGTGGATGGTAATTTCTACATTTCTGCCAACCAAACCGGTTCTGTTTATAAAATTGATAATGTTCAAGATATTACCTTAGGTATAATACAGTCTAACATATTTGCATTTGGTCCTGCAGCTTCTAGTAATGACGGTGCACGTTGCCCTACGGCACCTGTGCCTCAAGAAGATTGTTTAAATGGTATTGATGACGATGGTGATGGTCTTGTGGATTGCGATGACCCATCTTGTTCAGGTGTTGCTTCCTGTCCTATGATAGTTACTACCTCTAGTGCAAATAAGGGAGGGTTGGAAAGCAATGATAGATTGGCGAACTTAATCAGTAAAAGAAATTTTAACCGAGCTAAATCCAACTATATCTTTGATAAAACCAAAGCAAAAAAGTTGGTTAAAAGTGCGCTGTACGGATTAAGTTCTAAGAACGACGTAAATAACATTCCTTTAAATTCTCTTGTTCCTTTGGGTGTTGTAGGAGAAACCAGTACCATTGAATCTTCACCAAGTGATTTGTTGGATTTGACCAATGCATCGGATATTTATTCCGTAGATTATTTAAATGGTTCAACAAACTTAGGTTCTTTAATGGTGATCAAAACAGATAACACCGTTTATGAGCATAGTAAATTTATTTGTGACCGTTTTCTAGGAGCACAATTGCTATCGGTAAGTAATATTCAGTTAAGAGAAAAAGATTTTATAAAGTCTATTATTAAGCAGCCAGATGGTAGTTTGGAATTCGCCTTGACATTTTCTGCCAGAGTAAACGCAGAAGGTAACTTTACAATAGAATCGCATTGGAATATAGATGCTTATACCAGTAATACCGCTTACTACAATTTTCAAATCTGGTCTAATTCAGTAGATGACCTATTGTTGTTGGCAGACGAGATTCTTGATTTGTTGGAAGCCAATTCAGAAATATCCGGATATACCGGGTCTACACCACCGCCTGTTTTTGTAAAATCGGCCAGTTATAAGAATGGAGAAGTATTGTTGAATATCGTAAACAATAATAATTCTGAAAGCATTGACCTTGAAGGCGGTTTGAAACTAACGGAAACCAGTGTTACTGAAGTTTTGGGCGTATCCGCGGAAATAGATGGATATTTAGATTCTGTTGCCTTAAAAACAGGTACTTTATTTGATCTAGGTTTTAGAATTAGTTCTGGATCAGGTGCAACGCCAGATGATTTATTTGTGGCAGATGCTCCATGGGGCTTAGATGATTCTGCAGATGCAACTACGGTATCTACCTATGAGGTGTTGCCGGCAGAAGGTCCATATGTTGGTGATGGTTACCCTATAGAACGTAATATTAAATTATCAGGTACAACAAGTAATTACGTTGGAGTGTACAGGGCCCTGAATCCAAGGTTTACGGCGGTAGATTTAAGTGATTATTCTAAAATTAGTTTTGAAGCAAAGGGTACTGCCAATATGGATGTGCAATTGATAAAAGGTGACGGTACCATCTATAAGACCAACGTTGGTTTAGAGAATGAACTTAAAGTGTACACCTTGTCTGAAACTGATTTTAAGAATGATGCAGGTGAAGAAACTGATTTTTCCGATATAAAAGTGTTGTCCTTTAATTTGGTTGCAGAGAATGGTTATGCTGAAGAAAAATCTTTAGAGTTGCAAAATGTTGATTTCCACAATAGAGAGCCAGGTCAAGAATTTGTAGACACAGATTTAAATAAATCGGTAGTGTATCCTAATCCTATGATCGAAAGTGCCAGCCTTTATTTTTATGAGGAAAATGCAGATACTTATGAGTTGGATATATATTCTTTAAGTGGTAAGCTTATTGGCAGCCATCATATGGAAGGTGAAAGTATTGCCGGGCAAAATGAAATTATTGTAGAAAGAAAAGATTTGGCCCCAGGCCTGTACCTGTACAAACTTCAAAACTCCAAAGAAAAAACATGGAGCGGAAGGTTGTTGGTGAGATAATATGTTTTGGTTGTAAAAAAAAGCTGTGTACCCATCTATTGGTAGTACACAGCTTTTGTGGTATTAAAAGGTTGTAATTATTTCTGATTTATGATCCATTCCTTGGCATTTACAAAAGCGGTGACCCAAGGTGAAACTTCATCATTTCTGTCTTCAGGGTAATGTGCCCAGTTCCAAGGGAAAATAGAACGTTCTATATGTGGCATGGTTACAAGGTGTCTACCGGTTTTATCACAAAGCATTGCTGTGTTAAAATCACTGCCATTAGGGTTTGCCGGGTAACCTTCATAACCGTATTTAGCAACGATATCATAATTGTCCTCTGAGAGTGGTAAAGAGAATTTACCTTCGCCATGAGAGATCCATACCCCAAGTTTACTGCCTTCTAATGATGAAAGCATAACGGAGTTGTTCTTTTGTATTTCTACTGATGTAAAATTGCTCTCATGTTTGTGAGAATCATTGTACGTCATTTTGCCATGTGTTTCATGCTCCGGATTAATTAGATCCAATTCCATGAACAATTGACATCCATTACAAATTCCAACGGATAAGGTGTCTGGTCTAGCAAAGAAGTTCTTTATAACCGTATTTGCCTTTTCGTTGTATTTAATGGCGCCTGCCCATCCTTTTGCGCTACCTAAAACGTCTGAGTTAGAGAAACCGCCAACGGCTCCTAAGAACTGAATATCCTCTAGATTTTCACGACCAGAGATAAGGTCGGTCATGTGAACATCTTTAACTTCAAAACCAGCTAAATACATGGCGTTTGCCATTTCACGTTCAGAGTTACTTCCTTTTTCACGCAGAATAGCTGCTTTTGGTCTACTTTCGCCAGTGTTAAGCGCACGGCTAGGAAGGGTTAATGGAGTTGAAGAGGGAAAAGTATATTGTAACGGTTGTATTTTATAATTTTCAAATCTATCTTTTGCTAAACCATTTGCGGTTTGCTGATTGTCCAATAGATAAGATGTTTTAAACCATGTATCGCGTAGAGTCTCAATGTTAAGTCCCATTTCCATCCCGTTATTTTTAATAGTAAGGACGGCTTCATTAGAAACGGTTCCTAGTTTAACGGCATCTATAGCATTCGATTCAAAAACAGATTCAATACTGTCATCTTCTGCTTGCAACACAATACCTGCATTTTCTGAGAACAAAACTTTTATAGTATCGGTCTCACCCAAAGCGGTAAGGTCAAGGTTTGCTCCTAAATTGGTATCTGCAAAGCACAGTTCAAGAAAGGTGGTGATCAATCCGCCAGAGGCAACATCATGCCCAGCAACAATTTTATCATCTTTAATTAAAGATTGAACCGTATTGAACACAGTTTTAAAGTAAGCGGAGTCTGTAATTGTAGGCGTTTCGTTACCAATACTATTTCGGGTTTGTGAGAATGAAGATCCACCTAATTTAAAAGCATCTTTAGAAAGGTTGATGTAGTAGATAGATCCAGCATCTTTTTGTAATACCGGTTCTATTACTTTGGTAATATCATTACAATTTCCGGCAGCGGAAATGACAACGGTACCTGGGGAAATGACATCACCATCCTTATATTTTTGTTTCATGGACAGCGAATCCTTTCCGGTGGGTACATTAATACCTAGTTCAATAGCAAAATCAGAAACCGCTTGTACCGCTTTATATAAACGGGCATCTTCCCCTTCATTTTTACATGGCCACATCCAATTGGCAGATAAAGAAACAGAAGCCAATCCGTCTTTTAAAGGAGCCCAAATAAGATTGGTCAAAGATTCCGCAATACTATTTTTACTTCCCGCAGACGGGTCTATAAGTGCAGAAATGGGGGAGTGGCCAATACTAGTGGCTATCCCTTCTTGACCTTTAAAATCCAAAGCCATTACACCACAATTGTTCAAAGGTAATTGTAATGGACCTACACATTGCTGTTTTGCTACACGGCCACCTACACAACGGTCAACCTTGTTCGTTAGCCAATCTTTGCTGGCAACGGCTTCTAGTTGGAGAACGGCGTCAAGGTAATCATGAAAAAAATCTAATGAATAATTGGCATTGGCGTAATTGCGTTCAACCGTATGATCTGTCATTACGGTTTTAGGGGAGCTGCCGAACATATCCGATAATTCCAAATCCATAGGCTTGGCACCATTGGTGTTCGATTCAAAAGTAAAACGGTCATCACCGGTTACATCACCTACTTCATACATTGGTGAGCGCTCGCGATCCGCAATACGTTTTAGTAAATCGATATCTTTTTTACCGATGACAAGACCCATACGTTCTTGAGATTCGTTACCAATAATTTCTTTGGCAGATAGGGTAGGGTCGCCCACTGGTAATTTATCCAAATCTATTTTCCCACCAGTTTCTTCAACAAGTTCAGAAAGACAGTTAAGGTGGCCACCAGCTCCGTGATCATGAATGGAGACAATGGTATTTTCATCACTTTCTACCATGCCACGAATAGCGTTTGCAGCTCTTTTTTGCATTTCTGGGTTAGAACGTTGAACGGCGTTCAATTCTATGGCAGAACTAAATTCTCCTGTATCTGCACTAGATACTGCAGCACCGCCCATACCAATACGGTAGTTGTCACCACCTAGAATTACAATTTTATTACCAGTTTCAGGCTCAGCCTTAATAGCTTGTTCCACTTTGCCATAACCAATACCACCGGCTTGCATTATTACTTTATCAAAGCCTAATCTTCGTTTACTTGTTGAAGTGGATGTGTTATTTTCTTCGGATGAATCAAAAGGAGTGGAATTTTCATCATACTCAAAAGTGAGCACCGAACCGGAAATTAATGGCTGACCAAATTTATTTCCAAAATCGGATGCACCGTTAGAGGCTTTTATTAATATGTCCATTGGGGTTTGGTACAGCCAATCTCTTTCTGTCATGCCTTGCTCCCAAGTACGATTTTTTTCCAGTCGGCTATATGCGGTCATGTACACTGCAGTACCAGCTAATGGCAATGAACCTTTACCACCGGCCAATCTATCTCTAATTTCGCCACCGGCACCTGTAGCGGCACCATTAAATGGCTCTACCGTAGTAGGGAAGTTATGTGTTTCCGCTTTCAGGGAAATAACGGAGTCGAATTCTTTTTCTTGGTAAAAATCGGGTTTATCTGCACTTTTGGGGGCAAATTGTACCACTTTAGGTCCCTTAACGAATGCCACGTTGTCTTTGTATGCAGAAACGATATCGTTAGGAAATTCCTGTGATGTCTTCTTAATTAATTTGAATAAGGAAGTAGGCATCTCTTGACCATCAATAACGAAAGTACCGTTGAAAATTTTGTGTCTACAGTGTTCAGAGTTCACTTGGCTAAAACCGAATACTTCAGAATCGGTTAATTTTCTACCTAGTTTTTTACTAAGATTGTCTAAGTAAGCAACTTCTTCATCATTAAGAGCCAATCCTTCCTGTTGGTTAAAGGCGCTAATGTCCTCTATGTTCAATATAGGTTTTGGCTCAACATTTATAGTAAAGATTTCTTGGTCAAGTACCTTATATTTTTGAGAAATCATAGGGTCAAATCCCATAAAGTCTTCCTTTACACTATTGAATTCCTCAATGCGAATAATACCATCAATACCCATATTTTGAGTAATTTCAGTAGCATTGGTACTCCAAGGAGTAATCATAGCGGCCCTCGGACCAACAAAAAAGGCGTCTAGAGACGCCGCATTTATTTTAGGTTGGTTGCCAAACAACCATATCAATTTATTTGTTTCTTCTGATGAAAGCTCCTTAGCGGCCTGTACCGCAAAAACCTTGTTCGTAGGTTCCCCAAAAAAGTGAATCATTTTCGTGTGTCTGGTATTGATTTTTAAAGTACAAAATTAAGGTTTTACCCGCTACTATTTACGGGAATTTAAAACACTTTTAAACACTGATTGTTAATGAAAATAATGAGATATTGTTTTATCTTTATCCATCAAAATAAAACACCTATTCAAGTATTACTTTTAAGTCTAAAATTTAGATTAACGTTTTTAAATATATTTAAGTTTGATTTTTAGACTCATGTAGAATATTCTGATTTAGCGTTGTATTAAGTAGAAGTTATAGTAAAAAGCATGGCAAAAGAAAATATAGAAACGAAGGCTCTTGAATATTGTATGGATATGTTAGGTGGAAAGTGGAAGCCTATTATTCTCTATCATGTTTCTAAAGGAACCAATCGTTTTAATAAACTTTTTAATGAAATTGAGGGTATAAATAGACAAATGCTAAGTAAGCAATTAAAATCATTGGAAAGGTCTGGTATTCTTGATCGTACACTTTACGGGGAAATTCCTCCTCGTGTAGAGTATACGTTAACACCTTTGGGAAAATCACTTTTGCCTGTAGTTCAAGCAATGACCAAATGGGGGCAAAAACAAACAAAAGAGAAAGTTGAGGTGGTTGAAGTACCACAAAATCAACAACTACCCCTTTTTTAGCCAATTTTTCACTACTTTCTGATAACATCATTTCAATTGGGGTAAAATTCCTATTTCTTCAAAATAAGGTAAATAAGTTTTCAATTAGATAAAAATAAAGGCTAGTGCATTTTGTGCCAATGAATTTGTGTACCTTTTAGTAACTAATTCAAACTAAAATGAAACAAAAAACTACCTTATGTACATTTATGTGCTGTTTGTTTACTTTAATGGGGACATTTGCACAAAAGAAAAGATCTAATAAACAGATTGAAAAGTTAAAATCTGAAGCTGCAGTATTAGTGGAGGAGAACAAAAAATTATCGCAAGTTATGGTCGATAAAATTTTTAGTTTTTCTGAGCTCGGGTTTCAAGAAGTTGAATCTTCTAAATATTTAACGGGAATACTCGCTGAGAACGGATTTGAAATTGAGCATTCCATTTCAGGTATACCTACGGCTTGGTTTGCAACGTGGAGTAATGGAGACGGACCGGTAATTGCTTTGGGCAGTGATGTAGATTGTATACCAAAAGCGTCTCAATATCCTGGTGTGGCATATCATAAACCTATTGTAGAAGGAGCTCCTGGGCATGGGGAAGGTCACAATTCTGGAATACCCATGAATATTTCATCTGCCCTGGCGGTCAAGAAAATTATGGAGCGTGAAAATATTGGCGGAACATTATTGGTATGGCCGGGAATTGCAGAGGAATTGGTCGCCGCTAAAGCATGGTACGTAAGAGACGGTCTTTTTGATGATATTGATATGTGTATTTTTACCCATGTGGGTAACAATCTAGGAGTTTCTTACGGTCCTACTAGAGGTACAGGTTTAATTTCTGTTGAATATAGTTTTGATGGGGAAGCAGCACATTCAGCCGGTTCACCATGGAGAGGGAAAAGTGCTTTAGATGCTGCGGAGCTTATGAACATTGCCTGGAATTATAAGAGAGAGCATTTGCATCCGCTAAAACGTTCTCACTCTATATTTACGGATTCGGGAGATCAGCCAAACGTTGTACCATCAAAAGCTTCTATATGGTTTTACTTTAGGGATATTAAGTATGAAGGAATCATGGAAATGTATGCTATGGCCAATGATATGGCCAAGGGTGCGGCGTTGATGACAGGTACGACCATGACGTCTAAAGTGTTGGGTACGGCATGGCCAAGGCATTATAATAAGGTAATTGCCGAAACCATGTATAATAATATAAAAGAAGTTGGTCTGCCGCAATGGTCTGCCGCTGACCAAAAATTGGCTAAAGCGGTGCAGACAGAAGTGAACTCGGAAAAAATAGAGGGATTGCCCACTAAATTGGATGATTTAGGTTTGCCGGTAGTTGATCCAATAAGCGGAGGTTCTGATGATATTGGGGATATCTCATGGAAAGTGCCAACGGTAACTTTAAGGTATCCTTCAAATATTCCCGGATTGCAGGGGCATCATTGGAGTAATGCTATTGCCATGGCTACGCCAATTGCACATAAGGGAGTGGTTGCTGGAGCCAAGGTAGAGGCTATGACCATTATCGACTTTTTACTGAAGCCGGAACTTATGAAAGGCGCATGGGATTATTTTAATAATGAACAGCAAAAAGAAACCAAATATCAGCCGATGATATCAGAAAGTGATATGCCGCCTATTTACTTAAATAAAGACAAGCAGGATCAATTTAGACCGGCTTTGGAAAAATACTATTACGACGAAACCAAATACGATACATATTTGGAACAGCTAGGTGTTGAATACCCAACGTTAAAGGAATAGGTTGTCAAAAGTCTATTTAAAAAAAGGCTTTCTGTTTAAAAACCGAAAGCCTTTTTAATAATTGATTTATATGCTTTTCTCCAATAAAGCCATGTAAAAACCGTCATAGCCACTTTTGGAGGCATAGATTTTCTTGTCCTTTACCAAAGTAAAATCTTTCCCTTCTTCAGACTTTAAGAAAGACTGGACTTGGTGACTGTTTTCTTGCGGTAAAATAGAGCAAGTTGCATACACCATTTTACCACCGGGTTTTACAATTTTACTGTAGTTTCTAATAATTTCATGTTGAGTTTTAACAATCTTGTCTAAAAACTCTGGTTGCATTTTCCATTTTGAATCTGGATTTCTTCTAAGTACTCCCAATCCTGTACAAGGTGCGTCGATCAGAACCCTATCTGCACTTCCGTAAAGTTTCTTGTAAACCTTTGTAGAATCTATTTCACGTACTTCAATATTGTGCGCGCCGTTTCTTCTTGCTCTTCTTTTAAGTTCTTTCAATTTACTTCCGTAAATATCCATGGATATTAGCTGCCCTTTGTTTTCCATTAAAGCAGCTAAGTGTAATGATTTTCCACCTGCACCCGCACAAGTATCTACCACGCGTTGTCCTGGTTCAATATCTAAAAAGTCAGATACCAGTTGAGAAGATGCGTCTTGTACTTCGAACATTCCGTTCTTAAAAGCTTGGGTCACAAAAACATTAGCTCTTTCTACTAATTTTAGCGCAGAAGGGTAGCCTCTTATTGGTTCTGCTACTATATTTTCATCTAATAACGCTTTTCGTAAAGTCTCTTTGTCAGTTTTCAGCGTATTGGTGCGTAAAATTACTTCTGCCGGCTCGTTTAGTTTAGCAAGTTCTTCTGTCCATAATTTATCACCAAGAGCTTTTTCTCCAAGTTCGTCGATCCAATCTGGAACAGCCTCTCTAAATTTTCTTATTTGAGAAAGTTCATCGAATTTTCCTTTAATCCTTCTTTCCGGTGTAGGTTCTATCTGTTTCCAATCTGGCAATTTTATACCTTTTAATACAGCCCAAACTGCCCACATGCGAAACAGGTCTGGTCTGCTGAAAGGTGCTTTAACTTCAGCTATTTCAGTATAAAGACGTTTGTAACGAACCATTTCATAAGTTGTTTCAGCAATAAAACCACGGTCACGAGAACCCCAGCGTTTATCAAATTTTAGTACTTTTTGAACAACCTTGTCGGCATATTCGTTTTCGTTAAATATTAGGTTTAAGGCGTCTATTACGGCAAACACCAAATTTCTGTGTAATTTCATTAGAAGTGTTATTGTTACTAGTCAGAAGATTTGAAGCCGTTAATGAATTCAATGTTATTGATATAGGCTTTTGTCCTCCAAAAAATTATGGCTGCAAAGGTATTGTTTTAGAAGCGATTCCATTTATTTTTGATAAACTTTATACCCTATTTACATGCGTTATGTCATTCTTCTGGTAATTTTATTGGTTTCATGTTCAGAAAGTGTGCAACATAAGCCCTTTAATTCAGTTAAAATTGAGACTATTTATTCAGATTCTATAAGTATCAGGGCAATTGAGCTTATGGGGAATAATGTGGCTTTTGCAGCTAATAAGGGCACCTTTGGTACAGTAGATTTAATCTCTGGTAAAATCAGGGCAAACGTTCAAAAATATCATACGGGAATACCTGCTTTTAGGTCTGTGGCCCATACGTCAACAGATTTTTTCATGCTGTCAATTGAATCTCCTGCATTACTTTATAAAATAGGTGATAGCGGACGAATGGAAATAGTTTATAAAGAGGAAGGTGAGGATGTTTTTTATGATGCCATGACTTTTTTAAATGATATGGATGGTATTGCAATAGGTGATAAAGTTGGTGATTGCTTAAGTGTTATTGTAACTAAAGATGGTGGTAATACCTGGACTAAAGTTCCTTGCAGTCAATTGCCCGAAGGAATTATTGGCGAGGGTGCCTTTGCGGCAAGCAATACCAATATTAAATCAATTGGAGATAAGGTTTGGATGGCGACGACAACTGGTAGGGTTTTATTTTCTTCGGATAAAGGAAAATCTTGGGAAGTTTATCAGACACCCATACAACATACAGAACCAACACACGGTATATATTCTATAGATTTTTATGACAAAAATTTTGGAATAGCCTTTGGGGGTGATTACACCAAGCCAGATAATTCAACTGCGAACAAAGCAATCACAAAAGATGGGGGCAAAACTTGGAAATTACTGGCAGATGGTAAACAGCCGGGATACAAAAGTTGTGTGCAGTTTGTGCCAGGAAGTAAAGGTAAAGAAATCGTTGCCGTAGGTTTTACGGGCATATCTTACTCTTCTGATATGGGTGAAAGTTGGAAAAAATTATCCAATGAATCTTTCTATACCGTGCGCTTTCAAAACGATTCGGTTGCTTATGCAGCGGGTAAAAATCGCATAGCAAAACTAGTGTTCAAGTAGTTATCTACCACCTTTGTTTTGACGATACTGCTTCATTAATTGACGTTTGAATTCTTCTTCTGATCGTAGTAATAACAGTGTTTTTTTTGCCGTAATTACCTTACTGACATCTTTTAAGAATTTAGTGTCTAATGCTTCCTCTTCTTCTTCAATTTTAATGTGAAGTGCTAAAAGACTTTCCGCCTCTTTTTCGGTAAGCGCATCGGCATCCTTTATTTTACCTCTTATTTGGTCGTGATTCTTTTTCCTTAAGGCATTTCTTTTCTCTTGGTACTCGTTGTAAACGGGCCAGAAATCTTGTGCTTCCTTACTGCTTAAAGAGAGTTTTTCGGTAATAAAGGCAACTTTAAGCGTGTTTATTTTTTCCCAATTTTGGTTTCTTTGTCCAAAAGAAAGCGTGGTGATAAACAGAAATATAATAAGTACAAGTCTATTCATTTTCGTAAAAATTTAATTCGTCAAAATCACTTACATTTTCATTTAAGTAATCTAGAAGGTTATCACTCTCAATAGGAGAGCTTAAAAAATCTGAAAACTCGGTATCGGTTACCGGTAGTACTTCAGCTATCTCATAAGGAGATAATTCAAAATCATTATTTTCAAAATAGGCTTCAATATCGGTATTTGCCAAATCATTGAAACTTAGTTCTTGGCTACTGTCCCAATTGTATCCTAAAGCTATAATGGCAATTGCGGCTATAGATGCTGCTATGGCAAAAATTTTCTTGTATGGGAAAAGAGGAATCACCTTCGTCTCTGTATCAAGCTTGTTTTGTAGCCTGTCATTGAACGTTTCAAAATAATTATCGGGCACCTTGAATGCACTTTCTTCTGGAAAAGTACTTTCTGGTTGAGACAATTTATCCATCAATCTTTCTTCAAAGCTATCAAAGTAGCCTTTGGGAGTTTTAAACGGAATGTTATTTTTTTTGTTCATGATATACGTTTGACAATCAATTGTATAAAAGGTTTAATCTTCTTTTAAATACTGTTCTAATTTTTTTACTGCTAGGTGATACGATGCTTTTAATCCGCCAACGGAGGTGTTTAAAATTTCTGAAATTTCTTCATATTTCAATTCTTGAAAATATTTCATATTGAACACCAATTTTTGCTTTTCAGGGAGCGTGGCTATCGCTTTTTGTAGTTGAAGTTGTATTTCATCTCCTTCAAAATAAACGTCTGCTTCCAAATTTTCAACCAATCTATCTTGGTAGTCGGTGTCCGATACGCCCTGTAACTTTGCTTTTTGTTTTATAAAATTTAAAGCTTCATTGGTGGCAATACGGTACATCCAAGAGAATAGTTTACTATCTCCTTTAAATCCGTCTATATTTTTATAGACTTTAATAAAGGTGTTTTGTAGCACATCATCAGCATCATCATGATTTAAAACAATACTACGTATTTGCCAGTACAAGCGTTCTTTATAGGTATTTACCAATACCTCAAAAGCCTGAGCTTGTCTGCTCTTTGTTTTTAAGTCGATAACTAATGTTTCCTCTTCGATCACCAAAAATTGAGGTTTGTTTATTCTTAGACAATGAATTTAGTCAAAGGTTTAATTGTTGAAAAGAGTTATTATCATTATAACGAAGATTTTCAATATAATAAGGTTCTTTACGTTGTAAGATAAACCAAAATTAGATTTAATGATTTTACAGAAAAAATTTTACTATGTGCTTATCTTGTTCGTATCAATCTCTATTATTTCTTGTAGTGATGGTGATGAAGATGTAATTATTACTGATGTAGTTGAAGAAACCGAAACCGAAACCGAAACCGAAACCGAAACCGAAACTGAAACTGAAACAGAGACAGAAACCGAAACTGAAACAGAGACCGAAACGGAAACTGAAACTGAGGAAGAAGTTGTTGAAGAGGAGGCCGAAGAACTTGATAGTTTTATGGTTTATGAGAACGTAGCATTTGATGTTGACACAAATGGTTTGGACACAAAGAGATTTTTCTCAACCATAACAGGTGAAATATATACGTATAACGAAATTGACGCTGAAAATGGTGCTACTATAGATTTGGCATGGTATGATATGAGTCCGTCGAATCCAGGGTTTTTGTTTTGGATGAGTCCCGATGATTTATTTCAAGATGAGCAAATTGAAGGAGCAACAACTACAAAAATGGAAAATACGGCTGATCAAATGACGGTAGAAGAATTTGATGCCATTAATGAAGGTAGTCAATTAATAGATTTAGTTATTGAAAATGAGGATGAGGCAATGGGACCACAAGATTACCCGGTTGTAGTTTTATTTGAGAATGCAGCAGGTCATAAAGGCGCCATTAAGATGAAAAGTAACAATGGTGAAATAATGGTAGTAGATATTAAAGTTGCGAGGTAAACATCATTCGGATAATATGAAAAAAGCCATCTTTTATAGATGGCTTTTTTATTTTTCAGCAATATTTATGTGTTAAGCCAACGATTGCATCTCAACCAGCTTTTTATAAGTGCCGTTTAATTCTAAAAGTTCAGCATGTGTACCTTGCTCAACTATTTCTCCTTTTTGCAGTACCACGATCGTATCAGCATTCTGAATGGTTGATAACCTATGTGCAATGACGATAGAAGTTCTGTTCTTCATCATTTTTTCAAGCGCATCTTGCACCAAACGTTCGCTTTCAGTATCTAGGGCAGAGGTGGCTTCATCCAATATCATAATTGGAGGATTCTTTAGAACCGCTCTAGAAATGGATAAACGTTGTTTCTGACCACCACTTAATTTATTGCCGCTGTCCCCAATATTAGTGTCGTAACCCTTTGGGAGATTCATTATAAAATCATGTGCATTGGCAATTTTTGCGGCAGCTATAATTTCTTCGTCAGTGGCATTTTCCTTACCTAGGCCAATATTGTTCTTAACCGTATCATTAAATAGGATAGAGTCTTGTGTAACCAGACCCAACAGACCTCGGAGCGATTTTTTGTTTAGGTTTTTTATATTGTTTCCGTCAATGCTGATTTCGCCTTCATTGACGTCGTAAAATCTAGTTACAAGATTTGCGATAGTACTTTTTCCACTTCCGGATTGCCCCACAAGAGCTACTGTTTTTCCTTTTTCAACGGTTAGGTTGAAGTTTTTTAGCACATATTCATCTTCATATTTAAAGGAAATATTATCGATTTTAACAGCCTTGGTGAAATTGTCCTGTTGAATAGGGTTGTCAATTTCGGAAATAGGGTTCTCCGTTTCTAAGACTTCTAGAACACGTTCTGCAGCAGCATTTCCTTTTTTAACTCCGTAAGATGCTTTACTTATTGCTTTCGCTGGCGTTAAAATTTGGTAAGACAAAGCCATGTAAGTTATAAAAAGTTCAGCTTCAAGTGTTTTTTCAACAAGAACCATTTGTCCACCGTACCATAGAATTACACCAATGGCTGCAATTCCGAAAAATTCACTTGTTGGGGAAGCCAAGTTTTGTCTGTTTAGCAAACTGTTCGAAAAATTAAAAAATCTTTTCGTAGAAGATTGAAATTTTCTGGCGAATACAGATTCTGCATTAAACGCCTTTATAACTCTAAGCCCCCCCAAAGTTTCCTCCAAAATGGATAAGAAGTAACCTTGCTCTTGTTGAACTTTGTCCGATTTACGTTTTAACGATTTACCGATCAAAGAAATTAAGAATCCAGATAACGGAAGAAACAGAAAAACGAACAACGTCAGTTTCGGACTAATGGTGAGCATTGCTATAATCGTAAAAATTATAGTTAAGGGCTCTCTAACGATTAGCTCCAATATAGATAGAAACGAATGTTGAATTTCTAGTACATCTGAAGTTATACGGGCAATAGTATCACCTTTTCGTTTTTCAGAATAATATGAAATAGGTAATTCTACAGTTTTATCATATAGTTCATTACGTAAATCTTTAAGGACACCGTTACGTAGAAACGTAATAAAATACATTGCTAAATAATTGAAAAGATTTTTTAATAGAAACATGGTAATAATCAGCCCAACCATGTACATAAGAACTTCGCCTGAATCTGTTTGCTGGCTTTGTTTTGTTATGTAAAAGTTTAGAGAATCTGTTACGTAATCTTTTAGATCGGTTATACCGCTCCATTTTGGTTTAGTATATATTTTTTCCGTTTGGTTAAAAAGCACGTTCAACATTGGAAATAATGATATCATTGCCAATGTTGAAAACAGTGCGTAAAAGATGTTAGATATAATGTTTAAAATTGCATATATCTTGTAAGGCTTCGCAAAGCGAAGAATCTTTTTGAAATAGTTCATTAAGCTAAATTAAGCTCAGCAAGAATGCTTTTGACTTTATTGTCAAGTTCTGCCGCCACTTTTTTATAATCTTCGGTTTTTTCCAATTTTGTATTGGTACTAATGTAGAATTTTACTTTTGGTTCCGTTCCACTTGGTCTAGCGGCAATTCTTGTGCCATCTTCGGTTTCGTAGATTAAAACGTTGGATTTTGGAATATCAATAGTTTTTTCCTCACCTGTCAGTACATTTTTGGCAGTAGAAGTATTGTAATCTTCAATCCACTTTACTTTAGATCCAGCAACTGATTCTACTGGGTTCTCTTTAAAATCTTTAAGCATTTGCTTAATTTCTTCTGCACCACTAATACCTTTTTTGGTAATAGAAACTAAGTGCTCCTTATAGAAACCATAATCAACATAACATTGAATTAGGTCTTTATAGAAAGAACTGCCATTAGCTTTTGCTTGACTGGCAATTTCGCAAGCCAATAGGGTAGAGGTAACCGCATCTTTATCGCGAACAAAATCACCTACCATGTAACCAAAGCTTTCTTCGCCACCACCAATAAAGTCAGATTCAGGGAAGTCCTTGATCATTTTACCGATCCATTTAAATCCGGTCAAAGAAGTTTTGAATTCTACACCGTACGCTTTTGCCATGGCTTCCATCATTGGTGTGGAAACTATAGTTGTGGCAATAAATTCATTTCCTTTGAATCCTTTTTCCTTTCTCTTCTCCAAAAGAAATTTTGTCATAAGTACCATAGCCTGGTTACCGTTAACAATTTCCATTTCACCGTCAAGGTTTCGTACGGCAATACCTAAACGGTCGCTATCAGGATCTGTACCTACAACCATGTCTGCACCAATTTCTTCAGCCTTTTTTACAGCCATTGAAAGTGCTTCTGGTTCTTCTGGATTAGGAGATTTAACCGTTGGAAAGTTTCCGTCTGGTTTCGCTTGTTCATCAATGATGGTTACATTTTCATAACCACCTCTTTTCAGAACTTCTGGTATGGCAGTAATTGATGTACCGTGTAACGACGTGAATACAATTTTAAAATTTTCTTTCCCTGCAGCGTTAAAATTACCTGCAGCAACAGATTGAGAAATAAAAGCCTCATCAACTTCCTTATCAATTACCTCAATAAGGCTGTCATTAGGGGTGAATTTAATATCCTCAAAACCAAGCGAGTTTATTTCAGAAATAATTTCCCCATCTTGTGGTGGAACAATTTGTCCGCCATCGGTCCAATACACTTTATATCCGTTATATTCTGGTGGATTGTGAGATGCGGTCAAAACAATACCTGCATGACAATTTAGATGCCTAACGGCAAATGAAAGTTCTGGTGTGGTACGTAATTCTGAGAAAAGAAAAACTTTTATACCATTTGCAGAAAATACTTCAGCAACCGTTCTTGCCAGCGTATCGCTGTTATTACGGCAATCAAAAGCAATGACTACTTTGATTTCTTCGCCTTTGTATACTTTGTTTAAATAGTTGCTAAGGCCTTGCGTGCTCTTACCTAGAGTGTATTTGTTGATTCTGTTGGTGCCAACACCCATAACGCCTCTCATTCCACCGGTTCCAAATTCCATATTTTTATAGAAACGGTCGTTCAATTCTTCTTTGTCGTTGGCAATTAGGTGCTCAATTTCTTTTTTTACGGCTGGATCAAAAAAGTCGGTTAGCCAGGTTTTTGCGGTATCTAGGATGTTATCCATAGGTTTATAGTTTTATGTGCATTTAAGTTAATGAGAATTTTATTATTCTAAAAGAGTCGTATTCAATTCTTTGGAAATAATATATCTCTTTTCTTCTTTTTTAGAACGTATTAATATTTCTCCAATAAAACCGGCCAGGAACAATTGGGTTCCAATGACCATGGCTATTAGGGAAATATAGAATTGTGGTCGGTCTGTAATTAACCTGCCGAATTTATTTATAAATAGCTTGTCAATACCTAAATATATTGCAAATCCAAATCCAATTAAAAACATTAAAACGCCCAAAGCTCCAAAAAGGTGCATGGGCCTTTTGCCAAATCTAGAAACGAACCAAATGGTCAATAAATCTAGAAAACCATTGATGAAACGTTCCATTCCAAATTTTGTTTTACCGTATTTACGTGCTTGGTGTTTTACAACTTTTTCTCCAATTTTTGAAAAACCCGCATTTTTTGCCAATACAGGTATGTACCTATGCATTTCACCAGATACTTCAATGTTCTTTACCACATCTTTAGCATAGGCTTTAAGTCCGCAATTAAAATCATGTAGGCGCACTCCAGAAGTGCGTCTTGCGGCCCAGTTAAATAGTTTTGAAGGAGTGTTTTTAAAAATGATTGAATCGTAACGTTTCTTTTTCCAGCCAGATACCAATTCGTAACCTTCATGGGTTATCATATGATATAACTCGGGAATTTCTTCAGGGTTGTCTTGTAAATCGGCATCCATGGTAATAATGACATCGCCACTTACGGCTTTAAAACCGGCATGTAATGCTTGGGATTTTCCAAAATTGCGTAAAAAGTGAATTCCTTTTACAGAAGGGTTTTGTTGTGATAATTCTGTAATGATCTTCCAAGAATTATCCGTACTGCCATCATCTACAAAAAGTATTTCGTAAGAAAAATGATTGGATTGCATTACAGATACAATCCAATCATGAAGTTCTTTAAGTGATTCTTCTTCGTTAAGTAACGGAATTACTATTGATAATTGCATGCGCGACTTCTGGTATTCTCTCCAAAAATACTACAATTACTTAGTATTAATAAGCTGCATCTTCTTTTTTCAGAATTAATCCGGTGATTAATCCTACTATAGTAGCGAAAATTGCAGATATAAGCATAAAAACACACATTAATACCCAAAAGAAATCTTGTTGTATTTTCATACCCTGATCAAATTGTTCAGGAGTCATTTTAGGATTTTCGGCTAATGTTTTAACTTTTGCAATTTCGGCGCTTTTAGCCATGAAGTCTGGTTCTATCACATTTGAGAAGAGAAGAAACCAAATTATACCTATTATAAAGCTTATAACTGCTACTCCAGGAGCGATTTTGACCGCTTCTATAACCTTAAGTAATCCAGAATTAGATTTTTTAAATTGGATTATAGCAAGAACAACAAATGTGGCTAGAATAAGAAATTGTATTACTTGAATTGCAAACCCTTGTTCATATTGCATGTCCATTAAATAAAGTAATACGGAAAAGACTATTCCAGTAATTCCTGAAAGCCCTCCAAAAATAAGTGCAAGTTTTCCTGTTTTGGGTTGATTTTCTTCCATTGTATAAAGAGATTATAGGTTGTTTTATCTATTAGTATAGTGGTCCTCAATTTTGTTACAAATGTGATGAAATATTATTTTTGATTTTTTTACGATTTGTAATTGTTCATTTATAGATTTTCACTATTTTTGCAGCCTTAAAATGAGTGCCCGTCGGAATGGGTGCGTTAAAGTTTTTAAAATGAAAAAAGATATACACCCAGAAAATTATAGAATCGTGGCCTTTAAGGACATGTCTAACGAAGAGGTATTTTTAACAAAATCTACAGCGGATACTAAAGAGACTTTAGAGGTTGATGGTGTTGAGTATCCATTGGTTAAATTGGAAATCTCAAGAACTTCTCACCCTTTTTACACTGGTAAAGCCAAATTATTGGATACAGCTGGTCGTATTGATAAGTTCAAGAACAAGTACAAGAAATTCTCGAAAGAAGAGAAATAATTTTTTTCTTTCTTTTATAAATATAGCGCCTTCGAATTTTTTTTCGAGGGCGTTTCTTTTTCTTTTAACTTTTATATAATGGAAGTCATCCATTATTTAAAAATGCTCAAGGGATAATTGTTAATTTTGAAAAAAATCATCTAGCATGAACTTTGTTCTTTTTGATGGTCCGCGTAGAGATCATTTATTACCATTTACTTTTACCCGTCCGGTATCGGAAATTCGAGTTGGTATTTTGACTTTGAGAGAAAGGTGGGAAGCTTATTTGAAAGTGGCTGTTTCTTCCCTTACAGAAGATTATTTAAGCATTAAATATCCCGTTAATATTGAAAGTGAAAATGTATTTATAGATGCATCGGTTTTGCCTACTCCAGGTTTGGTAAATGCCTTAAATACATTGGAAGATGGGCAAGTCTTGAAATCCAAAAATTTAATGATTGCTTATTGTAGTAGTCATGTTAAAGGGGCGGAAGAGTTGGCTTCATTTTCTATTGTAGAATTTAATAATGATTTAGTCCAGATCAATAATACTTGGGATATTTTTGATAAGAATGCGGACATTTTGCAATCGGACTTTGATTTTATTACAAAAGGAAGAAAGAGTCAGCCTATTTCGGAAACCAATCAATTAATACATCCTGAGCGTATATTTCTTGAAGAAGGGGCAAAAGTTGAATTCAGTATTTTAAATGCAACGGACGGACCTATTTACTTAGGTAAGAATGCTGAAATTTGGGAAGGAAGCCTTGTAAGAGGTGCTCTTGCACTTTGTAACAATGCAATAATAAAAATGGGAGGTAAGCTTTACGGGGCAACAACTATTGGTCCCTATAGTAAAGTCTGTGGTGAAGTTAGTAATTCTGTTATTTTTGGCTATTCCAGTAAAGGTCATGAAGGCTATTTGGGTAATGCGGTATTGGGAGAGTGGTGTAATATTGGTGCGGATTCCAATAACTCTAACCTTAAGAATAACTACGCAAAAGTGCGCTTGTGGGACTACGCTACAGAGCGTTTTGAGCAAACAGGTCTCCAATTTTGCGGTTTAATGATGGGTGATCATAGTAAAACGGCCATTAATACCATGTTCAACACGGGAACTGTAATTGGGGTTAATTCCAATATTTATGTGCCGGGGTTTCCTAGAAATTTTGTTCCTAGTTTTAGTTGGGGCGGAGCTTCTGGTTTTACAGCTTATCAGCCTGCAAAAGCATTTGATGCTGCTAAGGTAATGATGGCTAGAAGAGGGGTGGAGTTCAATGAAATTGAAGCCGATATTCTTACCCATGTATTCGAGATAACTAAAAAATGGAGAAAGTATTAAGTCTTTAAATCTGAATATCAATTAGTTGTATTTTTTTAAACTAGTTGAAGTTTAAGTATTTTTGCATTCTCAAAAGAGAAGATTAGATGAAGAAAAAAGTGGCATTTTACACTTTAGGATGTAAGTTGAATTTTTCGGAAACCTCTACAATTGCCCGTAGTTTTGCAGATGAAGGATTTGAAAGGGTTGATTTTTCTGAAAAAGCAGATATGTATGTAATAAATACATGTTCTGTAACAGATAATGCAGATAAGAAATTTAAGACCATTGTTAAAAAAGCTCAGAAAATAAATGCAGATGCCTTTGTGGCCGCTGTTGGCTGTTATGCACAATTAAAACCTGAAGAGCTGGCAGATGTTGATGGTGTTGATCTTGTGTTGGGTGCTACCGAAAAATTTAAGATAACCGACTATATAAACGATTTAACTAAAAATGATCATGGTCAAGTGCATTCTTGTGAAATTGCCGACGCCGACTTTTATGTAGGTAGCTATGCAATTGGTGACAGAACCAGAGCTTTTTTAAAGGTTCAAGATGGTTGTGATTATAAATGTACCTATTGTACAATTCCGCTTGCTCGTGGAATTTCTAGAAGTGATACCTTGGAAAATGTACTGAAAAATGCTGCGGATATATCTGAACAAGGTATTAAGGAAATAGTATTGACAGGAGTAAATATTGGCGATTACGGTAAAGGTGAATTCGGTAATAAAAAGCACGAACACACTTTTTTAGATTTGGTAAAGGCGTTGGATGATGTAGATGGTATTCATAGGCTACGAATCTCTTCAATTGAGCCCAATCTTTTGAAAAACGAAACCATTGAGTTTGTTGCTCAAAGTAAAATTTTTGTACCTCATTTTCATATACCATTACAAAGCGGTAGTGATGATCTTTTGAAATTAATGAAGCGTAGGTATATGACCAATCTTTATAAGGAGCGCGTTGCAAAAATTAGGGAGGTAATTCCAAATTGCTGTATTGGTGTTGATGTTATTGTAGGTTTTCCGGGAGAGACCGAAGAGCATTTTTTAGAGACCTATCATTTCTTAAATGATTTGGATATTTCATATTTACATGTTTTTACCTATTCGGAAAGAGATAATACGCCAGCTGCCACAATGAATGGGGTAGTGACTAATAAAGTGCGTAACAAGCGAAGCAAAATGTTAAGAGGTTTGTCTGTAAAGAAAAGAAGGGCTTTTTATGAAAGTCAATTAGGTAATGATCTTACTGTTTTATTTGAAGGCGAGAATAAAGAAGGTTATATTCATGGATTCACGGAGAATTATGTTAAGGTGAAATCACCCTGGAATCCGTCGTTGGTTAATACCTTGCATAAAGTGAAGCTAACAGAAATAGACAATGATGGATTGGTTAGGTTCAATTTTGTAAAAGTAGAAGTTGAAGCGTAAAAAAAAAAGCCTTTCCGAAGAAAGGCTTTTAAATTTTGTTAGATGCGTATACCTATAGGTAGCATCTCTTTGTATTGTCTTCTATTTTTACGTAGAAATCCTGCAATATGAGGACTTGTTGGAACAACTCTAAGATTTCTTTCTTGAATAATACTTAGAACGGCTTTGATGAAGTTTTCCCTAAAACTTTCGTCTGTAATTTCTTCTGGAACTACCAATTTGGTAAGAAAGACTTTTCGTTCTTGAGAAGAATATTCTATTCTAGCAAGATGACCGTTTACCGTAGTTTCAAACTGGCGCAGAAAAGAATTGTCATTAATGATAACATCGTTCATATAGGTAATTTTAGTGTTGTTGTTAGACAAAAAAATTACGATGTTCTCAAATCGTAATTTTGTCGTTTAGAAATGCTATAAAGATTAAAACACAATGAAAAGAAAGTGTTTTTCACATTCTCTTACAAAACTAGTTAAAAAATACTTAATTTCCTAGTTTTTACTACGTTTCATGGCTATGGAAGATAATAAAATTCATTTGTATTGTATGCCGGGTATGGCTGCGAGTTCTTCAATTTTTGAATATTTAAATTTACCGGAAGAGACATTTGTAGTGCATTTGCTGGAGTGGGATATTCCTACAAAGGGTATATCCTTTACTGATTATGCAAAGAAAATGAGCGAAAAGGTAAAAGAGGATAATGTGGTTTTACTGGGTGTTTCCTTGGGTGGTCTTTTGGTGCAAGAAATGGTCAAATATATCCAAGTAAATAAGGTTATTATTGTTTCAAGTGTAAAATCGAGATTTGAATTACCTAAAAGGATGTTATTTGCAAGATATACCAGTATTCATAAATTGCTTCCTACCGGGCTCGTCAACAATGTGGAATTAGTTGCCAAATATGCATTTGGTGAAAGTGTGATAAAAAGGTTGTCTTTATACGAACGATATTTGTCCGTAAGGGATAAGGGTTATATAGATTGGTGCATACATGAATTGGTGAATTGGAAGCAAGAAGTACCGTGTGATAATTTGGTTCATATTCATGGGGAGAAAGACACGGTGTTTCCCATGAGAAATATTGCTCATTGTATACCTGTTAAGAATGGGACACATACCATGATCATACATAGGGCAAAATGGTTTAACGAGAACTTGCCAACAATTATTTTGGAATAAGATAGTTCTATATATACCTTTGGTAGACTTATAATCGGAAGAAATAATTTAAAATATAGAATTCATGAAAACTATTAAGAATATATTGATGTTGTTAGGGGTTGTTTTTGTTGCGGGTACATTGATATTTGCGGTGGGTAATACCAACAATACGGCTGTAGTAGATAATGTTGTGGTTAATGATAGTGTTCAAAAAAATGTAGCTAAATCATATAAAATATCATCCATAGAAATTCCTGAAAACTTAAATTTTGCAGGAGAGGTGGTTCCTCAAGAAGACCCGGAAATTTTAGAACGTATTGATAGGGAATTTTTGGTAAATACCTATTGGCAGTCAAATGCAGTATTGCTTATAAAAAGGGCTCATAAATATTTTCCGGTAATAGAACCTATTTTGGCAAAAAATGGTATTCCAGATGATTTTAAATATTTGGCAGTTGCAGAAAGTGGTTTAACCAATGTGGTGTCTCCTGCAGGTGCTACCGGTTTCTGGCAAATAATGAGAGATACGGGCAGGGAGTATGGTCTAGAAGTTAATTCAAATGTAGATGAGCGCTACCATTTAGAGAAGTCAACAGAAGTTGCGTGTAAGTATTTAAATAGATGGAAAAATAAATATGGAAGTTGGGCTTTGACCGCTGCGGCATATAATGCCGGTCCAGGAGCAATTAACAAATATATGGGCATACAGCAAGTAGATAATTATTGGGATCTGTTATTGGGTAGTGAAACCGGTAGATATGTATTTAGAATTATGGCAATAAAAGAAATACTGTCTAATCCTGAAAAATATGGTTTTCATATAGAAAAAGAGGATATGTATGAAGCTGTGCCAACGTTCACTGTAGAAATAGATGAGCCTGTAAGTGATTTTGCGGATTTTGCTCAAGAATATGAGATAAACTACAAAATATTAAAGCGCCATAACCCATGGTTGAGAGAGGCGCATTTAAATAATAGTTCTCGTAAGAAGTATGCTATTGAAATACCTAACAAGGGGTATTATCATATAGGTAAATGATAAATTAGATTTTTTTCATCTGTTGCTGCATCATTTTAATTTGATCGGTCAACATGTTGTTTTTGTCTAATTTCTTAGCCTCGTTCAAAAGAGTAGTTGCTTCTCTTTTACGTCGTTTCTGCATAGATATACCAGCTAAGCTTAGTTTTGCCATGGCTACATCGTAATCCATCGTTAGACCAAGCTTTAAGGCTTTCTTAAAGTATTTTTCCGCTTGGGTCAAATTGGTCTGTGAAAAAATGATACCGTGCAGGTAATTGTAATAACCTTGTTGTTTAACGGTTAGTGCAGCCTCGGGATTTTTAATCTTGTCTAACCAGTTTTTAGTTCCGGTCAAATCTTGCTTACGCATTCTTAAAAATGCTAAAAGAATAATTTCATTTCTAAAATAAAGAAATATAAAAATTAAGGAAAGTAGGATTAGAAATATACCATTTCCTATATTACCTTCTATAAATTGGTACACGGCATAGGCAATTATAAGTCCTGCAATGATTAATTTTAAATTTTTATTGAACATATTTAATTTATTTTGATCTAATAGATAGTTAAGAAAAGTTTTGGGTTTTTATTGAAACCCTATTAAAATATAGTGATTACGGCGCTAAATTTCAGTTCGGGCAAAATTAATCAAAAGCTTGGTTTTGAGACGTACGGATTTATAAAAATATTTTTTTTCATAACCCTTGCTAAAGCAAAAACTCTTTGTATATTTGCGCCCAGTTTTACCTGTCCCTTGAAAAGGACAAATTTCAAAATTAATACAAAGCATTTAATTATATAGGCGATGAGCAAGAGAACGTTTCAACCATCAAAGAGAAAAAGAAAGAACAAACACGGTTTTCGTGAGCGTATGGCTTCCGTAAATGGAAGAAAAGTTCTTGCAAGAAGAAGAGCAAAAGGAAGAAAGAAATTAACTGTTTCCTCTGAACCAAGCCACAAAAAATAATGATTTCATTGTTTTAAAAATATTTAGGTGTTACTTTTCTGAAAGTAACACCTTTTTTTTGTCCAATTCCCATATTAAATTGTTATAAAATGCCAAAAAGAAAAGATTTAAACTCTATTTTATTAATAGGATCAGGTCCTATAGTTATCGGTCAAGCATGTGAATTTGATTATGCAGGTAGTCAATCATTACGTTCATTACGTGAAGATGGTATTGAAACTATTTTGATAAATAGTAACCCGGCAACTATTATGACAGATCCGTCAATGGCGGATCACGTATACCTAAAGCCACTTACCACAAAATCTATTGTAGAAATTTTAAAAGCGCATCCGCAAATAGACGCCGTTTTACCAACAATGGGAGGTCAAACTGCATTGAATTTGTGTATAGAGGCGGATAAAAAAGGAATTTGGGAAGATTTTGGAGTAGAATTGATTGGTGTTGATATTGATGCAATTAATATTACTGAAGATAGGGAACAGTTTAGAGAGTTGATGTTGAAAATAGGAGTGGGCATGGCACCACAAGCCACTGCGACCTCTTTCTTGAAAGGAAAAGAAATTGCTCAAGAGTTTGGTTTTCCTTTAGTAATTAGAGCTTCATATACTCTTGGTGGTGCAGGTGCATCTATAGTATATAAACCGGAGGATTTTGACGAACAGTTAAGTTACGGTCTGGAAATTTCACCCATACACGAGGTAATGATAGATAAAGCCCTTATGGGGTGGAAAGAGTATGAGTTAGAGCTTTTACGTGATAAAAATGATAACGTAGTTATTATATGTACTATTGAAAATATGGATCCAATGGGTATACATACCGGAGATTCCATTACAGTAGCCCCAGCTATGACATTATCCGATAGGACTTTTCAGAAAATGCGTGATATGGCCATTAAAATGATGCGTAGTATTGGAGACTTTGAAGGAGGGTGTAACGTTCAGTTCGCTGTGAGTCCAGATGAGGAAGAGGATATTATAGCTATTGAAATTAACCCACGTGTATCTAGGTCATCTGCTTTGGCTTCAAAAGCTACCGGTTACCCTATTGCAAAAGTTGCTACAAAATTAGCTATAGGTTATTCTTTAGATGAATTGGATAATCAAATTACAAGGTCTACATCGGCGTTATTTGAGCCAACGTTGGATTATGTAATCGTAAAAATTCCACGATGGAACTTTGATAAGTTCGAGGGTTCTGACCGTACCTTAGGTCTTCAGATGAAATCTGTTGGAGAGGTAATGGGAATAGGTCGTTCTTTTCAAGAAGCCTTGCACAAAGCAACCCAATCCTTAGAAATTAAGAGAAACGGTTTAGGTGCAGATGGTAAGGGCTATAAGAATTATGAGCAGATCATTAGTAAACTAACTATACCAAGTTGGGATCGCGTCTTTGTAATTTATGATGCTATCCAAATGGGTATTCCATTAAGTCGCATTCATGAAATCACTAAGATTGACATGTGGTTCTTAAAGCAGTATGAGGAACTGCACTTTTTGGAAAAAGAAATTTCAAAATATACCATTGCTACGCTTTCAAAAGATTTGTTGTTAGAAGCAAAGCAAAAAGGATTTGCCGATAGACAAATCGCGCATATGGTAGATTGTTATGAGAGTGAAGTATACAATAAGCGAACAGAACTCAATATTAATAGGGTATATAAGTTGGTTGATACTTGTGCAGCTGAGTTTAAAGCTATGACGCCATACTATTATTCTACTTTTGAAGCTGAAATTGAAAAGCCAGATGGTACGCGTTATGTGGAAAATGACAGTGTAGTTACTGATAAAAAGAAAATAGTAGTTCTTGGTTCAGGACCAAACAGAATCGGTCAAGGTATAGAGTTCGATTATTGTTGTGTACATGGAGTATTGGCAGCAGCTGAATGTGGTTATGAAACCATCATGATCAATTGTAACCCAGAGACTGTATCTACTGATTTTGATACTGCCGACAAATTGTACTTTGAGCCGGTATTCTGGGAGCATATTTACGATATTATCCGTCATGAGAAGCCAGAAGGAGTAATTGTTCAACTAGGAGGGCAAACGGCACTTAAGCTTGCTGAAAAATTGTCTAAATATGGGATTAAGATTATTGGAACTAGTTTTGAGGCTCTAGATTTAGCAGAGGATAGAGGAAACTTCTCCGATCTTTTAAAAGCAAATGATATTCCTTTTCCACAGTTTGGTGTTGCGGAAACTGCAGAAGAGGCGTTGGCCCTATCTGATGAGCTGGATTTTCCATTATTGGTAAGACCGTCTTATGTTTTAGGTGGTCAAGGCATGAAAATTGTAATTAATAAACAGGAATTAGAAGAGCATGTAGTTGGGTTGCTTAGAAAAATACCAAATAATAAGCTGTTGTTGGATCATTATCTAGATGGTGCAATTGAAGCTGAGGCAGATGCTATTTGTGATGGAGAAGATGTTTATATTATCGGGATTATGGAGCACATTGAGCCATGTGGAATTCACTCAGGTGATTCTAATTCAACCTTGCCTCCTTTTAATCTTGGAGAATTTGTAATGCAACAAATAAAAGATCATACTAAGAAAATCGCTTTGGCATTAAATACAGTAGGTCTTATAAATATTCAATTTGCCATTAAAGATGATGTCGTTTATATCATTGAAGCAAACCCAAGAGCATCTCGTACGGTACCATTTATTGCAAAGGCTTATAAAGAACCTTATGTGAATTATGCGACCAAGGTAATGCTAGGGGAGAAGAAGGTGAAAGACTTCAACTTTAATCCTCAATTAGAAGGATTTGCAATTAAGCAACCAGTATTCTCTTTTAATAAATTCCCAAATGTGAACAAGAATTTAGGACCTGAAATGAAGAGTACGGGAGAAAGTATTTTATTTATTGACAGCCTAAAGGATGATGAATTTTACAATCTTTACGCTAGACGTAAAATGTATTTAAGTAAATAGTCTTGTAATTTGACTAATACTGTAAAGCAAAGGAAAACTCTAAAATTTAGAGTTTTCCTTCTGCATACAACCTTCTTATTTCTTTCTTGTCAAATTTCCCTACACTTGTTTTTGGTATCTGTTTTATGGTAATGTATTGATCTGGTATTTGATACTTTGCAAAGTCTTTAGATAAATATTCTTTCAATTCTTCGCTAGAAATAGTACTACTTTCATTGGTTAAAACTAAAGTTGCCAAGGGTCTTTCAGACCATTTTTCGTCAGGAATAGCAATTACGGCGGCTTCGCTAATTTTGGAATGAGACATTAGGGCAGATTCTAGAGCTACACTTGAAATCCATTCACCTCCACTTTTTATTAAATCTTTGGTGCGATCGGTAATCTGCATATATCCATCAGCATCAATGGTGCTCACATCTCCAGTTTTGAACCATCCATCGTCAGTAAAGTTATCTCGGCTATTAGTCTTAAAATAAGACTTAATGACCCAGGCTCCCTTAACTTGTAATTCGCCCATGGTTTCACCATCTCTAGGTGCTATATTTCCATTTTCATCTATAATTCTCATTTCTATTCCAGGAAATTCAAATCCTTGTTTAGCACGAATTTTCAATTGTTCTTTTCTGGTCAATTTTTCATGCTTTTTCTGTAGTCTACTAGCGGTACCTAAAGGAGATGTCTCCGTCATTCCCCATGCTTGAACACCTTTTATCCCAAAATCTTTTTCAAAATTCTCTATTAGACTTGCAGAGAGGGCAGAGCCACCTACCAAATATTCTTCTAAGGCTAATTTTGTTTTGGGCGGATTTTTTTTCATTTCTTCGTACACCCCTCTCCAAATAGACGGTACGCCATTTGCTTTGTTAATCTGTTCACTTTCAAGAATATTAATGATTGCCTTAGGTTGTAAATGAAGAGATGGCATCACCATATCAGAACCAGTCAGTAGGCACATGTATGGAAATCCCCAAGCCATGACATGAAATTGTGGTACAATTAATAAAATTTTATCACTAAAATTATAATTGCCGGCATTGGGTGAAAGAATTGTCATAGCATGCAAATATGTAGACCTGTGGGAGTATAGTACACCTTTAGGCATGCCTGTGGTTCCACTTGTGTAACACATGCCACTTGCATCGTTTTCATTTATTTCGGGCCAATCTATGGTGTCTAACTGTTCGCCAATTAAATCTTCATAATGTACAATGTTGCCAAGGCTGGTGCTAAAGTTTTTTGTGGCGTTTATTATTACATATTTTTCAACGGTTTCTAGTTTAGGTGCAATTTTTTCTAAAAGAGGAACTAAAGTAGCGTCCACAAAAATGACTTTATCTTCAGAATGGTTGATAATAAATTCTATTTGCTGAGCTGATAGTCTAATATTTATAGTGTGACAAACAGCACCAATACCTGGAATTCCATAATATAGTTCAACATGCTGATAATGGTTCCAAGCGAAAGTACCGACCATGTCACCTTTCTCAATTCCTAATTTATTTCTTAGCCCATTGGCTAATTGACAACAGCGTTTGTAAAGCTGTGCGTAAGAATACTCATGTCTAGAACCATCGGGTAAGTATGATATTAATTTTTTATCAGGAAAAGCACTATTTGCATAATTTAATATGGTGGTCGTAGTTAGGGGGTAATCCATTATTAGTCCATTCATGATAATTAGGTGTATTTCTTTGTTGATTATTAAAATAAAATAAAACGAGTATTTAATCTAGTATATAATCAATAATTTAACAATATATATTCAATAAATACATTGTTTGTGAGGGAATTGTGATAAGGCTGTTTTTACGGTTAAAAATTAATTTTATCAGGTAATCTAGTTTTTGATTTTATAGGTAAACTTGAAGGAATTAAAAGAGTATGTGTTGAAAAAATTACTATTAGGTCTTGGGGTTTTGGTGTTGGTCTTTTTGGTGATGACTTATTTTTCGCTATCAAGTACTTCAAAATCATTTAAGACTTGTGAGATTTTAGAATTGCCCGATGTTGATCAAATTAATTTTCGGGATTATGATTCAGTATTGGTTGCAGCAAGCACTTTATACGAAGGCAATGGGGTCAAAACCATAATGCAAGGCGAGCAATATAGAAAAGCCTGGTCTACTCCGGTAAAGGTTCCAATTTTGTTTCTAAACGAAATGGAAGGTAAGGTAACAATCATGGAAGAAGGAGGAGGCAACCAGACACATTCTTTAAAATTACAACTAGAAAATGGTGTGTTAATGACATTAAGAAGTGTGACTAAAGACCCATCTCCTTTAGTGCCTAAAGTAGCGGAGACTTTGGGAATAGAAAACATAATTGTTGACGGTATATCGGCTCAGCACCCTTATGCGGCATTAGTTGTTGCTAAACTTTCAGATAAGGCGGGAATATTGAATACTAGGCCAAAATTAGTGTTTGTCCCAAAGCAAGAGCAGCTTGCAGAGTATAATGATAAATTTGGTAATAGGTTGTTTCTCTTAGAGTATGAAACCGAAGGAAATGCTCAGTGGTTAGAATTAAAGAATGTTGATTCTCTTATAGATACCGATAACCTACAAAAGCTTAAAATTAAGAACTCAAACAAAGTAGTTCTTAATTCCGAAGCACTGGTAAAGGCAAGATTGTTTGATTTGTTGATAGGGGATTGGGATAGGCATGCCAAGCAATGGGGATGGGCACTTGAAAATAGGGGCGATTCTTTTCTGGCAACACCGCTACCATGTGATCGAGATAATGCCTTTTTTAATTTAGAAGGAATACTGCCGACACTTATATCTAATAATGTCTTTTTGCCGGAAGTTCAAAGCTTTGAAAATGAAATAGATTTTTTACCGGGATTGATTTCTTCGTTCGATATTTATTTTATGCGAGGCATCCCAAGAATCACATTTAAGAATGAGGCGGAAAAATTACAATTGCTGTTAACAGATGAAGTTATAGAGGAATCTTTTTCAGTATGGCCGGAATCTATTTTTGAATTAGATGGAAAGGAATTGATATCAAAAATTAAACATAGGCGCAATCAACTTGTGGAATATGCTGGGCAATTTTATGATCAATTGGATAAAAGTGAAAAACTGACTACAGCATTAAAAGGTTCAGAAGATATAGAGATGACCAATGAGGAAATGGAATGCTTTGACTGTGTTAATAAATAAGCTCCAATAAGATATAATCTAGGCAGTGTAATGGTAATTAAGGGCAATTATAAAGGAATATTATGACCAACAAACTAGTAAATACAACTGAAAAATACGTTAAGAATTTATTGGCGGAACAAATGAACAAGAATTTTCTTTTTCATACCCAGGGTTATGCCATGAAGTCTATAAGCAAGGCAAAGAAAATATTGGAAACAACTGATCTTACCAATGTTGAGGTCAATTCTATTTTAATTGCAACGTGGTTTATGCATTCTGGTTTTGCGGTGAATTATGAAAATCATTTAAACGAAAGCTTAAACTTAGCCACGGATTTTTTAAAAAATAATGGTATAGATAATGAAAATATCAACAAGGTATTGGAGTTGATTACGAGCGCTTGGGGCAAAGATGAACCTAAAAGCGAATCAGAAAAAATTATGAAGGATGTGCGAACCTGGTTTTATGCATCTAGTGATTTTGAGGAATTGTTACAGCTATTAAGACTTGAGCTTGAAAATTTTAATAAATCCGTTCCTGATATAGATACTTGGCGATTAGATTATGTTGAAGAACTTAGGGTTAGGCATAGGTTTTATTCTGATTATGCCAAGGAAAATTGGCAAGAGCAGAAAGAGGATAATATACTTTCTTTGATCTCAAGATTACAAAAGGCGGAAAAAACAGAAAAGAAAGAAGTTTTAAAGGCTAGATTAAAAGATGAGAGCCCGCAGAGGGCTATTCAATCATTATATCGAATAGAACTTAGAAATCATATAAAACTGAGTGATATAGCAGATACTAAAGCCAATATTCTTTTATCGGTAAATGCCATTATAATTTCGCTCTTATTGGCTAACCTTTTGCCTAAGTTAGACTCGCCTTCAAATTCATACTTAATTTATCCCACGGTAATATTTGTACTATTTAGTATAGCTTCAATGATAATGTCGGTTTTGGCTACAAGACCAAAAGTGGATAATGCCGAGGTGGTTGAAAATGATATTAATAAAAAGGATACGAATTATCTGTTTTTTGGAAATTTCCACACTATGGAAATTAAGGACTTTAAAGCAAAATTAAGGGATATCATAAAAAGCAAAGAATCTATTTATGATTCATTGAGTATGGATCTGTATTACTTGGGCAAGGTGCTACAAGAAAAATATAGGTTGTTAAGGTGGACCTATACGGTGTTTCTTGTGGGTATAATACTTTCTGTAATTGCCTTTGGTTTCGCATTAAAATATTATGGAATGGAAGACGAACTATTAGATGCCGTAACGCCTTTGCCAAAAGAATAAGCTATGGCTAATTAAACCAAATAGCATACTTCATTCTTCTTAATTCCAGTGCTAACTCTTTTTCAAGTTTTAAAGCTTCTGCTCTTGTTTGTACAGGGTCAATGTGGTTAAATAAACTACCACGTAAGTAAAGGCCATATTTTTCTACAATTTTTGAAGAAATATTGTGTCCTTTTTTGCTTAAACTACCACTTTTATGCTGTTCAAAACGTTCTTTTGGAGTTTTACTGGTCATGCCAACGTAAAGGCACTCAAGAACCCCATTAAATTGTGGATTGGCTTCCCTGAATTTTTTGTTCTCGGTGTATACTTTTTTTGATAATTCTATGACATAAACAGTATACATAAAAATAGGTGTGAAAAATGGACTTTAGAGTAAATATTAGGTTTTGTACTATTATTCAAAAATTTCAATACCTTCAGTAGTGAATGAAAATGCCTGTGCTCCCAAACCACCCACCATAACAGCTTGAAATAATGGATTTAATTTTCTCTTGGAATACCAATCAATCATAAAATTTGCTCCACTACCACCAGATGTATCTTGTTGCTCAATGACATAATCAATAGATTCCATTGGAGTAAGGTAAATAGGGGAGTCTATATAACTTCTTACAAGATCACCTTCTGTATTGTAATAGTCGATCTTACTTACGAACAAACTATCTTTTAAACTGGTATTTCTAATGCTCAAAGTAGCGGTCAATAAAGTTCTGGTATCTCTTGTTTGATTATAGATATCAGAATAAATAGGTACGTAAACTTGTCTTTTTAGAGAATCGTTTGAGATGGTATTTGCCTTTCTGCTCAGGGTGTGGTTGTCTAAAATTTCAACAGGAACATTTTCCGTAGATTTTTGTTTGCATGACATTACGTTCATAGCAAAAACCAACGAAAGACAAATACCACCTATAAACTTTATATTTTTCAAATGTTATTTTTTAATCTTCCCATTCTGTATGATAAATACCTTCACGATCTAAACGCTCATACGTATGAGAACCAAAATAATCTCGTTGCGCTTGTATTAAATTTAAAGGTAATTTACTTGAAGTATAGGCATCAAAATAAGTAAGTGAATTTGAAAGCCCTGGTAAAGGAATTCCGTTTTGTGCTCCAAATGCCACTAATTCTCTAGCCGCATCTACCGTTTCTTTTATTTTGCTTACAAAATTAGGAGAAAGTAAAAGGTTCGGTAGTGTTGGCTCAGCTTTAAAAGCTTCGGTAATATCAGCCAATAAACCTGCACGAATAATACAACCTGCCCTCCAAATTTTTGCAATTACGGCAATGTCTAAATTGTAACCATATTCTTTTGATGCATCTGCCAATTGGTGCAATCCTTGAGAATAGGTAATAATAAAAGAGAAGTACAAAGCCTTTTCGGAAAGCGCTTCTAATTTCTCTTTATCCATATGAGCAACGGTAGGTCTATCATAAAGTGCATCTGCTTTTACTCTCTCGTCTTTTAATGCGGAAAGTTCTCTCATGCTTACCGCAACATCAATAGATGGTACAGGTATACCCAGGTCCATCGCATTTTGGCTCGTCCATTTACCGGTACCTTTTTGCTTTGCCTTATCTAAAATTTGATCTACTAAACGTCCTTTGGTCAAATCATCTTCTTGTTCAAAAATTTCAGATGTAATTTCAACTAAGAAAGATTGTAACCTACCAGAATTCCATTTGGCAAAAGTGCTATGTAATTCATCATTATTGTAATCGCCTCCTTTTTTAAGTACATCGTATATTTCTGAAGTCAGCTGCATTAAGCCGTATTCAATACCATTGTGAACCATTTTCACATAATTCCCTGCAGATTTTGGACCTAAATAGGCAACACATGGCTCTCCGTTGTATTTAGCGGAAACCGCTTCAAAAATAGGTTTAATATGCTCGTAAGCAGATTTAGAACCTCCGGGCATAATACTTGGACCTTTACGGGCACCTTTTGCACCACCGGAAACCCCTGCTCCAAAAAAGTTGATACCTCTCTCTTGTAAGTAAGATTCTCTTCTGTCCGTATCGGTAAAGAAAGAGTTACCGCCGTCAATAATAATATCGCCTTTGTCAATATGTGGTAAAAGAGATTCTATAACGCCGTCAACAATTTTACCTGCAGGAACCAAAAGCATTATTTTACGAGGTTGCTTTAAGTTCTTTACAAAGGTTTTTATGTTGCTAGAGGCATTGACTTTTTCTACATCTCCACCTAAAGTCTTTAAGGCCTCTACTTTTTCATCATCTAAATCATATCCAAAAGCAGAAAAGCCATTATCTGCTACGTTAAGGATAAAATTTTGTCCCATTACCCCAAGACCTACTAAACCAAAATCGTACATAAATTGTATGTTTTATAATTAAAAGACATTAAAATGTTACAACACTTTAGTTATACTTTGTTGCTAACATAATGTGAATCAAAAATAATTTAAAATATTGACTTTAAATCTAAATAACATCTTAAACAAGCCTAATAATGGCTTACTTTTTAAGATATTTACAAATAAATAGAATTTCAACCTATAATGAAAAAGACAGAAAATCATATGCTCGTAATATTTGGGGCATCTGGAGATTTAACGGCAAGAAAACTGATACCTGCCATATTCAATTTATATAAAGGAAATGATCTTCCTGAAAATTTTGTGGTACTTGGCGTTAGTAGGAGTGATTTGGGCGATTTAAAGTTTAGAAATAAGGTAGTTTTAGAAAGTCCCTATCTAGAAGATGAACGAAAGGAATTTGATGAGGATTATATTCAAAAATTCGCCGATAAGCTGTTTTATGAAGATTTAGGTTCTGATTACGACACATCATATGAACGACTGGAAAAACGAATTTCAGATTTAGATCAGAAATACGGTACGAACGGAAATCATATATTTTATCTTTCAACACCACCAAGTTTATATGAGCCAATAGCTAAAAACTTGTCCGATCAAGGATTGAATGATGATTCTAATGGTTGGCGTAGACTAATTGTAGAAAAACCATTTGGTTATAGCTTACAATCTGCTAAAGAATTAAATGACGGACTACATACATATTTTAAGGAAAATCAGATTTTTAGAATTGATCATTACTTAGGTAAAGAAACGGTACAGAATCTACTGGTAACCCGTTTTGCCAATAGTATTTTTGAACCTCTTTGGAACAGAAACTATATACACCATGTAGAGATTACAAATGCTGAAAGCGTGGGTGTTGAAAAAAGAGGTGGCTATTATGATAAATCTGGGGCATTAAGAGATATGTTTCAAAGTCATTTATTGCAAATTGTAGCTTTAATCGTTATGGAGCCGCCATTAAGTGCCGATGCCGAAGAAATTAGAAATGAGAAGTTAAAAGCGTTAAAGTCGTTAAAAATAATGAACGATGAGAAAACGCTTTTTGATAATACCATAAGAGCACAATATGTTGCTTCTAAAATAGATGGTCAAGAAGTAAAGGGATATCGCGAAGAAGAGGGCGTAGATGAAAATTCCACGACAGAAACTTTTGCTGCAATTAAGTTTTTTGTAGACAATTGGCGTTGGGCAGATGTACCGTTTTATGTAAGGACAGCCAAACGTATGCCTACCAAAGTGACCGAGGTCGTTATACATTTTAAAACACCACATCATCAAATATTCAAAGAATCGGGTATTAGCAATAAAGACAATAAATTAATTATTAGAATACAGCCCGATGAAGGCATTCTAATTAAATTTGGAGTAAAGGTTCCAGGTCAAGGTTTTGAAGTAGAGCGTGCCAATATGGATTTCTACTATTCTAGTTTAACCGAAACTCATGTGATGGAAGCTTATGAAAGATTACTATTAGATGCTATGCAGGGTGATGCAACCCTATATGCAAGGGCAGATGAAGTTGAAGCTGCTTGGGCATTTGTAGATCCAATTTTAGAGTATTGGAAAAATGGTAAGGATGTAAAAATGTACGGTTATGCAGCTGGTGTTTGGGGACCTGAAAACGCAAATGATCTTATAGAAGGTGTAGGCGAATGGCGTAATCCAAGTGAGAATCTGGCAGATGAATCTGGCTATTGTGTTATTTGTTAGTCAAAGCTCACGAAATAATATTAAAGAATAAAATGGAATTAAAAGTATATCAAAATAAAAACAAGGTAGCGGAAGAGTTTTCTAAGTACTTAATTGAAAAATCAGTTACTCAGAAGGCTTTTCATATTGCCTTATCTGGTGGAAGTACCCCAAAAATAGTTTTTGACGTTCTTGCTGAGCAATTTTCAAAGGATATTAATTGGAACAACATTCATTTGTATTGGGGAGATGAAAGGTGTGTGGAACCCACGGATGCTGAAAGTAACTATAAAATGACAGTAGAACACCTTATTTCTAAGGTTGATATTCCAGAGGGAAATATACATAGAATTAAAGGTGAGGAAGATCCAAAAGAAGAAGCTAAGCGTTACGGTGCGTTATTGGAGGAAGAATTGCCAAAGGAATTAGGTTTACCACAATTTGATCTGGTTATTTTAGGTATGGGAGATGATGGTCATACAGCTTCTATTTTTCCACATGAAATCAATTTATGGGTATCACCGGATAATTGCGAAGTCGCTATTCACCCAGAATCCGGGCAAAGACGAGTATCTCTTACGGGTAGAATAATCAATAATGCTAAAACAGTAGCATTTTTGGTCACCGGCGAAAGTAAGGCAGAGAAAGTAAAGGTAATCGTTGATAGGGAAGAGGGGTATTTAGAATACCCGGCAAGTCACGTAGCACCTAAAACAAAAGACTTGGTCTGGTTTTTAGATGCTGCCGCGGCAAAGCTTCTTACTTCATATCGATCTTAATATTTTCAGATTCCAATTCTTTGATATAATCTTGAGAGTTAAAGGATTTTGACTCGAATTTAGTGTCTCTTTCTTGAGCTTCTAGTTTGCGGTATTTACTTCTTGCAAATCTTCTGACCCCTTGATCATCTGAAATTATAAGACCGGGCACGGGAACATTTTTACCATCTGTTCCCTTGGCTACCATGGTAAAGTAAGATGAGTTGCAATGTTTTTTGGTACCAGAGGTAATGTTTTCCGATTCTACACGAACACCAACCACCATAGAAGTACGGCCGGTATAGTTAATACTGGCTTTAAGGGTTACCAATTCTCCTACTTCTATAGGGTTTAGAAAGTTTACACGATTTACCGAAGCTGTTACACAATACTGTTGTGAGTGTTTAGAGGCACAGGCAAAGGCAATTTGATCCATTAAGTTTAATATATGGCCACCGTGTACCTTGCCCCCAAAATTGGAATGGGACGGCAGCATCAATTCTGTTATAGAAACTCTTGATTCTTTTACGCTTTTAAACTTTTCCATAAACTTCTCGCTATAATGTGGTTATTTAATTTCTAAAATGAGGAGATTTTTCTGCATGAACCTCTGTAATAAAGTATTTAGTGTCTCCTAGCCAAAAGAAGGTAGCATAGCGCTCAACATAACTTACTTTTACATATTGCCCTTGATATTCCTTTAATTTGTCTATAACTTCCTTGTCTTTGTCCAATACCGAAAATGAAAATATCTGAGCACCAGAGATTCCTTGGCTTATCTCGCCTTCCCAAGTTTTTACTAATACGCCTTTGTGACTTATTTTAATAAGTTCGCCAGATCTAACACCTTCACTGAAGGTTACAAAGTAGATAAAGGCATAATAAAGAGCTCCAATGAGCACTATACCCAATAAAATTAATGATACTATTTTTTTCATGTGTTTAATTTAAAATTGAATTAATGGTTGTTATCTAATGTTTTTATAGGTACTTCTTCATGTTCATCATCTTCGCTAGCACGATTTAGGATGGACTCAGGAATTGACTTTTTTGCTTTCGCACCCATTTTTTTAAGCTTCTCTATGCTGGTAATAATATTACCACGGCCTTCTACTAATTTGTTCATTGCTCCACGGTATTCACTTTTAGCCTCGTCCATCTTTTTGCCAACTTTGGTCAGGTCATTTACAAAACCTTCAAATTTATCATAAAGAGCACCTGCTTGTCTTGCTATTTCAATAGCATTTCGTTGTTGCTTTTCATTGTTCCACATGCTATCTATGGTACGTAAAGTAGCCAAAAGAGTAGAAGGGGTAACAATAATGATGTTCTGCTCAAATGCTTTATTGTATAAAGAGCTATCTTGGTTTATGGCTATTGCAAACGCAGGTTCTATAGGAACGAACATCAATACAAAATCTGGACTCTCCATCTCATAAAGGTCTTCGTATTTTTTGGCGGATAATTGGTCTACATGCCTTCTTAGGGAGTTTATATGGTCTTTTAAGAATTTCTCCTTAAAATCATCTTCTGAATTAACATAGCGTTCGTAATCGGTAAGAGATACTTTAGAATCGACCACCATTTTTTTACCATCGGGCAAATTGATGATGACATCTGGTAGCACACGACTACCATCTTCTCGTTTAAAGCTTTGCTGAACTATATATTCGCGATCCTTCTCTAGACCAGATTTCTCCAATACGCGTTCCAATACCAATTCTCCCCAATTACCTTGCATTTTGCTATCACCCTTTAATGCCTTGGTCAAATTTTCGGCTTCTTGGGTAATTTTAATGTTCTGGGTTTGTAAATGTAGTAGCTGTTCTTTTAAAGCGGAATGGATACTGATATTCTCTTTCTGACTTTCTTCTACCTTCTTTTCAAACAGAAGAATTTTTTCATTTAAGGGAGTAAGAATATTCTTGATGTTCTTCTCATTACGTTCCGTGAATTTTAAACTCTTTTCTTCCAATATTTTATTGGCAAGATTTTCAAACTCCTTTGTGAATTTTTCTTGAAGCTTTTCTACTTCTTCTTTCTGCTCTCTATTTTTAAGCTGTAAATTATCTAAATCAGCTTGATAACGCACTATTTGGTTTCCCAGCTGTTCTTTATCCGTTTGTAATTTAAATTTTTGGTTTTCACTTTCCTTTAATCTGTCCTGAAAGACAGAAAGGTTGTTTAGCATTTGCTGCTCTCGTTCCTCTAAAGTGCTTTGGCGCGATTTTGTTTTTAGAAACTGAATGTAATTACCTAAGAAGTATCCAATGGCGAGACAAAGGATTCCGATGATGAAGTAAATATAAATTTCGTTCATATGCACTGCAGTAATCATGTAAAGATACTTGATTGCTCAATAAAGTTTAAAAGAGCTGGTCTGTTTTTAATTAACATACCTACTTTAATTTCTTATAAATGTTGAAAAACCTATTTTTTGATTTTAAAAGAGCCCGTATTGGAGTCAAAAGAAATCATATCGGTTGGGAAGAGTGTATCAAAATTCTTGTTCTTTATGAGATTGCATGGTTGGTCAAAAGCATTGTTGACTCCGTCTAAAATCAGCATTTTATCACATAATTGAATAGCCAATTCAATTTCATGACTGGTATATAAAATAATTTTATTTGTGCTGTGCGCAAGGGACTTCAGTAGTTTTAAAATAGATACCTTATGATAAAGGTCCAGATGAGAGGTAGGCTCATCAAGTAGAATAATATCTGTATCTTGAATAAGGGCACGGGCAATAAGAACACGTTGCAATTGCCCGTCACTAAGCTGAAAGCATTTTTTGGATAATAACGGTTCAAGAGCTAAGAGTGCAACACTTTTATTGATAATGGCAGTATCATTAGCTGCTAATTTACCCAACCAATTGGTGTAAGGTTGTCTGCCCAGCGCCAATAACTCATACACAGATAAGTTTTTAGAGGCAATAGGTTCCGTTAAAACGACACTGACCTTAGATGCAATTTGCAATTCACTATAGTCTGTAAGTTCTTTTCCTTCAATTTGTATGGATCCAGAAAGTTTAGGTTGAAAATTACCTAAGGTACGTAACAGTGTAGATTTGCCAATACCGTTTACACCAACTATAGCAGCAAGTTCCCCTTTCATTAAATGAATTGAAATGTTAGAAACCACTATGTTATCATCATGACCAATATCAAGGTCGTTGACAAGAAATGTGCTATTTGATGTATTCTTATTGATAATACCTGTTTTTAATTAAAAAATCATTTTTCTTTTACGTAACAATAACCATATAACCACTGGTGCACCAAAAATACTGGTAATGGCGTTAATTGGTAAAACACTCATATAACCTGGTAATTGCGCAATAGTATCGCATAACAACATTAAAATGGCTCCGCAGATAAGTACAGCGGGAATTTGAATTTTATGGTCGGTCGTATGAAATATCTGTTTAGTGATATGGGGAACCGCCAGACCTACAAATGCAATAGGACCGGCAAATGCCGTAATTGATCCTGCAAGCAGTCCGGTGGCGACTATAATTATGTATCGCGATTTTTTTAGAGCAATGCCTAAACTTTTTGCATAGTTCTCACCAAGTAATAATGCATTTAAAGGCTTAATGGAAACAATGCTAAGCGTAATTCCTAAAACCGTACATAAGGCAACGATTCTTAATTGTAGCCAAGATAAATTTCCTAAACTGCCAAAGGACCAAAATATATACTGCTGTAGTTTTTCGGCCTTTGTAAAATAAGAAAGTACGCTGACTATGGCAGCAGTAATACTACCGAACATTAGACCAATAATTAACAATGCCATGGTATCCTTAACCTTTGCGGCCACGATCAATACCAAGAATAAAACTAAAAAACTACCAAGGCTAGATGCAATTGCAAGTGTAAAGTCGTTAAAAGCGGAAAAACTGAAGACTGCCGAGAGTAGTGAAGTACCCATTATTAAAATTGCCGCTCCTAAACTGGCTCCAGAGCTTATGCCCAGAACGTAAGGTCCTGCCAAAGGGTTTCTGAATAAAGTCTGCATTAACAACCCGCTTAATGACAAACCACCACCAACCATAACAGCCGTAATTGCTTTTGGTAGCCTATACTCCCAAATAATATAATAGCTAGAAGATTCTTTAAGTGTAGAGCCAAATATAATTTTAAAAGTATCTGCTAAAGGAATAGTAACAGATCCCAGACAAATATTAATG
Source organism: Maribacter sp. UBA3344 (assembly GCF_002362375.1). Taxonomy (NCBI): domain Bacteria; kingdom Pseudomonadati; phylum Bacteroidota; class Flavobacteriia; order Flavobacteriales; family Flavobacteriaceae; genus Maribacter; species Maribacter sp. UBA3344. The sequence goes on along the minus strand of NZ_DERI01000008.1, from coordinate 223,568 downwards.
GAAAGGCAAACTATTAATAGAATTAAAAGTAAAATGAACTGTAGGCTATATGTAGTTTGTTTAAACAATTAAAGGAGGGGTTTAAAAAAGTATGGTGTATAGTTGGGTAACAAACCAGGGTGTAAAATATGAATTAAATCCTTTAAAACTAGATCAGGTCTTTGTGGTGCCAGTTCGTAATATAACGTGCCACCTGTTTCTCCTTTTGTATTTGCCGTAGTAAATACTTTTCTTTTTTTAAAGGCATCAAATCGCATGTAGTGCTCGCTTGCGTCTTGCATTTCTTGGTAAGAGGAAAATTGGGCAGGTCCTATCCAATACTCGGCATGTTGCCCAACATCTAGGGCACTTTCCCAACTTAAAGAAAGACTTCCGTTTTCATCGGTAGAATTCCATAAATACAGGGCATTGGCATCTTTTAGAAAATTCGCTGCCCAGCTTTTGCCTCCCGGCAAATACCAAACATCATTGTACATGGTACCACTAAGAACGGTAGGTTTGCTTTTAGCCCCAGCAGCTAGTTTTTTGGCTTCTAGATAGGATGTTTCAATATCATTAAAGATAGCATTGGCCTTTTGGACCTTGTTGAAAAATGGAGCAAAGAATTTAATCCATTCCGCTTTTCCTAGGGGTGTTTCTTCTACCCAATCGCCATTGTAAATTACGGGGATATTAGCGCGTTGTATGGTTTCATAAGTGCTATTGCCACCATTTATGGCAAAGCCAAAAATTAAATCTGGTTGCAATGCCAGGACAGCTTCGGTATTTATACTTTCGTTGACACCTAATTCTTTAATTTTTCCGGCATCTATTAATTTTCTTGTTGCTGTAGAAGAAATGTACTTGGTATCGGGAAAGCCAATAAGTTGGTTTAAAACTCCCAATTCTTCTAAAGCGGGAATATGAGTAGTTGAGGTCACCACAATATGTTCAACAGGTGTTGAAATTATGGCGTCATATTCATTTTTGTTTAAAGTGACACTTGCTTGTAGTTCTTTAGGAACCAAAGCGTAGGTGTATGTAGTTTTGGCATTTGCCCAAGGTTTTAATACCCTGATAATGGTAATACCGTTACTTTGGTTTTGAATTGAAAAACCATTGGCATATTTTATTAAAGTGCTTCTTGTATTGGTTTTGTTTACAATTGTTTCTTTTTTCTCCTGCTTGCATCCGCATAACAAAAGAAGGTAACTAATAAAAAGCAAGCGTTTTAACATGGTAGTAATTCGTCTATTTTTCAAAAGTAGTATTATAAAAGTTTACTTAGAAAGATTAAACTAAATGTTTACTTTCGCCATGAATTTTGGTTTTCATTATTTTTTGTAATGAAATTAAAAGGGAATCTAGTGAAAATCTAGAGCTGTTCCCGCAACTGTAAGCTTAGTCTTTGTTCTAAAGATGGCTACTATTTCTTCGGTACCACTGTTATTAGTTTAATGGGAAGGTGAATAGTAGTACGTAAGTCAGGAGACCTGCCATATTTTTAATTTAAATGCGATGGACTTTCGGGTAAAAAGTCGTTGTTGTGATGAAAAAGTTAATTTCAATAGTACTAGTGTTTTGTGCTACAGTTGGGTATGCACAACGAGATTCCATTTTAAAGTTGGATGAAGTTGTGGTGTCCGATAGTAGAGTTAAGCAGTATGCTGAGGGGTATAAAGTAACTGTATTACAAGATAGTATTATACAACGTACTAACGAATCTCTTACCTCTTTACTGGCATTTAATTCTAACATTTATTTTAAAGAGAATGGATTTGGAATGGTTTCTTCTCCTGCTTTTAGAGGAACCAATGCGTCTCATACCGCAGTTATATGGAATGGTATAAATATAAACTCACAGTTAAACGGACAAGTAGATTTTAATACCATAAACCCATTTAACTACAATTCTATTAGCATTCGTAGTGGCGGTGGAAGCGTGCAGTATGGCTCAGGAGCTATAGGCGGTAGTATTCATTTAAATAGCGATTTATTATTTAAAGAACACTTTGATAATCAAGTTTCTATTGGTTATGGAAGTTATAAAACAAAAAAAATAAATTTTCATCAGAGTTATGGTAGCCGATCAATGTCCTACAGTTTAGGGGTTAATTATAATGCATCGGATAATAACTATAAGTATTTAAACACTGGTGAGGAGAATAAGAATGGCGAGTTTAATAATCTAAATTTAAATTGGAATATAGGTTATGTTCTTTCTGAAAATCAGATACTGAAGTTATACCATCAAACTTTTATTAGTGATAGAAATTTGTCGGGAAACTTGGTGGTTTTAGGTAGAAGTAAGTATAAAGATAACCAGTATAGAACTCAGTTAGAGTGGGGGAGTTATGGACCTAAAGCGATATCTAAAATAAAACTAGCCTACTTGCAAGAAGAGTATAAATATTTTGAGAATAAAGATGCGGCTATTTACTCCTTTGGGAAGGTGTCTAATTTTTTAGCAAGATATTCTCTGGATTATAAGATTTCCAAATTTTTTAGACTTAACTCTTTTTTGGAATTTAATAACTATAAAGGCGCGGGGGATAGTTTTGGAAGTCCAGAAAGGGATGATTTTTCTGCGACGGCCCTATTAAAACATATTATTTCATCTACAATAGCCTACAATTTGAGTGTTAGGCAAGACTTTTCTTCAGATTTTTCAAGTCCGTTGGTTTTTTCGTTTGATGGTAGTTATAGTCTTACGGACAATTACCAGGTAAAGATAAATGCATCAAAAAATTTTAGGACTCCCACCTTCAATGATTTGTATTGGCAACCAGGTGGAAATTTAGAGCTTATTCCTGAAAAATCATACCAGTTAGATTTTGGGAATGTTTTAAATATTGGGGCTGTCTCTATGCAATATAACGGGTATTATATTTCAACAAAAGACATGATAAAATGGTTGCCCAATAATGAAGGGGTTTGGTCTCCTATAAATATAGACGATGTTGAAATTTACGGAGCCGAGGCAAAAATAGAAGCAAATTATTCTTTAGGTAAAAACCAAGAGCTAGGGATTAAAACAAATTATGCCTATACCGTCTCAGAAGATAAGAGTACTAATGAACAGTTAATTTATGTGCCATTCCATACGGCAAACGGTTCGTTAGAATATAGAATAGCAGACTTAAATTTGTTTTATCAGCATTTGTATAATGGTTCTGTATCTATTGTTGGAGGGGAATTGAAAGAATATCAAGTAGCAAATCTTGGGGCAACTTATACGGCGGATATATTGAAAAAAGATTTAAAATATACTATAGGAGTTACTGTTAACAATGTGTTTAATACATATTACGAAAACGTAGCATTACGTCCTATGCCCAACAGAAATATACAAACACAATTAATATTAAATTTTTAAAAATGAATTTGAAACACTTTATGTTAACAGCGGCTTTCGCCTCATTTATACTTACATCTTGTAGTGATGATGATGATATGCCAACACCGGGAACAATAGGAATAGCTACAACAGAAGATAGTTATAATGAGGGAGAAGGAACAGTAGGAATAACGATCAGTACTACTGGCGTAAATGCTATGGATGTAACCATTAATTATGAAGTAACAGGAACAGCCACTGAAGGGGAGGACTATCAATCTTTATCAGGGTCGGTGGTTTTACCGGCAGGGGAAACATCAGTACAAGAAAGTTTAATTTTAATTGATGATACGGAGGTGGAATCTTCTGAAGAGGTAATTTTTACTATTACTTCTACTAGTAATGAAGAGGATATTGTGGGAGCTAATAGTTCTTTAATAGTAACAATTACGGATAATGATTCTTACCCATTTGAAAATGGAATATTGGTTTCTCATGAAGGAAATTTTATGCAAGGAAATGCTTCTATTTCTTTTGTTTCGGATGATTTAGCCACTGTGGAAAACGATATTTTTAAAACTGTAAATGATGCAGATGCATTAGGGGACAATGCACAGAGTATGTCTTTTTACGAAAATATGGCTTATATAGTAATGAATGGTTCCCAGAAGATAGAAGTTGTAAATCGTTATACTTTTGAGTCTGTTGCCACAATTGGAGGGCCAAGCGAGACAGATTTTTTAAACCCTCGTTATATGGCAATAGCTAATGGTAAAGGATATGTTACAAATTGGGGAGACGGTTCTAATCCTGATGATGATTATGTTGCTGTAATCGACTTAGAAACAAATACCGTAGAATCTACTATTTCAGTTGCGGAAGGGCCAGAGAAAATTATAGTGAAGGATAATACCGTTTATGTAGCGCTCCAAGGAGGGTTTAATCAAAATAACGGGGTTACGGTAATTGATGCTACCACAAATACGGTTACTACGACCATTACAGTAGGAGATCGCCCTAATTCAATGCAATTAGATGATAGTGGAAATCTTTGGGTATTATCAAGTGGAAATCCATCTTGGACCGGAAATGAGACTGCCGGACAAATAGATTATATTAATACTACGGATAATACGGTTACAAAAACTATGAATTATGCAGTTACGGAACATCCAGGTAATTTAGAAATTGATGGAGCTACTCTTTATTATTATTCTGGAGGGTCTGTGTATGCTATGGATACTACAACAAGTGTATTGCCAACAACTGCGGAAATTGAAGGTCTTAATTTTTATGATATGGCTGTTATTGATGGTAAACTTTATGGAGTAGATGCCAAAGATTTTGTCAGCAATGGCTCTTTAGAGGTTTATGATTTATCGGATAATACCTTATTGGCTTCTAAAACAGTTTCTATTATTCCAGGAGGTATATATTTTAATGAAACAGCAGCCAGATAAAATCTAATTAAAAAGTACAATTTTCAATAGTCTAAATAACAGATTATTGTAAAATTTGATAATATAAAAAGCTGAACAATAGTATCATTGTTCAGCTTTTTTTAAATCGTTTTTTGGCTTCAGGAAATCTTGTATTTAAAAGCGCAATATTAAAGCCAATGCTTTAAATAACGTATTGGAATAAGTTAGAATTCCAAATCATAAACGGTATCATCCACCATCTTATCGCTCATCAAACTATTTTTCTTAGAACTGCTAATAATATTGATGGGGTATTTAACCGTAAAGTCGCGTTTACCGGTAGTACCGGTAATTACCTCAATGGCTTTTGCCAATAAAGGTTCGTTTTCTTCCCCAATAATACCAAGATTGCTATAATCTTCTTTCAACTCATAATCTGGTTGTAAACCGCTTGTAAAGTCGTAAAAACCATCGGCATTTTCATTCCTGCCAATTAAGGGTTGTATTGCCCATTGATTGTCTGGATTGATATTGTTGACTCTTGAAGGTGTGTATAAATATGAGTTTTCCCTATCATCTACCAATGTGGTGGAAAATTCATTTTTACCTCTGGTAACATCACCAATTTGAATAACATCTATATAAGGCTCCAAGCTATTGATCAATAATTCACTGGCAGAAGCAGAACTAGCAGACGTAATAACATATAATTTGTTAAAGCCTAAAGAATTAATGGTCTCCCCATTAATCTTATCGGCAAAATATACCTCTAACTGACTATCGTTAAATTGTTCTTGTAGTTTATCGTTGTATCTCTTTCTAAGAAAAATATCGGATGTGTTGGTTCCATAAATCATACTGGCTAATAATCTTGTAGTATTTACAGATCCACCTGGGTTGTAGCGTAAATCCATAACTAGATTGGTAATACCGGCAGATTTCAAATCTTGAACTGCAGCGTACAGGTCGTCATCATATTCATTGGTAAATTGGTTGTACATGATATAGCCAATGTTTTCTCCGGCAATGGTAAAAGATTTGGAAAGAAAAACAGGATTTTCAGCCAGACCTTCTTCTTTTGTTAAGGTTACCTCTTCTTCGTTAGGAACAATATTACCATTCTCAAAGTCTGCCATGTTCAAGGTATACGTATCATTATCGCCAAAAAGCAGACCAATGTAATTGTCAATGGTCAATGTTTGGCCATCAACTCCGGTAAACAGATCTCCACGTTGAATATTGGCAGAGGTTGCATTGGAATTTGGAACAATGTAGCGAACAAATCCAAAAATTTCATCGCTATCTTGAAATTGGACAAGACCAAACTCCAGGCCATTACTCTTAGAAATACCGGCTAGAGAATTGGTTAGCTCACGGTAATCTTCGTTATAGAAACTAAATCTATCTTGAATAAACTGTAGTTTATTTTCAAAGAAAGCGGCAGGGTCATCCTCAGAATCTAAAAATGCGGTATAGGCAGCTCTACCTTCTTCCGTATTTTCAAAACGATCATCTGCTAAGTCATCTACGTTAGCTTGCCAGAAATACCAAAAGTTCATGGCCTTCCACATGAAATCCTGTACTTCCACATCTGCAGAGCCATCTGGGTCTACCGTATTTGGTAATGAAAGATCATCATCTTTTGAGCATGAAAATGCTAGTACGGCAGCAAACACTATTATTATCTTCTTCATACTAAGTGTAACTAAAATGTTTTGATTTTATTTCTTTTCAGATACAGGTATTTTAGCAACAGGAACGCTGTTGTTCAATAATAGTGTTGTATTTCTCGGGTTATATAGTTTTGAACTAGAAACAACATTGGCTGGTAAAATCACATCAAAATTTCTTCTAGCTCCATTACCGTTGATTTCCTGTATGGCTCTTGCCAATAGAGGTTCATTTGCATCACCCAAAACTCCTAAGTTGGTAACATCTTCTGAAAGTTCAATATCAGGAATTAATCCATCCACATAGTCAGAAAATCCAGCACTATTTTCAACCCTACTTATTATTGGCTGAAGTCCCCACTGTACATTAGGATTAATATTATCAACTCTTTCAGGGTCATAGACATTACCACCTTCTGGATCATCCACAAATAGTACAGAGCCTTGGTTTTTACCAACGGTAGTACCACCTATATGTACTACATCAATATAAGGTTCCAAACCAACCATCACTAATTCACTAGCAGATGCAGAAGCTTCTGTAGCTATGATATACACTTTATTTAAATTTAATGTGTTCAGTGCCGCACCTGAATTACCATCAGCAGTACCGGTGGTGCTAACAAAATAATTATCCGTTAAACTACTATCAAATTCTGCTTGTAATTTCGCATTATATATTGTTTTAAATAAAAGGTCGTTGGTGTTGGTGCCTTTGATTAAACTGGCTAAAACAGCGGCAGTGGATCCTCTACCACCTGGGTTATAACGTAAATCCAATACCAGTTCATTTACACCTTGTGCTATGAAATCCGCAAAAACTGAATTAAGGTTATCTTCAGATCCAGATACAAATTGGTTGTACATTAAGTATCCAATTTTTTTGTCTCCAGATGTAATAACAGTATTTACATGGATAGGATTTTCAATTAATCCTTCAGTTTTGGTTAGGGTTACTTTTTTATCACTAGGGCTTATGCCACCATCAACAATATCAGCCATGTTAAGTGTGTAGGTGTCATTATTCCCAAAAAGTAATTCTATATAATTATCAAGGTTTAATGTTTGACCATCAACCCCTATAAATAAATCGCCTCTTTTAATGTCTTTGCCCGAAGCATCAGAATCCTTTACAATGTACTCTACAAAACCAAATACGTCTTCGGTACCAGAGATAAGACCTAAACCAAATTGTAGACCGTTACTTTTAGAAATACCTGCAGAACTGTTTACCAATTCGGTATAATCATCGCTATAAAAGGTAAACCTATCTTCGGAAAACAACAATTTGTTTTCTAATAAAGCAACCGGATCATCATTTTCTGCAAGATATTCTTCGTAAGCAGTTTGTGTATCAAATCGATCATCTGCTAAATCTGGTACATCTCCTTGCCAGAAATAATAAAGGTTCAGTGTTTGCCAAAAAAAGTTTTGGACTTCAATGTCAACTTCTACCGTTTCTTCTTCCTCTTCAGGATTTTCAATTTCTTCTTCTTCAACTACGGGGTCGTTATCATCATTACTACATGACATTGTAATAAGACCTAGACAAAGGAGGGACAAGAAAAATTTTTTCATAGTTATTTTTAATTTTAATTAAAGTGTACTGCTTTAGCCAATTTATAAGCCATCATAAACTATACCGAAAACAGAAGTTTAAATAAGTACGTATATAATTAGTAATAGGATGTTAAATTTACTTACAAGTCAAGGAAATAAAAATTAATTGTAACAAAAATCGTTCAGCGTCGTCTTCTTTTTGTAAACCTGTAAGAAAGGTTACAGACAGCCAAACCAAAATGAAACAAACGGAGTTTTTAAATATTGTATTACCATTTAAGGATAAGTTGTTCCGTATGGCCAAAAGGTTGTTGGTGTCTACAGAAGAGGCAGAAGATGCAACTCAAGAGATACTGATAAAGCTTTGGTCAAAAAAGAATAAAATGGAAAGTTATAATAATGTAGAGGCATTTGCCATGACCATGACCAAGAACTTTTGCTTAGATCGTTTAAAATCTAAACAAGCGGGAAATTTAAAATTGGTACATAGTAATTATACCGATGCCAGTACATCTTTGCAAAGCGAATTAGAGGCAAAAGATAGTATTGATTGGGTTGAGAGAATTATGGCAGAATTACCTGAGCAGCAGAAAATGGTATTACAATTACGGGATGTAGAACAATACGAATATGAAGAGATAGAAAAATTATTGGATATGAAACCTACGGCCATACGGGTAGCTTTGTCCAGAGCAAGAAAAACGGTAAGGGAAAAATTAATGGAAAAGCATAATTATGGAATTGCATAACATAGAAAAATTAATAGAAAAGTATTTTGATGCGACCACTACGATTGCAGAAGAAGAAATACTTAGGAAGTACTTTTCAGAGGGTAACATTGCTCCGCATTTAGAGCAGCATGCACCTTTGTTCAATTACTTCACAAAAGCAAAAGAAGAACGCTTTACAAAGCAGGTGCCATTAAAACCTAGAAAAAATTATTTGAAATGGGCATCCGTTGCTGCAATTGCAATCTTTATGGTAGGGCTATATTTTTATGAACCTACACCACCTCCGGTTACTTTGGCAGATGAGTACACCCCAGAGGAAATAGCATCTGCAAAAGAGGCCTTGGCCTTATTGGCAATGAATTTTAATAAGGGTACAGAGCAACTGAACCATTTAAATGAATTTGAAAAGACAACGAATAAATTTTTAACGAAAAGTAATTAAAATGAAAAAGATACTAGTATTAACACTGTTGGTGTTAGCCCCGGTAATAATTAACGCTCAAGATATTTTTGAAAAATATGAGGATAATGATAAGGTAACCTTTGTTGCCATGCAGCCCAAAATGTTTCAAATGTTGGGTAAAATGAGTGTAAGTTCAGACGATCCAGAGGCAAAGGAATTTTTTGAGTTAGTAAATTCCATAACCAGTTTTAAGGTAATTACAACTGAAGATGCGGCAATTTCCAAAGACGTGGATAGTTGGGTAACCAATAGACTTAAGAGCTCTTCTTTTGAAGAGTTGATGAGAGTACGTGACGGTAGCTCTAATGTAAAGTTTTATGTAAAGGAAGGTAAGGACAGTGATCACGTTAAAGAACTATTGATGTTCGTAACAGGGTTAAAAGACATGGATATAGATGTAAATGGTAAGAAATTGGAAACAGTCCTGTTATCCTTGACCGGAGATATCAATTTAAGGTCAGTATCAAAGTTGACCGATAAAATGGATTTGCCGGGTGGTGACCAACTGGGTAAAGCAGCTAAAAACGGAAATTAAAAATGAATTAAGTGTGTTATATTTTACAGGGCACGCTTAATTATAAGTCAATAATTCATCAATCACCAGATCCTGTAACGGGTGAAGGTATTTAAAATCAACAATCATGAAAAAAGTAGCAGTAGTATTTTTAATGGCAATTTTACCCGCGTTGGGTTTTTCACAATCCGTATTCGATAAATATGAAAATATGGATAACGTAGGGTCCGTAATAGTAAATAAAGGTATGATAGACCTTGTATCTAAATTTGGAAATCTTAGTGATGACAAAGAGGCTCAAGAATTTATGGAAATAGCCAGCGGATTAAAAAATGTGAAGGTCTTTATGACTGAAGATGCAAGCGTATCTGCAGACATGTCATCTACGGTAAAGAAGTACCTGAAATCTTCTAAACTAGAAGAATTAATGCGGGTCAAGGATAAAGATGTAAATGTAAAGTTCTATATAAAAGACGGCAAAAAGAAAGACCATGTATCGGAATTGTTAATGTTCGTTAGTGGTTTGGAGAATGTAGATGTTGGTCATAACGGTAGAAAACTTGAAACCGTACTTGTAAGTCTTACAGGAGATATAGATTTAAATAAAATAGGAACATTGACCAGTAAAATGGACCTGCCAAAGGATTTGAACAAAGCGTCTGGAAAGTAAAAATTTAATATAAAAGGTCTTCTATATATTTAGGGGACCTTTTTACTAAAAAAAACATAGTATGAAATATGTATATTGGATGATGGTTGTAATTTTTGGTTTAACCATGTCATCGTGTTCATCTGAACAGAGTTTACAAGAATATTATATTGCCAATGCAGAGAATCCGAATTTTATGTCCTTTGATTTGCCTTCCAGCTTATTGAATTTGGAAAAGGCAAATTTGAGTGCATCTGAAAAAGAAGCGGCTTCTTCCCTTAAGAAGTTGAATATTTTGGCATTTCAAAAAAAACCTGATAACGAAGCAGATTATCTTGTACAAAAAAAGACTATTAAATCAATACTGAAAGGTTCAGATTATAGTGAGCTGATGAAAATGAATACCCCTTTTGGTAAGGCGACTCTACAGCTAAAGGAAGATGGAGACACTATTGATGAAGTTATTATTTACGGAGATAACGATGAAAAAGGACTTGTTTTGGTTCGTGTTTTAGGAGATGACATGAATCCGGCCAGTTTTGTTCAATTAATTCAGGCAATGGAGAAATCTAATTTTGAAGGTAAAGGTTTAGAGCAACTTGGCGATTTAATAAAAGGTTAAGAGCAAGTTTTATTTTGTTTAAGAACAGCCCGTTACGTTTACGTAATGGGTTTTTATTTGCTGTAGAATTGTGCAACGGTTATTTTTAATGTGACCATTAAATAAAATTGGTGTCATAATAAATGAGAACAATTAAATAACAACCTAAACAAAAATTAAAAATGGAAAACGCAGAAATTTGGATTAACAAAGGAATTGATTTTATAATGCTCTATGGTCCTAAAGTAATAGGTGCCATTCTAATTTATATTATTGGTTCTTGGATAATTAAGAAGCTAATTGGTGTAGCCAACAAAGGAATGACCAAGCAACAGTATGATGAGTCGCTTAGAAAGTTCTTATTGAATTTGGCGAAATGGGCACTTACCGTATTTTTGATAATTACCGTTATCTCAACGTTAGGGGTAGAGACAACAAGTTTTGCAGCGGTTATTGCGGCGGCTGGTCTTGCAATTGGTCTAGCGTTACAAGGGTCACTTTCTAATTTTGCGGGCGGTGTATTGCTTATCATCTTTAAACCTTATAAAATAGGGGATTTAATTGAAGCTCAGGGTGTATTGGGTAGTGTAAAGGAAATAGAGATTTTTACCACCAAACTAATAACCCCGGAAAATAAATTGGCAATTGTACCTAATGGTGCAATGGCAAACGGAAACATTGTAAACTATACGGCAGAAGGTAAAATTAGAGTAGATACAACAGTAGGTGTAGATTATGGTTCTGATTTACAGAAAACAAAAGAAGTGTTACAGGCAATGTTAGAAGCTAATCCAAAAGTGCTTAAAGATCCGGCTCCATCTGTAAATGTATCTGAATTGGCAGATAGTTCAGTAAACTTGGCCGTACGCCCTTTCTGTAAGCCAGAAGATTACTGGGATGTTTACTTTGCCACCATTGAAGGTACTAAGAAAGCATTAGATGGTGCAGGTATAGAAATACCTTACCCACATGAAGTTCAAATTAATAAATAATATAGTCTAGTTAGTTAATAAAAAGCCCGTTGAACTTGCTCAACGGGCTTTTTTAATTTTATTCGATAGTCTCATATAAAATACTTTGAGCCTTATCTTAATTCATTTAATCTTTTGCAATTTGTAGATTATTTTTTCCAAAATCCAAGGTTCTGATCGGGAACGGAATGTTGATGTCGCGTTCGTCAAAATGTTTCTTGATTATTTTAATGGCTTTGTGTCTTGCTGCATGTTCCTGTTTTACATTTACACAGTCTGCCCAAAAACGCACCATAAAATTGATGGAACTATCTCCAAATTCCGTAAAAAAGAATTCTACATCTTCACCGTCGTTTTGTTGAAAGTTGTCGCTGATAATTTTTACGGTCAGGTCTTCTACCATTTGTAAGTCGCTTTCATAGCCAACACCACAGTTTACAAATATTCTATTTCTATTGTTCATAGAATAATTGGTGAACGATCCATCTATAAATTTGGAATTTGGTATCACCACTACATTATTGTCGGGTTTTTTTAGAATAATGTTTCGCAAGCTAATTTCCGTAACAAAACCAGATACACCATCTGCCGTAATAAAGTCATTTATTTTTAGCTGTGGCATGAACGAGAGTATAAGTCCGCCAAAGGTGTTGCTCAAGGTACCTTGTAGAGCTAAACCAATTGCTAAACCAACTACACCTGCACCTGCTAAAATACTTGTTAAAACCTTATCTAAGTCCAAAACGCCAAGGGCTATAAAGAAACCTATTAAAATAATGACAACAAAAACTACTTTGGCTATAATTTCTTGAATAGAAACTTGTGATATTTTTCTTAGTATGGTCTTCTTAAGTAATTTCCGTATTCCTCTTGCTAGAAAATAAAATAAGAACATTACCAAAACAGCCATGGCGAAATTTGGTAATTTTAAAATGATGGATTCTAGCCATCCATCTAATTTATCCCATAAATTACTTATGGATTCTTCAACTGAGAAATTTGTTTGCATACAATTTTAGATTTGTGTTCGTAAGGAATATATAGGATACGAATCACAATCTAAAATGCAAATCGCCCAAAACGGGCGATATGAAGTCTTTGAATTAAAGAAAAATTTTAATGCATTAAAATTGGCTTAAATGCCGGTATAATTACTGGGTGAAATTTGCTTTAATTCATTCTTAATACTGTCAGAAACCTCTAAAGTGTCTATAAAATTTGCAATGGAATCTCTATTTATTTTTTCATTGGTACGTGTTAGACCCTTTAAGGCTTCGTAGGGGTTAGGGTAACTTTCACGTCTTAATATTGTTTGAATGGCCTCAGCAACTACCGCCCAATTGTTCTCTAAATCCTGTTCAAATTTTTCCTTATTCAAAAGTAATTTGTTCAAGCCTTTTAAAGTAGATTGAAAAGCGATGATTGTATGCGCAAAAGGAACGCCTACGTTTCTTAATACGGTACTATCGGTTAAATCTCTTTGAAGTCTAGATACTGGTAGTTTAGCCGATAAATGCTCAAATAGGGCATTGGCAATACCAAGATTTCCTTCGGAGTTTTCAAAATCTATAGGGTTTACTTTATGTGGCATAGCAGAGGAGCCCACTTCGCCCGCTTTAATTTTCTGTTTAAAGTAATCCATAGAGACATAGGTCCAGAAATCTCTATCTAAGTCTAAAATAATAGTATTAATGCGCTTTAGGGTATCGAACAAGGCGGCCATATGGTCATAATGTTCTATCTGTGTTGTAGGGAACGAATGCTGTAATCCTAATTTCTCTTGAACGAATTTTTGACCGAATGCTTTCCAGTCAATAGAAGGATATGCCACTAAATGTGCATTGAAATTACCGGTTGCACCTCCAAATTTGGCGGCACTAGGTATATCGTTCAATAAATTAAACTGTTCTTTCAAACGGGTTACAAAAACCATTATTTCTTTCCCTAAACGAGTAGGGGATGCTGGCTGCCCATGTGTTCTTGCAAGCATTGGTATATCTGACCATTCTTTGGTCAATTCTTCCAATTTTTCTACAAGTTGAAAGTATTGAGGAACAAAAACATTGTTCATTGCTTCTTTAATGGAAAGCGGTATTGCAGTATTGTTTATGTCTTGTGAAGTCAGTCCAAAGTGAATGAATTCTTTAAATTCCGATATTCCTAAGTTGTCAAAGGCTTTTTTGATAAAGTACTCAACCGCCTTTACATCATGGTTTGTTGTTTTCTCTATTTCTTTTATTTCCTGCGCATCGGCAGTTGTAAAATCCGTATATATTTTTCTAAGTGTTTCAAACTTTGAAGAATCAAAGGAAGATAGTTGCGGAAGTGGAATTTCACATAGAGCGATAAAATACTCTATTTCAACTCTTACCCTATATTTTATCAACGCTTCTTCTGAAAAATATGCAGATAAAGAATTGGTTTTAGAACTATAACGACCGTCAATTGGAGAAATGGCACTTAATGCGTTGAGAGACATAAACAATGGTTAAATTATTAAGGGGCAAATATACCTATTCGAATTAAAGTTTAAAACCATAAATGCTAATAGTTATAGATGTATCGGCATCATTTTTAAGGTTTTTAACTTAATCTTTGTTAGAAGACTTTTTTTCCAGAATTTTAAGTGTTTGCCTGGCCCTTGCTTTATAAGCGGCACTTCCATCTTCGTAATTCTGTTTTAAAATGGGAATTAACTCAGGGTGAATCCAATCAATTTTAAAACCAAGCCATAAAAGAATGGTGATGGAGTAAGCCTTAGGAGCAATTTTATGTTCTCCGATCAGCCAATCAAATGCAGCTTCCGTGATGGCATTTAAATGTTCATTATTTAATTTTGGATCACATATTTTATTTTTTTCTGAAAATTCGTTCAAAACTAACAGTTCACAAATTTTAGCGGCGGGTCTTATTGATGATTCCAGTGAAATACTGTTAAGTATAGTAATGAAATCATTGATGTAAATTAAAATTGGTTTTAGGTCTTTGTTGGCAACGTATTCTAAAATCCAGCTGGCTTTACAGGATACCGGGTTGATGTCATCTTTTATGATTGAAATTAGAATAGGAACTAATTTAGGGTCTGCTAGTATAATAGAAGCCATTTTACTCCGTTTTTCCCTTAAAGCGGTAACATAATTCAGTGCTTCACACAGCTCTATCTTATTCATAAAATTGTATCTTTATTACTTATTTCCCCCAAATATGAAATTACTAAAAAGAATTAGCTTACTTGTAGTGGTCGTATTTATAGCCATGCAATTTTTTAGTCCTACCAAAAATGTATCTCCAGGTAACCATACCAAAGTCTTTATAACGGAAACGAACCCCACACCAGAACTTCAGAATATTTTTGAGAACTCTTGTTATGACTGTCATAGTAATAACACGAAATATCCTTGGTACAATAATATAGCGCCAATTTCATATTGGATGGCAAACCATGTTAATGAAGGTAAGGAACATTTAAATTTTTCTGAATGGGAAAAATATTCCTTGGATAAAAAAGATCATTTACTAGAAGAGTTAGAAGAGGAAGTAGTAGAAGGTAAAATGCCGTTAATGGAATACACTTACACTCATGGCGATGCAAAACTAACCGAAGGTCAAGTCAATGATCTTGTTGAGTGGGTAAAGCAAACAAGAATTATCTATCAATTAGGGAAGCAACCAAAGTAGGAACACCATTAACAGCGGTATCTGCAATTACCGTAACATTGTTTTTATTCGCCAATGCGGGTTTTGGGTCTATAAAAAATATAGGAGTGCTTGGTTTTACAAAGTCAATTAGACTGGCTGCAGGATAAACTTGCATTGAAGTTCCTATAATTATTAAATAATCTGCATTTTTGGTAATTTCAATAGCCTTATCTAAAAGCGGTACAGCTTCGCCAAACCAAACAATATGTGGTCTAAGCTGATATCCATTTACACAAGTGTCTCCCAATAAAATATCATTCTTGCAATCTAAAATTTCATTTTCAGAATTTACACTTCTAGCCTTTAAAAGTTCGCCATGTAGGTGAAGTACATTTGAGCTACCTGCGCGCTCATGAAGGTCATCTACATTTTGAGTAACAATATTGACGTTAAAGTGAGACTCTAAATCAGCCAATGCTTTATGCGCACTATTAGGTTCAACGGTCAACAGTTGTCTTCTTCGTTGGTTATAAAATTCTAAAACCAATTCAGGATTTCTTTGAAAACCTTCTGGGGTAGCAACTTCCATAACATCATGACCTTCCCATAGACCATTGGAATCTCTAAAAGTTTTCAATCCGCTTTCTGCTGAAATTCCTGCACCTGTTAAAACAACTATATTTTTCATGATCATTTGAAATTAAGCTTAAAAATATACTTTTCTTATCTTGGTTGCATGATAGATATGGAGCTTTTAAACTATTTAGAAGAGTTTATTTCAGAAAACAGAAAAGAAAGGTTTACAGAAATTCTGAGTCAACGTACCAATTATATCACTGTTGCTGTTGAAGATGTATATCAAATGCACAACACAAGTGCGGTAGTTAGAAGTTGTGAATCTTTTGGTGTACAAACCGCTCATTTGATAGAAGGCAAATATGGTAAGAGATTGGATGAGGAAATTGCCATGGGGGCACAAAAATGGGTAGATATCAAAAGATATCAGAACTCAAAGGAAGCTATTGATACATTGAAAAATAAAGGTTACAAGATTGTAGCCACTAGTCCGCATGCAAATAGCTCATTGTTACAAGATTTTAAATTAAATGGCAAAACAGCATTGTTTTTTGGAACCGAAAAAAATGGTCTTAGTGATTATGTTCTTGAAAATTCAGACGCTTCTTTAAAAATACCCATGGTTGGTTTTACTGAAAGCTTAAATATATCAGTATCGGCCGCAATTATTTTGCAACATGTAACTACGCAGCTAAAATCTTCTAATATAGATTGGCAACTGACAGAAGATGAGTTGTGGGAAAGACGATTAGATTGGACAAAAAAATCAATTAAAAGTATAGATGATATTTTAGAAAGGTACAAGTCAGATAATTAAAAAAAAGATTAACTTGTTGGTCAACAACAATTTAAAAAGATATGTATACCGTATTAATTATTCTTGGAGTGTTAGTGGTCTTGGTTATTCTACTAGCCTTGATTGCCCCTAAAACCTATCATGTTTCTAGAAGTATAATTTTAGACCATGACCCTGTTAAAGTTTGGCCGCACTTAAAATTTTTAAAAAAACAACAAGAATGGTCACCTTGGGTCAAAAAAGACCCAAATATGGAACTGACATTTACGGGAGTAGATGGTGAAATTGGTGCAATTAGCCATTGGAACGGTAATAAAGATGTTGGCGAAGGTGAACAAGAGATTACAAAAATAACGGAAGGGGAAAGAATAGAGCAGGATCTACGCTTTTTTAAACCATATAAATCACAATCTGATTGCTATATGAATTTAGATGCTGTAGATGGAACTAAAAGTAAGGTTACCTGGGGCTTTTCAGGTAAAAACAAATTTCCCATGAGTATTATGATGCTCTTCATGTCCATGGATAAAATGGTAGGTAAAGATTTTGAGCAAGGACTGCAAAATTTAAAGAACAACTTAAATAGTGATATATGATTTCTTGGTTTGAAATTCCGGTGCAGCGTATGCAGAGAGCACAAAAGTTTTACGAAGCCATATTTGGAGTTAAAATTTCGGTGAACGAATTTGGCGAATTTGTAATGGGATTGTTCCCAGATAAGCAGAGTATGGGGCAATCTAGTGGTGCTTTGGTGGAACATGAACAATATGTACCTAGTATGACACACGGTGCCATGGTTTACTTTGCATGTGATGATGTAGCCGTTGTGCTAGATAAAGTTGAAAAAGCAGGCGGACAAGTATTACAGCCCAAAACCGAGATTGGTGAAGGGCATGGATTTATGGGGCTTTTAAAGGATACCGAAGGTAATAGAATAGCGTTGCACTCTAATAGCTAAATTAAAGCTTACTTGAGCAGCTCCAATAATACTACATCATTTTCATTATTTAGAATTACCTTATTGTTTTCAACAACAACATCTGTTTCAGAGTAGCGATCGTACAATTTTGTTCCGTCGCCAAAAATACCTTTGACCGATATTTCTTTTTTGCCTTTAGGAGCATCTAAGGCGATCACAACCTTATCCACATATTCGTCTTTAGCAAAGTATCTGCTAAAAACATAGGGAGATTTTGTAATTTTTTTATGAATACCTGCACCAATTGAGGGATGGTCATTTCGGAACGTTCCTAATTTTTGCCAGTGCGACAAAATTTCTTTGGTTTGGGGAATACTATCTAACTCGTTCCAATTCATGAAAGAACGTAAGGTAGCGTCGCCTTCCGTGCCTTCTATGGTTAAGCTACGGGCTGTTTCATCTCCGTAGTATATTTGTGAAGCGCCAGGGGTAAGTAACAGCACGTTTGCAGCTCTTTTTGGGTCTTTTCTATCTTTATCAAAAGGTTGACCATCATCATGAGAGGTTAAGTAGTTTAATACACTCTTTTCTTTAAACTTGGTGTGTAGTAATTTGCTGTATTTCGTAAAAATGGTTTCATAATCTTTTTCGGCATCGGTCTTTAATTCAAAATTGATAAGACTTTTGAATCCGTTATCAAAGTAATTGACTTTTTTATCGCCTAAATCAAATTCTTGTCCGCCAGAAACGCCATAGTTGTACACTTCGCCAACCATATAAAAAGGATTGTTGTCCAATACCTTATCTTGGTTTTTCTTTTTCCATAGTTCAAAAGCGGCAGCAGCTTCTTTATATAGTTCTGCCCATGAATTTTCATTGGCATGCTTAACCGTGTCTACCCTAAATCCATCTACTCCGTATTTGTTAACGTAGTCCGTTAGCCATTTAATAATATAAAAACGCGGGGCTCTTGGGTAGCCTGTCCGATCAAAAAACAATTCAAGTTCATCAAGTTCTTCGCTTAATCTTCCTTCTGATTTCCATTTGGCAAGTAAGGCATCAGGTAAATTTACGGCAGCATCAGATTCCGTTCGTATGTCAGGAAGATTTGCAACCAAGGTACAAGCGGTAGTATTCTCATAGGTAGTGAATTCGCAAGTGGGAGAGGTGCGCACCCATTCTTCTGGCCATACCGGATCTTCATTGGTAACAGGACCAGTGTGATTTAAAACAACATCCAACAAAATTCTAATTCCGTTTTCGTGTGCGGTCTTTATTAAGGTCTCTAAGTCTTTATCGGTTCCAAAGTTAGGGTCTAGCGCCGTCCAATCTTTTGCCCAATAACCATGGTAGCCATAGGTATTACCGGTACCTTCGTCCGTAGCGCCATGAATTTGTTCCACAACAGGAGTAAACCATATGGCATTGACCCCTAGATCTGAAAAATAACCTTCATTAATTTTCTGGGTAATACCTTGTATGTCGCCGCCTAGAAAACCTCTCAGTTTTCCGGTTTCCTCATCACGTTCAAAATTGATGTCGTTGTTAGGGTTCCCATTATTAAACCTATCTGTCAATAGAAAATAAACGGTGGCAGCTTCCCATTGAAAATTTGGGTTCTTTTTAGGTTGGTGTACAACATCTTGGATATTGGTACTGCTTTCTAACTTTTGTTTGTTGTTAGATTGGCAAGCAATTAAGATAAGTGTGAATAGCCCTAGAAAGAATACGTTTTTCATTTTCCTGTTATTTGCATTAAAGCTATAACAAGGATTTCGTATTAAAAAATATTATTTCTTTCTGTTAAGAACTTTATACTCCTCGTAACAGCTGCTAATGGCGTCAAGTATCTGAAGGTCATTGGCTGTAGTAATAAATGATTTGGAATAATTACAATTGTTAAGGATATCCTGAATATCTACTTTTTCCAGTTGAAGAAATTCGGTAAGTGTTTCTCTATCAAATTTTGAAGCTAATAGATTACGTATGTCATCATCTTCACGCATTTGTCTAAGCTTTCGCATTTGCGCAGGTTTTTTCCCGAATAAATTCCGTAGAAGATCTGCAGGGTTTAGTATTGCCCCCAAAACTTTTGTAACGGCACTAGGGTTTTTGTTGCCACCTTCATAACTTACCCCTAAGCCAGATATGCTGTATTGGTAGGCATTATTGATAGGAAGGTTTTTAACGTCAATTTCTAAATACCCGGTAAGCTGATAAGGTCTAACAATGACCTCTTCTAATGCATAGGCCAGCTCTGTTAAGGCAATTTCTGTATTCTCAAATTTGAACATATCGTTCGTTACCCTAATTTTCTGGGATTTAAAACCAAGAAAAGAAAAATATAAAGTATCGTTTACAGCGGCAGTAATTGAAAATTCACCTTTGTCATTGGTTATTGTGCCAAATACTTGATTTAGATTAACAACGTGAACACTTTCAAGAAGTTCATCTGTTTGGGCATTTTTTACGACAGCACTAAGACGTTGGCTTTCATTGGTATCTTGCGAATAACCCAAAAATGAAATGACAATAAGTGCGATCGATAAAAAATATTTCATTGTACTAAAGCGTAATTTAAGTTGCAAACAAAATAAAAAAAATACGCCGAAGCGTATTTTTAATATACAATTAACTAAAAGAAGTTATTTTTTCTTTTGTTGCTTCTTCGTTTTCCGGAGTTTGGAGCGCTAGATTCACTTCTGTCTCTTCTTCTTCCTTTAGACTGGGAACCACCATCTTTTCTAGCATTTCTCTTGCCTTTGAAGCCGCCACCGCCGCCGCTTCTGCGTCGGCCGCCACCGCCACCGCCTGGGTTTTTGGATACCTCTACGTTAACAAAACGTCCGTCAACTTTAAAGTCTGTAAACTTGTCTAAAATTTGTTGAGTAACTTCTGCTTCAGTGTTGAAGAAAGAAAAACTCTCCTTAACATCAACCTTAAATACATCTTCTTGACCTAGACCAACGGTATCTCTAATGAAGTCTTTTAAAGACATCCAATCGTAACCATCTCTTTCACCAACGTTCACAAAATAACGAACAGAACCACTAGTTGGTATTTCTGCTTTGCCGTTATCACGATCTCTACCACTGTCAGAAGAGTTTAAATCTTTAGATTTGTTATAGTAATTGAAGAATCTTGTGAATTCTACAGATACAATTTTCTTGATCAATTCTTCACGGTCTATACCTTCAAGAACATCGTTAATTGCGGGCAAGTAGGTGTCTACTTCGTCATTAACTTTAGTGTCCTTAATTTTATTTGCTAAGTGATATAATTGAATCTCACAGATTTCCATTCCCGTAGGAATTTTTTTGGATATGAATTTCTGGTTGATCTTATTTTCAATAGCACGGATCTTACGTTGCTCGCTACGTGTAACAATAACCATAGAGATACCGGATTTACCTGCTCTACCGGTTCTACCACTACGGTGCGTATACGTTTCAATTTCGTCTGGCAATTGGTAATTGATAACATGTGTAATGTCATCAACATCTATACCACGGGCAGCAACGTCTGTAGCTACCAACATCTGAATTTGTTTTTTACGGAAAGAGTTCATTACCAAATCTCTTTGGTTTTGGCTTAGATCTCCGTGTAGTGCACCTGCATTGTAACCATCTTCAATTAATTTCTCAGCTACTTTTTGAGTATCACGTTTTGTTCTACAGAAAACAACCGAAAATATATCAGGATTCGTATCTGCCAATCTTTTAAGTGCAGGGTAACGATCTCTACCGCCAACAACATAATATTCATGTTGTACCGTTGAAGCACCAGAATTTTTGGCACCTACCGTAATCTCTTGAGGAGAGTGCATAAATTTTTTGGCAATGGTTGCCACTTCTCTTGGCATTGTTGCAGAGAACAACCAAGTAGATTTGTCGTTAGGTGTACCGGAAAGAATATCTTTGATATCTTCCATAAAGCCCATGTTCAACATTTCATCTGCCTCATCAAGTACACAGTAGTTAATTTTAGATATGTCAACAAGGCGTCTGCTGATCATATCTTTCATTCTACCTGGTGTAGCTACGATAATTTGAGCACCCCTTTTTATTTGTCTTGCTTGTTCTGTAATGCTGGCACCACCATAAATGGCAACTACATTAATATTGCGCTCGTATTTAGAATACGCTTGCATTTCTTTGGTGATCTGTAAGCAAAGCTCACGAGTAGGTGAAAGTATTAAACCTTGTGTGGTTCTACTGTCACTATCTATTTTTTGAATTAATGGAAAACCAAAAGCGGCTGTTTTACCGGTACCTGTTTGCGCAAGGGCAACTAGGTCGGTTTCACTTTCCAATAAAATTGGGATTGCTTTTTCTTGTACTTCTGATGGGGTTTCAAAACCCATATCAGTAATAGCATCTAATAAGGACTTTTCTAGTCCCAGTGCTTCAAACTTTGTCATAAATATGTTATACTAAATCGCAAATATGAATGTTGCATAGAGCGATTATCGTTTATAACCTATTTAGACTCAGCGCAACACATGCTATACCAGCGGCGTTAATTAAGCGGCAAAGGTACTGCTAATATTTGGTTCAGTATAATTTAATTGAAAAGTTATGTTATGGAGCCAAAGTATACCCATAAATGGAAAGAAAAGTGCCAATTATACCGAAGATGATCATAAGTACAATTAACCCTTTTTGCAGTGCGGGGCTATCATAAATGATGATACATACGGCGCCAAGAACTATACATATTTGAAAGAATAGAAGGGCATAATCAAATTTCTTGGTAGCGTAGTCATAGGTTTGGGTCAATTGTTCCCATTCTTTTACTCCGGTTATTTTACCCATTTCACCTTCAATGTCCTGTACCCAATTTTCTTTTCCTACTTGTGATGAACCTAAAAGAATCTCAGTTTTTTCAGCGTCATACTTTTCTATTTTTTTTTCGACTACAGAAATTTTTTGTTCAATTAAGTCGGTTTTGTCACCAGATACAATGCCACTTTCAATTAGGGCGTGCAAATAATCTAGCTCACTTTCTTTTAAACTTTCTTTGATGCTTTTAGATTGATACCAGCTAGAATAGCTTACTACATTGTTATGGGCGATCATCATTTCTTCCTCTAGCTCGCCGTTCACCATTTGTGATATGGCCATTAGGGCAGCAAACAAAGCAATTAGAACGCCACCAATAGCTTCTGCACGTTCAGATGCAACCGATACTTCTACTGTTTCTTTATTGTTTTTACCCTGTAACATGTGTAGTGTTTAAATAATCTATCAATTTTTTAAATGCCTTTGCTCTATGGCTTATGTTGTTCTTAATGGATAAAGGCAATTCTGCAAAGGTTTTATCATATCCATTGGGTTGAAAAATGGGGTCATAGCCAAAACCGTTATCACCTCGTTTGTTTTCTGTAATTACACCTTCTATTTTTCCTTCAAATATATGGGTTTTACCATTTAGGTTTAAAGCTATTACCGTCTTGAAATGGGCGGTACGGTTTTGTTCATTTTTCAAATTATCTAGTAATTTGTTCATGTTGGCATCAGCATCATTTTGTTCGCCGGCATAACGAGCGGAATAAACACCTGGTTCACCGTCAAGGGCCTCTACAAGTAGTCCCGTATCATCTGCAAAACAAGATAATTGGTACGTATTGGTTACAAAGTCTGCTTTGATTTTTGCATTACCTTCTAATGTATTGGCGGTTTCTGGTATGTTGGTCGTACAACCTATGGTTTCTAAATTTATGAGTTCAATATGATCGGGCACCATCTGTTGAACTTCTTTTAATTTGTTAGGGTTGTGGGTAGCAAAAACAAGCTTCATGGGAACAATTTGAAATCTAGTATGATAATTTTCAGTATCAAAAGTAGTAATTTTATAAAATGGAATTAAAAGTGCCGCCGGTAATTGTGTTTTTATGTTTTGGTTCAATAATGTATTTGTTGGATTTAGTATTGCCTATTGGCTATTTTGATTTCTTTGGTAGACTAATGTTGGCTAAGTTTTTAGTGGGTATAGGTATGGTAATTGCCCTTTTGGCACTGTTACAATTTAGATTGGCAAAAACCACGGTAGACCCAACAAAACCTGATAAGGCACAAAGTTTGGTAGTTAGCGGAGTATTTAAATTTTCTAGAAACCCAATGTATTTGGCCTTGTTACTGATTTTATTGGCATTGGGTATATTTTTGGGCAATGCTTTTAATACGTTGGTTGCTGCTGGTTTTGTAGCATATATGAATCGTTTTCAAATTATTCCCGAAGAGCAAATTCTCTTGAACAAATTTGGGCGTTCCTTCAAAGATTATTGTATCTTAACAAGGCGTTGGTTTTGAGGGAGTTATTCCTGTATTTGGATTACTGAATTACCTAATAACAGCAAATATTAATTAATTAGCTTATAATTTAATATATTAGCATTTTAACTAATAATCATGATAGCTATAATTACTGGCGATATAATTAATTCTGAAAATCATCCTAGTTCTGAATGGATTGGTATGTTGAAGAATTATTTCAACCAATTTGGCGAATCGCCAATGAATTGGGAGATTTATCGCGGAGACGAATTTCAGCTAAAGGTCACTGAAAAGAATGCTTTATTTACGGCAATACGTATTAAATCTATGCTTAAAACCATAAAAGGTTTAGATGTAAGAATGGGTATAGGTATTGGCCTAGAAACATATATTGGTACAGGAGTAACGGAATCTAACGGTCCGGCATACCAAAGATCGGGAAGAAATTTTGAAACACTTAAAGAAAGTAAGGTAAACCTAAGCATAGCTACCGGTGAAGCCAAAAATGATAGAACGTTAAATTTAATGTTGCGCTTGGCTTTAGACTTTATGGATGATTGGAGTGTGGTTTCCGCAGAAATTGTCACCTTAGTGCTCGATAATCCGCATTCTTCGCAAAAAGAGGTGGCACAAATGTTAGGTATAAAACAATCGGCAGTAAGCCAAAGGCTAAAAAGGGCTAGGTTAGACTTGGTTTTAGAAGTCTTGGCATATTACAAAGAATTAATTACCACTGAATAAATATGTTGATTTTTATTAAACTACTACTGGCCCACTTGGTCGGAGACTTTATTTTACAGCCTACACGATGGGTACTCCACAAACAATCCAATAAAATAACATCTAAGTTTTTGTATTTGCATGTGCTTTTACATTTTGTATTGTATATGCTGGTGTTGTGGAATTTGTCACTTTGGAAAATAGCGGCTACGGTAGCGGTACTACATTTTATAATCGACTTGTTGAAGTTATATGCCAATGACATGTTCAAGAATAAAAGTATTCCATTTTTTATAGACCAGGCATTACATATTATAGTGCTTTACTGTTGTGCTTTTTATGCTGATCTGTATGCGCATACCTTGGCTCTTTTTGAAAATTTAGATTGGTATTTAATTACGGCAATAGTATTTGTGACATTTCCGGCTTCAATAATAATGGGAAAGATTTTAGAAGGCATGTCCAACCAAATTGAAACTGATCATAAATCTTTGCCAAATGCCGGTAAGTATATTGGAATTATTGAAAGACTGTTTGTGTTGATATTTATAGTAATTGGTAGGTGGGAAGTTATCGGCTTATTAATAGCCGCTAAATCTGTTTTTAGGTTTAATGATTTAAAGGAGCGAAACAATAGAAAGCTAACGGAATATATTTTAATAGGGACATTAGTAAGTTTTGGTCTAGCAATTTTAGCTGGCTTACTATACGTTTCTTAATTAAACACCGATGTTTAAAAAGCATTTTATAAGCTGTCTTCTTGTCATTGCGTTTATGCAAAAAACAACGGCTCAAGTAAACACATTTGAATCTTTTGATGGAGTTAAAATTGCCTATACGGATGAAGGTTACGGTGAACCGATATTGCTGCTACATGGATTTTTAAATTCTAGAAAATCATGGGATAACACTGTACTTAAACAACAATTGATCAATACGGGGTACAGGGTGATCATTCCAGATTTAAGAGGTAACGGAGATTCTGATAAACCTAAAGGTGAAGGGGCATATGGGAATGGGGCGGAGATTAAGGATTTGGTGTTATTAATGAATCACCTAAAAGTTGAAAAATACAAGGCGGTAGGCTATTCAAGAGGAAGTATTGTTTTAGCGAAACTATTAACAGAGGATGATCGTATTGAAAAAGCGGTTTTAGGTGGTATGGGCATAGATTTTACAAATCCTGAATGGGATAGAAAAATAATGTTCGCTAACGCTTTCAAGGGTGAAATGAACCAACTCACCAAAGGCGCGGTAGATTATGCAAAGTCCATAAATGCTGATTTTCGCTCACTCTATTTACAACAAAAATATCAACCTGTAACTTCTGTAAAAGAGCTAAATGAATTGGTCATTGAAATTTTGGTAATATCCGGCACGGACGATTTGGATAACGGAAGTGCAGAAGACTTAAAAAATAGCTTTGTTAAAGGTAAATTGGAGAAAGTCCCCGGTGATCATAATGGCACATATAAGACTGAAGCGTTTTCAAATTCCATAATTCGGTTTTTGGGATAAATGGGGGTATTTTGTTAATTTACATCATAACATATCCTTTTTGTTTTATTTACAAAATATCACATATCAGGATAAATTAAATTTTTACTTTTGCTTCTTATTTTTAGAAACTAATATTCCTATCTAACCAAAAGAAAATGATGGTAGAAGTAAGTAGAAAATATGTTTTTGATTTCGATAGTACATTAACAAGGGTAGAGGCTCTAGATGTACTTGCAGAAATGACTTTAGAGGGAAGATCCAATAAAGAGGAGGTTATTCAAGAAATTCAGAAAATCACCAATTTAGGTATAGATGGTGATATTTCGTTTACTGAGTCTTTAGAGCGTCGTATTAAGTTGTTACATGCCAAAAAGGAAGACTTAGATGGTTTGGTAGAAAACCTTAGAAATAAAATTTCTAAATCTATTGCGGCCAATAAGGAGTTTTTTGAAAAATATGCAGATGATATTTATGTAATATCTTGTGGTTTTAAAGAGTTTATAGACCCCATTGTAAAAGAATATAATATACCTTCTGAGCGTGTTTATGCAAATACGTTTAAATTTGATGAAGAAGGTAATATCATCGGTTTTGATGAAAAAAATGTACTGTCTCAGCATAATGGTAAAATTGATTGCCTAAAACAGATGAATTTGGACGGAGAAGTTCAGGTTATTGGAGATGGTTATAGTGATTATGTAATGCGCGAAGCGGGTATAGCAGATAAGTTTTTTGCTTATACCGAAAATGTGCATAGAGAAAAAGCCGCTAACAATGCGGATTATGTTACACCAAGTTTAGATGAATTTTTATTTGTGAACAAGTTGCCAAGAAATATCTCGTACCCAAAGAATAGGATTAAGGTCCTTTTATTAGAAAATGTGCACACAGCTGCATTTGATAATTTGTCAGAAGACGGTTTCTCCGTTGAGCTGATCAAGCATAGCTTGCCAGAAGAAGAGCTGATAGAAAAGATAAAGGGCGTTCACGTTCTTGGTATCCGTTCTAAGACCCAAGTAACAAAAGCTGTTTTAGACGCAGCCGATAAGTTATTGGTGGTTGGTGCTTTTTGTATAGGTACTACGCAAATAGATCTTGAAACTGCCAAGAAAAAAGGTGTTGTTGCATTTAATGCGCCTTATAGCAATACTAGATCTGTAGTAGAATTGGCTATAGGTGAAATTATCATGTTGATGAGAAGTGTTTTTGACCGTAGCAGGGAAATACATGAAGGTCAATGGCAGAAGACTGCTGCTGGTTCTCGCGAGGTTCGTGGTAAGAATTTAGGTATTGTAGGTTACGGTAACATTGGTAAGCAATTATCTGTATTGGCCGAAGCAATGGGAATGCGCGTTTATTACTATGATGTAGATGATAAGTTGGCTCTAGGTAATGCGGTTAAGTGTAATTCATTAGAGGATTTATTAAGTGTTTCTGATGTTGTTACTTTGCATATAGACGACAATAAGGCAAACAAGAACTTCATTGGTGAGCGTGAATTGAACCAAATGAAAAAAGGCGCCATGCTAATCAACCTTTCCCGTGGGTTTGTTGTTGATATTGATGCGTTGGCAGAAAGCTTAAAATCTGGTCAAGTAGGTGGTGCGGCTATAGATGTTTATCCAGACGAGCCAAGAAGTAACGGAGACTTTAAGACCAAATTACAAGGTTTTCCCAATGTAATTCTTACTCCTCATGTAGGTGGTAGTACAGAAGAAGCCCAGAGGGATATTGCGGATTTTGTACCTAATAAGATCATGGATTACATTAATTCTGGTAATACTGTAGATGCAGTAAACTTCCCTAATATTCGTTTGCCAAAGCAAAACAAATCGCACAGATTCTTGCATATTCATAAAAATGTGCCGGGTATCATGGCGAAGATTAATAAGGTTTTGGCGCAGTACGAACTGAATATCAATAGTCAATACCTTTCTACGGATAATGAGGTGGGTTACGTAATTACCGATCTGGACAAGGAGTATAATAAAGAAGTGATCAAAGAATTAAAGAAAGTAGAGAACACTATTAAATTTAGGGTGTTGTACTAGTATTCGCTAGCGAAAGCTTCATACATTTAAAAAGTATATATAAAAAAGTGCAGGTTTAACTACTTGCACTTTTTTTGTTTGTGTTATTCAAATTTTTTACAACATTTTTTACATAAAATAGTTATGGTATAGATATATGTTATTTTGTAGGAAATATCTTTAGTTATGTTTAAAAAGATTTTGTCGAAACTAAAATCTGGTAAAAATTTTAATAATTATTATCTACTGGTCTTTACGGTGATAATATTAACAATATTAATACAGTCAATTATTCAATATTCTTTGTCAAGACAACGTCAAGACTCTCTTAGGATCAATGAGGCGGGTAGGCAAAGAATGTTATCGCAATCAATAATGAAACATGTTTACGAATGTAAGTATGGCACATGTGATTTTAGTAAGTTGCGTTTAGCAATGAATAAATTGACCAATGCAAATATTGCTTTGCAAATTGGGAATGAAGCTACAGGCATTCCTGAATTGAACAATGAGGAAATTCAGAAAAATTTTGATCTTCTGCAGCCGCATTTAAACTATATCATTGAAACTTTAGACGACTTCAATCAACTGCAGACTGTAGATGTTGAAAAATTATCAGCTGAGACCGATCAGTTTTTGTTTTTAATGGATACCATTGTTGGTCAATTTCAGAAAGCATCCGAAGAAGATATAAAGACGTTGATGATCATTGAATTGGAGTTGGCGGTTTTTTCTTTGATCATATTAATTATTGAAATATTTTTCTTTATCAATCCGTCCATAAAGAAAATGGCTATTCAAAATCAGAAGTTAAAAGAAATCAATTGGCACCAAACACATGCCTTTCAATCGCACATGAAGAATATCAAAAATTACAACCATGTGCTAAAAATTGAAAAGAATACGGCGCATAAAGAAGAGCTTATTTCATATTTAATGGAAGAGCTTACGGATTTAGAGGGAGTTTCAGATAATATGGTGAAATCCCTTGAAAAACAAGCTTGATTAATGGCGATTCACAATTATCTGTGATGATATGGTTCATTTTTTAGAATGGTAAATGCCCTATATACTTGCTCGGTAATGAACAGGCGAACCATTTGGTGAGAAAAGGTCATTTTTGATAGACTAATTTTACCAGATGCCTTGGCGTACACAGCATTGCTAAATCCATATGGCCCTCCAATTAAAAAGACCAACTGTTTTATACCAGAGTTCATTTTTTTCTGTAGATATTGAGAAAACTCAACAGAACTGAATTGTTTTCCTTTTTCATCAAAAAGAACAAGAACATCGGTAGGTGCTAATTTTTTCAGAATAAGCTCACCTTCTTTTTCTTTTTGTTGGTCTTCAGACAAGTTTTTGGTTTTCTTAAGATCGGGTATAATGTCTATTTCAAAATTTACATAATGCTGTAATCGCTTTTCATATACTTCAATAAGCTCTTGTAATTGACCGCTGTCGGTCTTGCCAATGGCTAAAAGTTTTATAGTCATATGTCAAAAGTAAATCAATTTCGCAAATGGATTTGTAAATTAGCAATACAATAGATTTTAAATATATGATTTCAGAAGACCAGTTTAAAGAAGAGATAAAATTAATCATAGCAAATGCCATTCGTGAAGATGTTGGTGATGGCGATCATAGTTCATTGGCGTGTATACCGGATAGTGCAACTGGCAAAGCAAAATTGCTGGTTAAAGATGAAGGTATTATTGCCGGAGTAGATTTTGCTGAACTTGTTTTTTATTTTGTAGATCCCAATTTAAAGATAGAAGTATTGATCAAAGATGGTTCTCCGGTAAAACATGGTGATATTGTGTTTTATGTAGAAGGAAGCTCGCAAAGCATTTTAAAAGCTGAGCGCCTTGTGCTTAATGCCATGCAAAGAATGAGCGCTATTGCTACCAAAACCAATTTGTTCGTCAATTTATTAAAGGGTACGGGCACAAAAATTCTTGATACCAGAAAAACAACACCGGGTATACGGGCTTTAGAAAAATGGGCAGTGAAAATAGGTGGTGGTGAAAATCATAGGTTTGCTTTATATGATATGATCATGTTGAAAGATAATCATATTGATTTTGCTGGTGGCATTACAAAGGCAATAGAAAAAACCAAAAATTACTTAAAAGAGACGGGTCGCGATTTAAAAATTATTGTTGAGGCGAGAGATTTAGGAGAAATTAAAGAGATTCTACTGTCAGAAGGTGTATATCGTATTTTGATAGATAATTTTAATTATGAAGATACCCGTAAAGCGGTCCAATTGATTGGTGATACTTGTTTGACCGAGTCCTCTGGTGGTATTAATGAAAAGACCATACGTGAATATGCGGAATGTGGTGTAGATTTTATTTCGTCAGGAGCGTTAACACATTCCGTTTATAACTTAGATTTGAGCTTAAAAGCCGTGTAGATGTCTTTAGAGGTCGAAGAGAAACTTGAAAAAATACCTGTTGTAAATTGGGTGGTCAGATTTTTAAAACAAATCAGGTTACCAGGATTTGAAGGGCTTTCTATTTACGACCTTTTAGAAATGTATGTTTTGGGGGTTTTAAAAGGTACACTCTCTACAAGAGCCAGTGCAATTGCCTTCAGTTTATTTATGGCATTGTTTCCATTGATCATATTTATGGTAACATTGGTGCCGTTTTTAGTGTCGTACATTAGTATTGAGCATGGTGATTTCGATGTTCAGTTTCAATTGTTCTTAGAGTCGTTTTTACCAAGTGCAACAGGTGATTATTTTGGAGAAGTGTTTACTCAGATTAAAGATCAAAAGCGTGGAGGTCTATTGTCTTCGGCATTTTTGTTATCCATTTTTTTAATAGCAAATGGGGTGAATTCTATTTTTGGAGGGTTTGAAACTTCATATCATATAGAACTTACGCGCCATTTTTTTAGACAATATCTATATGCTTTAATGGTAGGGTTAATATTGGCTATCCTAATTATTGTAGGTTTTGTAGCTTTCATTTATTTTGAATTCTACGTGCTTGGCTACCTATCTGAGTTTGCGGCAAAGCAAGGAGGCTATATTTTAGGCGAAGACGAGGTAATAGGGGTGCAGATCGCCAAAGTACTTTTCTTTATCATTCTATCATATTTTACAACGGCTATTCTGTATTATTTTGGAACCAGAGAGGGTAAGCAGGCAAAATTTTTCTCTGTAGGGGCATTAATGACCACTATATTATTCTTAATTACATCATATCTCTTTGGTATTTATGTTGAAAAATTCGCTAGATACAATGAATTGTATGGGGCATTAGGAGGATTATTGATTTTAATGGTATACATCTGGTTAAATTCTAATATATTGCTACTTGGGTTTGAGTTGAATGCATCACTCAATACATTACGTAAAATCACAAAAAAAGAATGATAGACAAAACCGTACAATTAAGCATTTTCTTTACATTATTTATTTCAATGAGTATTTCTGCACAATCTGTATTTGGAACGTGGAAAACCATAGATGATCGTACGGGTAAACCAAAAGGCCTTATTGAAATCTATGAAAAAGATGGATTAATGTATGGTAAGGTGGTTGATATTCTAGAAGAGGGAAAAGAAAATAAGGTTTGTGATAAATGTGATGGGGATTTAAAGGATAAGCCCGTAAAAGGAATGGAGATTATTACTGGTGGCGAAAAAAATAATGATGGTGAATGGAAGGGAAAAAGATTGTTTGATCCAGAACAAGCAATGACCTTTCGTTTTAAAATATGGTTGAACCCAGATAATCCAGATGAATTAAAGGTTAGGGGGTATTTGGCTTTTATCTATAGAACCCAAACATGGTTACGGGTGCAAGGATAGGAATGTTGAACTTTGTTAATGTAATATTGCCAATACCTTTAGAGCGTAGTTTTACTTATGCTATTTCTGATGAAGAAGCATTGGTTTTACAGCCAGGTATGCGTGTGGCGGTTCCCTTTGGGAAATCTAAGATTTATACCGCAATCATCTATAGCGTACATCAGAATCCACCAGAGGCATATGAAGCAAAGGAAATTCATGAAATATTAGATGATTACCCAATAGTTACCCCTGTTCAACTAAAACATTGGGAGTGGATAGCTTCTTACTATATGTGTACGCTAGGAGAAGTAGTACGCAGTGCTCTTCCGGGAGCATTTCTATTGGAAAGTGAGACTTTGATACTGAGGAATACCGCATATGAAATTGATGAAAATGAACTTTTAGATGATGAGTTTTTGGTTTTCGAGGCACTTCAGCATCAATCTATTTTAAAGGTTCAAGAAGTATCGGCAATCATAGAGCGTAAAAATGTATTGCCCATATTGCAAAGGTTGCTTGATAAAAACGTAATCTTACTGAAAGAAGAGGTATATGAGCAATATAAACCTAAATTAGTTAGGTACGTTAAATTAGGAGCTGAGCATACATCCGATCAAAAATTAGAAGAACTTTTAAATTCATTGACCAGGGCGCCAAAACAAAGCCAGGTGGTTTTGTCATTGTTTCAATTGCAAGGCAAAAGTCAAAAACCTATTAAGGTTTCTGGGTTAGAGAAAGCTAGCAATTCTTCAAAAGCGGTAATAAAATCATTAGTTGATAAGGGAATTTTAGAAGAGTACTTTATTAAGACCGACCGAGTAAATTATGAAGGGGAAAATGACAATTCTGAGTCTAAAGATCTAAATGAATATCAAGAAGCGGCTTTAGCTGATATCAAATCTTCTTTTGAGGCGGGTAAGGTTACGTTGTTAAAAGGTGTGACTTCCTCTGGTAAGACTGAAGTTTATGTGAAATTGATTGAAGAATGTCTGGAAAAAGGCTTGCAAGCATTGTACCTGTTACCGGAAATAGCGTTAACTACTCAGCTTATTAGTAGACTCCAAGAATATTTTGGTGAGAAAATAGCCATATATCATTCAAAATATAATGTACAGGAAAGGGTAGAGGTTTGGCAAAATGTATTACAGTCTAAACCCAAAGCGCAGCTTGTAATTGGTGCAAGATCGGCAATGTATCTGCCCTTTGGTAAGTTGGGGCTTATAATTGTTGATGAAGAGCATGAGGGTTCATTTAAGCAATTTGATCCGGCACCAAGATATCATGCAAGAGATGCGGCTATTGTTTTAGGGCATTTTCATAAAGCGAATATTTTATTGGGTTCTGCAACGCCCAGTGTAGAGAGTTATTACAATACCCAAACCGGTAAATATGGTTATGCTGAAATTACCAGGCGTTATGGCAACGTGCTTATGCCAGATATGGAATTGGTTGATATAAAAGAAGCGCAAAGGAAAAGAAAAATGAAAGGACATTTTTCCGAACGTCTTTTTTTGGAGATGGAAGAAACCCTAAAGGAGGGTTCTCAAATCATACTTTTTCAAAATAGAAGGGGGTTTGCACCATTGATGGAGTGTTTAACATGTGGTCATTCTCCCCAATGTCCAAATTGTGATGTAAGTTTAACCTACCATCAATATAGGAACCAATTACGCTGTCATTATTGCGGTCATCATACGGCATTACCAGAAGCTTGCTTTGCTTGTGGTAGTCCAGAATTGGATACCAAAGGATTTGGAACCGAACAAATAGAAAAGGAAGTTAAGGAGTTATTTCCAGAGGCCAAGGTAGGGAGAATGGATTTGGATACTACTCGTGGCAAACATGGTTATGAAAAGATAATTAATGCCTTTGAGCAACAAGAGCTGGATGTTTTGGTGGGTACCCAAATGCTGACCAAAGGCCTTGATTTTAGAAATGTGAATTTGGTTGGGGTAATGAATGCAGATTCATTATTGAATTTCCCTGATTATAGAGCGCATGAAAAAACCTATCAATTGTTAACTCAAGTATCGGGTAGGGCAGGGCGAACCAAGAAAAGGGGAAAGGTTTTAATACAAACCTATAATCCGTACCATCAAATATTAAAACAGGTGACAACGGGTGATTACGTGAATATGTATAAAGAACAGCTATATGAGCGAGAACAGTTTAAATACCCGCCCGTAAATAGAATTATAAAAGTAACGTTCAAGCATAAAAACTACAATGTGCTTAATGAGGCTGCAGATTGGTTTACAAGTGCATTGCGTACCAATTTTGGCGGTACGGTATTAGGACCGGAATACCCACCGGTAGCAAGAATTAGAAATCAGTACTTAAAGCATATAGTAGTAAAGGTTCAAAAGGCAAATTCTTTGGTGCAGACAAAAGCGAATATTAGAAGAATAGAGAAGTCATTTAAATCTGTAGCTATGTATAGAAGTGTTCGGGTTATTTATAATGTAGACCATATATAAAAAAAGACCGCTGATCAGCGGTCTTTTTTTGGAGAGTAAAATTATACCATATATTATACGTTACTAAGCGCTTCGGCAAGTTCTGTTTTCTTATTTCTACTTAACGGAATTGATCTACCGCTAACTTCAACATTTTTACTGTTGAATTTTTCAACCTTTTCTAGGTTAATGATATATGATTTGTGAATTCTTAAAAACTTATCTTCTGGCAATTGCTTTTCAAAAGACTTCATTGTTGATAAGATTACAATATTAGCTTCGTCTGTTACCAACTTAATATAGTCACCAAGAGCTTCGATCCACTTAATATCATTTAAAATGACCTTTCTTTTCTTGAGGTTACTTTTTACAAAAATATGCTCTTCGTCTTCATTGACTCTATGCATTTGTTCGTAATTGGCAACGGCTCTTTTTACAGAGGCATCAAAACGTGCCATGGTAATCGGTTTATGTAAATAATCCGTTACATCATAATCAAATGCTTTAAGGGCATAATCAGGTTTACCGGTAATTAAAATTACCTGAGGACTGTTTTCTAGTGACTCGAGTAGGTCGAATCCTGTAATAATTGGCATTTCAACATCAAGGAATATAAGATCTATCTCATGGTTCTTGATTCCATTTTTAGCTTCGATAGCATTACTATATTCAGCTACCATAGTTAAATTTGGATGATTGTTTACCAACTTGGCAACGGCCATCCTTTGCATAGATGAGTCGTCAACGATGATACTTCTTAACTTCATAAGGGTTGATTTGTGGGGTTAAATCATCGACAAAGAACCGAAAAAACATGCTGAACTGCAACAAAAGATGTGAACAATGCGCTGTTGATCGTGTAATTGGTAATGATGATATATTTAAGATTTGGTTTACTTTTTAAATGTTAATACCATTCAATAACGAAGAATATTTGCATTTCTTATATTTATTTTAAAAAAATATCTATTTTTGCACTCCTTAAAAACAAATATAATATGAACCATTACGAAACTGTTTTCATTTTGAATCCCGTTCTATCTGATGTTCAGATAGAGGAAACAGTTAAGAAATTTGAAGATTTCTTAATTAACAATGGCGCCAAAATGGTAGCTAAAGAGAATTGGGGGCTAAAGAAATTAGCTTATCCTATTCAAAACAAAAAGAGTGGCTTTTACCACTTGTTTGAATTCACTAGCGATGGTGAGGTAGTATCACCTTACGAGCAGGAATTTAGAAGAGATGAACGTGTTATGCGTTTCTTGACCGTTAAATTGGACAAGCACGCAATTGCATGGGCAGAAAAAAGAAGAACAAGAAACAAAACCGCTAAAGCTTAAGTATTATGGCAACATTACAACAACAGGCAAAAGGAAAGAAAGATGGAGAGATCAGGTATCTAACTCCATTGAACATTGAGACCAACACTAAGAAAAAGTATTGTCGTTTTAAAAAATCTGGTATTAAATACGTAGATTATAAAGATGCTGATTTTTTATTGAAGTTGGTAAACGAGCAAGGTAAATTGTTACCTAGAAGACTTACAGGAACTTCATTG
This sequence comes from Maribacter sp. UBA3344, assembly GCF_002362375.1. Classification (NCBI taxonomy): domain Bacteria; kingdom Pseudomonadati; phylum Bacteroidota; class Flavobacteriia; order Flavobacteriales; family Flavobacteriaceae; genus Maribacter; species Maribacter sp. UBA3344. The sequence continues at coordinate 187,396 of NZ_DERI01000008.1, read as the reverse complement.
AAGTATCAAAGAAAAGTGGCACAAGCCGTAAAAAGAGCTCGTCATTTGGCTTTAATGCCATATGTTGCTGATTTATTAAAATAATAAGACAAAGAATCATGGAGCTTATATTAAAAGAAGACGTACAAAATTTAGGTTTTAAAGACGACGTAGTGAATGTTAAGAACGGTTATGGAAGAAATTTCCTTATACCACAAGGCTTAGCTACTATGGCTACGGTTTCAGCTAAAAAAGTTTTAGCTGAAAATTTAAAACAAAGAGCACATAAAGAGAAAAAAGTAATTGATGCAGCTAAGAAAACTGAAGAGGCATTAAAAGCTTTAGAATTAAAAATTACCGCTAAAACTGGTGCTGCCGACAAATTGTTCGGTTCTGTTACAAATGGTGATTTAGCTGGTGCTCTTGAAAAAGAAGGTCACGCAATTGACAAGAAATATATTAGCATACAAGGTGGTGCCGTTAAAAGAACCGGTCCTTATAATGCTCAAATCAGATTACACCGCGAGGTAATTGTTGATTTTGGTTTCGAAGTTGTTGCCGAGCAGAAATAATTAACTCTCTAAGTTAATAACTTTAAAGAGCTATGCATGCATAGCTCTTTTTTTTTGGTATTTTTGTTAAAGAACTCATAAATAACTCTAAACCAAAAATTCCATGAAAAACAACTTGTTTTTTCAATTGTTGTTGTTGCTTTTTGTAAGCGCAACTTACGGTCAGGTTACCACCTCTAACATTAGAGGTTTGGTAATGGATGACCAAGATCAACCACTATTTGGAGCAAATATTGTAGCCATACATACCCCTACAGGTACTAAGTATGGTTCTATTTCTAATGAAGATGGTAGATTTAACCTACTTAACCTTCGTGTTGGTGGTCCTTACACGGTAGAAATCTCTTATGTAGGATTTAAACCTTATTTACTTACAGATGTTAATTTATCATTAGGCCAAACATTTAACGTTGATGTTAAATTGGCAAGTGAAAGTCAAGCATTGGACGAGGTCACGGTAGTATCTGATCGTTCTGGTACTTTTAGCAGTGATAGAACTGGTGCAGAAACTAGTGTGGGTAGAAGAGAGTTGACGCGTTTACCTACAATTTCACGTTCTGCTGCAGATTTTACACGTTTAGAGCCAACAGCAAGCGGAAATTCTTTTGGTGGTAGAAATGACCAATTCAATAATTTTTCCCTAGATGGAGCAATTTTCAATAACCCATTTGGGTTAGATGCAGCTACACCAGGAGGTCAGACAGATTCTCAACCAATTTCTTTGGATGCTATTGAGCAAATTCAAGTATCAACAGCACCTTATGATGTAACTCAGTCCGGTTTTACGGGGGCTTCAGTTAATGCCGTAACCAAGAGTGGATCTAACGAATTTCACGGTACGGTTTACGGTTTTTTCAGAAATGAAGATATGACCGGGGGAAAAATCAAAGGTGATGACATTGTAAAACCAAAATTAGACCAAAGTCAATACGGTGTAAGTATTGGTGGTCCGGTAGTGAAGAACAAACTATTCTTTTTCGCTAATTTCGAAAGAGATGAGAGAACAGATTTAGGAACTAATGGCTGGGTACCAAACACAGGTTCGGGAGCAATCAATGAATCTAGAGTATTGGAAAGTGATTTAATTGCTGTTAGGGATCAATTACTGGCAGTAGGATATGATCCAGGTGCTTATGAAGGTTTTACCCATGATGCGGAATCTACAAAAGGGCTTTTTAAATTAGACTGGAACATAAACGATAATAATCGTTTAGCGGTAATTTATAACTTTTTGAATGCATCCAAGCAAAAACCGGCACACCCTACGGCAATACAATTTAGAGGTCCTAATGCAAATACGCTACAGTTTCAAAATTCTGGCTATGAGCAAAATAACGAGCTTAAATCTGTTCAGGTAGAATTGAATTCATCATTATCCGAAACAGCATCTAACAAGCTTCAAGTGGGGTATACTCATTTTAATGACTATAGAAATCCATTTTCGTCTCCTGCTCCATCAATCAATATTGCTAAAGATGGGTCTAATTACATTATTGCTGGTCATGAACCATTTTCTGCTCACAATAGATTGGATCAAAAGGTATTTCAAATTACGAACAACCTGAATTTTTATAAAGGAGATCATACGTATACGGTAGGGTTTTCTCTTGAGAAATTCATGTTCGATAATTCATTTAACCTTACGGCATATGGTTTTTCAAAATTTGGAAGCGTAGATATAGCTGATTTCGATGCAACTTCGTATGACTTTGCAGGACCGCAAGCAACATTTAATGCCAATAACGCTGTACCAGATGGCGAAGGTTGGGCATTGGCAGAAACAAATGTAGGTCAATTGGCTTTTTATGTACAAGATGAATGGAACGTAAACGAGAAATTTAAATTAACCTATGGTGTACGTTTTGATAAGCCTTTGTTTTTTGATTCCGCACAGAAAGCACAAGATGTTATTGATAGAGGTTTTGTAATTGCTGATCAACCTTATGAAAACCCTAATACAGGCGAAACGGTTTTTATTGATAATACACAAATGCCAACTAATGATTGGCTAATTTCCCCAAGAGTAGGTTTTAACTATGATGTAAATGGGGATAAGTCGCTACAGCTTCGTGGTGGATCAGGTTTGTTTACAGGACGTTTTCCATTTGTATGGTTAGGAAACCAAATTGCTAATCCAGATGTATTTTTCTTGCAGGCAGTTGATCCAGATTACAAATTTCCACAAGTATGGAGAACTAATTTAGGTGTTGATAAGCGTTTAGATGATGGTATGGTGCTTACTGCAGACCTTTCTTATACAAAAGATATCAATGGTCCACACGTTCAAAACTGGGCATTGACATCACCATCTGGTAATTTATCAGGTGTAGATACAAGAGCAACCTATACTGCTGATGATTTATTGAACAGCTTTGGTTTAGGTGCTGGTCCATATGTGTTTACCAACTCAAATAAAGGAAGAATTTGGAATGCATCTTTGAAGGCCCAGAAAAACTTTAATAATGGTCTGTACACAATGTTGGCATATAGTTATTTAGATGCCAAGGACGTAAACTCCATTGAAGCAGAAATTACTTCAGATGCTTTTGCAGGTAACCCAATTATTAATGACGCCAACGCAGATATATTAGCACCATCAAAATATGGTGATAAACATAGGTTTATTGGTGTAGCTAGCAAAAACTGGGAGTATGGTAATGGTAAATGGGCATCTACACTTTCCACATTCTTTGAATATGCTCAAGGCGGTAGGTTCAATTATACGTACGGTGGTGATATCAATGGAGATGGATCTGGTATTAATGACCTTATTTATGTTCCTACCTCAGCTGAAATTGGTCAAATGCAATTTTCCGGTGCAGGTCAAGGAGCGGCTTTTGATGCCTATATTGCACAAGATGATTACTTAAGTGACCGTAGAGGTCAGTATGCAGAGCGTTACGGAGCTTTAGCACCATGGAGAGGAAGATGGGATGTGAAATTCTTGCAAGATTACAAAATCACCGTATCCGAAGGAAAAACCAATACTATACAATTTAGTGTAGATGTATTGAACATAGGTAATTTGATCAGTTCTGATTGGGGCTTGGTACAACAGCCAAATAATGTTCAACCTGTTGGTGTAACTGTTGATCCGGATACTAATGTGCCTACCTACACATTTAATCCTGAATTGACAGAGACATTTGGGTACGATGCAAGTCTGTTGTCTAGATGGCAAGCACAAGTAGGATTGAGATATATCTTTTAAGTTTATAAAATTAAGTTGTAAAAGCCCTAGCAAATATGTTAGGGCTTTTTATTTTTGCAAAATGAAATATACGCGGCTAACAAAAGAGCAACTGGAAGAATTGCATCCAGAATTTATCAATTTTCTTGCGACACAATCAATCACAAGCGATGAATGGGATGATATTAAAAAGAACAAGCCCAAGGTTGCTGAGGAAGAATTAGATGTTTTTAGCGATTTGGTATGGGAAGGTGTTTTAGCAAAAGTGACCTATTTGGAGAATATTTCCAACAATCAAATGCACCTATTTCATTTAACGGATAAAGAAATGAAATTGATTTCCGTAAAGGTGATGAATCCTGAAATTGATTTAACCACAACTGTTGGTTTCGATTGGTTCAAGAGAAACTGGCAATCGGATTTTGTAGAGTATTTAACTGCATCTAAAGCGTACACCGATGATAAAAACGTAGATAAGTTTTTATTGATAAAGCAAGGGGCGGTAATTACCAAGGGAGAATTATACCAATGGTTCGAGAAAGTTATCGTTACTAAATAGAACAATAAAAATCTAAAATCCATACTATTAAAATGTAGCCTTGTTTTATGGAAGGTTATATTTGCAATACAATATAAATTTAATGGCACAGAAACCATCTATACCTAAAGGCACCAGAGATTTTAATCCTTCTGAAATAGCAAAACGTAATTACATTTTTGATACTATCAAAAAGAACTTTCAAACTTATGGATTTCAACCTATTGAAACTCCTTCTTTTGAGAATTCAGATACGTTATTGGGTAAATATGGAGAAGAAGGTGATCGTTTGATTTTCAAAATATTGAATTCCGGTGATTTTCTTAGAAAGGTTGATGATGCTACCTATACTAATAAAAATTCGAACAGTATAGCTCCTAAAATTACTGAGAAAGCATTGCGCTACGATCTTACTGTACCTTTTGCACGTTACGTGGTAATGCATCAAAATGAGTTGGATTTTCCTTTTAAACGCTATCAAATTCAACCAGTTTGGAGAGCCGATAGACCACAAAAGGGTAGATTTAGAGAGTTTTTTCAATGTGATGCCGATGTTGTTGGCTCAGATTCATTGCTTCAAGAAGTAGAGCTGGTTCAGTTGTATGATGCTGTATTTTCCGATTTAAAATTGGAAGGTGCAACTATAAAAATGAACAATAGAAAAATCTTGGCAGGTATTGCAGAAGTAATTGGAGCTAAGGATTTATTGATAGATTTTACCGTTGCATTGGATAAGCTAGATAAAATAGGGGAGGACGGAGTCAAAAAAGAAATGCTCGCTAAGGGTATTACCGAAGAAGCAATTGAAAAAGCATCACCATTATTTTTACCACAAGGTAGTAACAACGAACAATTAGAACGCTTGGATGGTCTTTTAAAAGATTCTGAAGAAGGTAAAAAAGGATTGAACGAGCTGCGTTTTATTCTAGAGACTATTTCTGCCCTGGGTCTACAATCTGCTAAATTGTCAATAGATGTCACCCTGGCACGCGGATTAAACTATTATACCGGCGCTATATTTGAAGTTGCGGCGCCTGAGGGTGTTAAAATGGGATCTATAGGTGGTGGTGGCCGCTATGATGACCTTACGGGAATTTTTGGTTTAAAGAATGTAAGTGGTGTGGGAATTTCTTTTGGTCTGGATCGTATTTATTTAGTACTAGAAGAACTTGATCTTTTTCCTGAAGCAATTGATCGCTCGCTACAAGTACTTTGTGTCAACTTTGGGGAAAAGGAAGCTATGGCGGCCTTAAAATTGGTTACTCAGTTGCGAAAAGCCGGCATAAAGGCAGATATGTATCCTTCAAGTGCCAAAATGCAAAAGCAGATGAAGTATGCCAATAATCGCAATGTACCTTATGTTATATTAATTGGGGAGCAGGAGTTGAGTAATAATTCATTTGTTGTAAAGAACATGAATGAAGGCTCTCAACTAGAATATAGCTTAAACAACGTTGGTGCTTTCATAGATTATTTGAGTTAAGTACCTTAAAATCAAATATAAGCTTACTGAGTCATTTTTGATTATATTTGGTTAACCAATTTGGTTGTGCAGTTTTCAATTGCCGATCAAAATGGTTTAGAACCAAAATACAATCAAGTTTTATAATTAAAAGAATCATGACGAATAGTAACAAATTATTTGGTAAAAATGTATTGATTACCGCCGGTGCACAAGGAATAGGAGAGTCTATCACCAAACATTTCATTGATAGTGGCGCAAATGTTTCCATTCATTATTTCTCAAGTGCAGATACCGCAGATAAGCTTGTAGCCTATGCTAAGGATAAAGGTGTAAAAGCAATTGCGGTAAGTGGTGATCTCACAAAAGAAAGCGATGCAAACACATTGGTAGAAAAGACAGTTGAAGCATTGGGCGGACTTCATATTTTAATCAATAATGCAGGTTCTTTAGTTGCCCGTAAAATGCTAAGTGAAATGGAAACGGATTTTTGGCACAAGGTGATGGATATTAATATGACTTCAATGATGTTCGTTACACGGGCAGCAGCACCATATTTGGCAAAGAATGAAAATAGTAGTATGGTCAATTTAGCATCATTGGCAGGTCGTAAAGGCGGTCACCCGGGATCATTGGTATATTCAACCAGTAAAGGAGCTATTTTAACGTATACAAGGGCACTTTCTTCTGAATTAGGACCACAGGGAATAAGAGTTAATGCTGTTGCGCCAGGGCTCATCTTAGGTACTTCATTTCACAATACGCATACAACAAAGGAATCAGCTGCAGAAACTACAAAAGGTATTCCTATTCAAAGAGCAGGTAACGCTGATGATGTAGCTAGAGCTGTATTGTATCTGGCATCTGAATACGATGGCTTTATTACTGGAGCTACGCTAGACATCAATGGTGGCGTCTATAATATGTAAAAAATCGATTAAAAATAAAACACTGGTTGCCATTTGGTAGCTAGTGTTTTATTCTCATATTTATTTTAAAAATATAATTATGCTTAAGACTCCGGTTATTCATCCTACTATAATGGAGGTTCTTGCACGTTCTGGACATTTTGCCCAAGTTGTTATTGCAGATGGTAATCTACCTGTTGGCGCAATGAACGGTCCAAATTCCACAACAGTACATTTAAATTTTAAACCAGGCCTGTTAGATGCATTGACTGTTCTTGAAGGTATACTTGAGGTTTGTCCAATACAAGGAGCAATTGTAATGGAAAAACCACCTGAAGCAAATGCTGAAATACATTTGGCATATAAAGAATTGCTGGGAGATGTTAGTTGGAGTGAAATGGAAAGGTGGGCATTTTACGACCAAATCCGTGATAAGACCACTACACTAATCATACAGACAGGTGAACAACGACGTTTTGCCAATTTAATTTTAACGGTTGGAGTAGTTAAAATGGCTGAGGAAAGCAGTTTTTAAACTATAAGAGGTAACATTGAAATCCTGGCTTTTAATTGCTTGTTGCCAAACATTTAGAAATTTCCTTGGTGATAGTATTATAGTACGATATTTCATGTGGTACGTACTTAAACTTTGAAATATCACCTAATTCTTTAGTGAATTGATCCATTGGAATCAATTTTAAGTTTTCTACTTCACTTTCTTGCTTTCGTAAATCATGTAATGATAAATGTAAGGGAGCCAAAAATGTATGATGAAACTCATAATCCATCAAATTTTTGGAATGATTGTGTACAGATTTAAAAACTCCAATTTTTTGCAATTTTTCAGGTTGAATGGTTAAACCGATTTCTTCTTCTATTTCCCGTAGTGCAGAGGTAATTATATTTTCGCCAGCACCAATATGACCTGCAACGCTAACATCCCAAAGTAGGGGGTAAACATCTTTGTTCTTACCACGTTGCTGTAAAAGAACTTTGCCATCTAAGGTGTAAAACCAAATATGAACCGTTTGGTGAAACCATCCGTTTTTATGGGCTTCACTTTTCATTGCCGTTCTATTGGTTATTCTTCCATCAGCATCTAAAATATCAATTAGTTCATCCATAGCGTAAAAAAAAATCCCTCCAAATTGGTGGAGGGATTAAATAAGATTATTCGAAATAGCTAAAAGTTTCGCCATCCTTTATCGTTAACAATGTTTCGTAGATCAGACGAATTACATTTTCAACATCATCTTTATGAACCGTTTCTACGGTAGTGTGCATGTAACGTAACGGTAAAGAAATTAAAGCAGAAGCAACACCGCCATTACTGTAGGCAAATGCATCTGTATCTGTACCGGTAGATCTAGATGCAGCCATTCGTTGAAATGGTATGTTTTTCTTTTCGGCCGTCTCAATGATACGTTCACGTAATTTGTTCTGTACCGCTGGGGCATATGAAATTACAGGTCCGGCTCCAATTTCGGTATGTCCCTGAACCTCTTTTTTGATCATTGGAGTTGTAGTGTCGTGACAAACATCTGTAACAATAGCAATGTTTGGCTGAATAGTTTGTGTAATCATTTCCGCACCTCGTAATCCAATCTCTTCTTGAACAGAGTTTGTAATGTAAAGTCCAAAAGGTAATTCTACTTTATTCTCATGCAATAGACGTGCAACTTCGGCAATCATAAAACCACCAGCTCTATTATCTATAGCTCTACAAACATATTTGTTCTTATTAAGAATTTGAAATTCGTCTGGGTATGTAATTACACAACCTACATGTACACCAAGTTTTTCAACTTCTTCTTTGGTGGTTGCACCAACATCAACGGTAATATTCTCAATTTTTGGAGTTTCCTCTTTATCCCCTTTACGGGTATGAATAGCTGGCCAGCCAAAAATACCTTTTACGATTCCGTTTTTAGTATGTATGTTTACCCATTTAGATGGAGCAATTAGGTGATCGCTTCCACCATTTCTTATAACGTGAATAAGTCCGTTATCCGTAATATAATTAACGTACCATGAGATTTCGTCTGAATGCCCTTCAATGACCACTTTATATTTAGCATCAGGATTTATAACTCCTACCGCAGTACCATAAGTATCTGTTATAAATGTATCTACATAAGGCTTTAGGTAGTCCATCCATATTTTTTGCCCTTCCCACTCATAACCTGTAGGAGCGGCATTGTTCAAGTATTTTTCAAAAAAGTCTTCAGACTTTTTGGTAATTATTTTTTTCTCAGCCATCAATGTTAATTTAAGATACAAACTTAAGAATATTAGCGTTGTATTAATAATAACCTTCTTTAATATTCGTTAATTTTGGCAGGACTTTTGTTAAGCCTATGGTAATGAAATATAACTTTTTAATACTTTATCTACTGGTCTCCGGTGTTTTTATCTGTACAGCTCAGGTTGAGGAACAAGAGCTTGATTCTGTTGCGGAAAAAATGATTATCGTAACAGGGGACTCATTGCTGCAAAGTTCTATAGCATTAGAGGAAGCGTATGTTTTTGGTAAACTTAAGTTCTCGTCTTATGATGAAAAATTACGCTACTATATTTTAAGGAGAAAAACGCAAAAAGTATATCCATACGCTAAAATGGCTGCGGAGCGTTTGGTTGAGCTAAACGATAGTTTGGCGAATATGAAGAACAACCGTAAACGCAAAAAGTATACTAAAAAAGTACAGAAATTTATTGAAGAAGAATTTTCTGAAGAGTTGAAAAAATTAACTAGAACTGAAGGTCAAATTTTGGTGAAATTAATTTATAGGCAAACGGGTACAACCGCTTTTGATTTGGTCAAGGACCTTAGAAATGGCTGGAGAGCTTTTTGGTATAATACCACGGCCAAATTGTTCAATATAAGCATTAAGGAAGAGTTTCATCCAGACCTTGTAGAAGAAGACTACTTGATAGAAGATATTTTGCAACGCGCTTTTTCAAAGGGTAAATTAGAACGGCAAGAAACGGTTTTAGACTACGATTACGATAAGCTTTATAATAAGTGGAAGAAAACGACCAAAATACCAAAAGGCTAAAGTTTTTATTTTTTACCGAACATTGAATCCATTATTGTCATAATGCCCTTAAACCCCATATAAACGGCATATGCGGCAAGAACCAATCCTAAAATACAAACCGGCCAGAACATAGAGTGGTCTTGGTTCTTGAAAGCCTGCCATAGTACAAAGGGGGCAGTGAACATTAATAAAACGGTGAATGCCAATCTTTTTAAACCTGTTACAAGTAAATCTTTATCAGTTCTCCTCATTGTTTGTAATTGTTATGCTATCTGTATATTCTTCTACAATGGCGAAATAACCCAATGCAAAATTATCTGAACGTTCAACATTGTCAACAACCTCGTCGTTATCAATTCCGGTAACATTTATTATATTACCACGAACAGTAGCTGCCGGGGTTTGAAACGGACCTTGATCGCCACCGGACTGAACAATGATTTGGTTCATGTAATTGTAAAATTGTTCATCTACACCCAGTAAACTTATATTTACTACAGAGCTTGTATTTATTGCTAATTCATTATCGTAAAAATATGAGAATACAAAAGTCTGCCCTTGATAAAATTCATCTTCTGTTACTAAAAACTCTCCAAAATCCAAGTCGAGCAAATAAAAATCGTTGCTTTCCCCCGGGTCTGTAAATGTTACTATTACTTCTGTTTCATCACCTGAAAATAGGGTTTCGTCACCTTGCTCTAAGGAATCTATAGGCACAGATTTCACATAGGTAGTCGTAGCAAAAAATTGCTCATTTTCTGTTTCTAGAATAAGTTGAAAAACATCTCCTTCTTCAATACTGCTAACTCTAATTCTTTGATCACTATCAAAACTAGGGTCAGGTACCCAAATACCGCTACCTGGTTCTACTTCAGCTAAATTGGAAATACCACCTCCTTCTAAAATTTCCGGGGCATCGGCGTTAGGGGTACCATAATAGATAATAGCACTTTTTAATGATGCTACCGTGTTTTCGTCAAAAAAAGAGCTGCTTTCGGAAACAGCTATTTCAATGGGTAGAAATTCTTGATTTTCATCTACGCGTATTACACCGTTAACAACTAGTCTGGTGTCATTTTCCGGTAATTCAACCTCTATGACATCTTCACATGAGATAAATAGAATAAAGCCTAATATGATTAATATAAAGCGTTTCATTTCCTAAAGATTAAAATTGTAAGTTACTGCCGGCACTATGCCAAATATAGAGGTTCTTACAGCCTCATTTACTCCGGTGTCATCATTCTGTCTAAAATTAATAGAAGCTGCATTTCGTCTATTATAAACATTATATAAGCTAAAGACCCATTCACCTTTTAATTTTCGGTTCTTATTTTTTTTAGGTTTCAAAGTAGCCGATAGGTCAAGGCGATTGTATGCCGGTAATCGTTGAGAATTTCTTAAACCGTAATAAGGCACGGTTAAATCTTGAAATTCAAATTGACCGACGGGGTAATTGGTAGGTTGTCCGGTTTGGTATGTGAAATTTCCACTAAAACTCCATTTATCGGTTAGATCATAACTTAAGAACAAAGAAATGTCATGCGTTTTATCGTAAGGCGTATTGTACCAATTCCCAAAATTAATTCCGGTTTCAACATTGCTACGACCATTGTCTATAACAGGCGCTCTACCAGGTGTGCGTTGTTCGGATTTAGACAGGGTATAGGCTAGCCAACCCTGTAGTTTTCCCTCATTTTTCCGCAAAAGAAACTCCAGCCCATAAGCACGCGCTTCGCCATTTAGAATTACTTGTTCAATGGCATTATTGGCAATAAGATTAGCACCGTCTATATAATCTATTCTATTTTGGACATCTTTATAGAAGACTTCAGTTTCTAAGGAGAAATTTCCATCATTAATATTTTTAAAGTAACCAAAAGCATATTGATCTAATAGCTGTGGCTTTGTAAATGGTCCACTTGGTGTCCAAACGTCTAAAGGGGTAGGCGAGCTGGTATTTGAAAGTAGATGTAGGTATTGAGCTAATCTAGTGTAACTCGCTTTAATAGAGCTAGATGGATTTAAGGTATATGAAAGGGAAACTCTTGGTTCAAAATTGCTAAAATGAGACAGCGTAGTTCCTCTACCGGGATTTATAACATCTATAGGGTCTGCTTCTTGATAGATGAGTAAAAAGGGATCATAAGTAACCGGATTGTTATTGGCATAGACATTTAATTCATCTTGCCCTAGTCTCATAAAGTGACTAAAACGCAGCCCGTAACCTACACTTAAATTTTCGCTTAATCTGTGTTCAAAATCAACATAAGCGGCAAATTCATTAGCATATTTTTCAATTAGTTGTTCTTCAATAATGCCAGACTCTGAATTGCTTGGTTCAATTTTACCTGGGTTAAACTGGTAGTAGACGTTGTTAATGCCGTAATTGATCTGCAATTTGTCTGTGGCGTAATGTTTAAGGTCATATTTAAGATTAAAGTTTCTTATGCCTGAGTTCCAATTAAACCCTACAAAATCTAGTTTTAACCCGTAATAGTAATCAGAGTAAATTAAAGATAGGTTGGAGAAAAGTTTGTCGGAGAATAAATGGTTCCATCTAAAATTACCCACAGCATTACCATAGGTGTTTACAAAACTATCGTTGATACCAAAGACATCTCTACCAAAATATCCAGAAAGAAAAATGTTATTTTTCTCATTCAACCTATAGTTGAATTTAGTGTTTAGGTCATAGAAATATGCTGTGTTATCAACATCGAACAACGGAAGGAACAAATGGGCGTAAGAAGCTCTACCGCCAATTAAAAAAGCTGCTTTATCTTTTTTAATGGGACCTTCTAGCAACAATCTACTGGCAACTGCACCAATACCGCCATTCATTTTAAACTCTTTGCTATTGCCTTCTTTTTGAAATATATCTAGCACAGATGAAACTCGACCGCCATAGCGGGCAGGTATGCCACCTTTATATAGTTTTACATCTTTAATGGCATCTGGATTAAATACAGAGAAGAATCCAAAAAGGTGAGAAGAGTTAAAGATGATGGCTTCATCTAATAGAATAAGGTTTTGATCAGCTGCTCCACCTCTCACGTTAAAACCCGAGGCACCTTCACCGGCATTGGTTACACCCGGTAATAGTAATATGGATTTTATGACATCTGCTTCACCTAAAATCACCGGTATTTTTTTAATAGTACCTACTGAAAGGGTGTTAACGCTCATTTGTGGCTTTCTGATATCCATTTTTTCCACATTTTCCGTAACCACTACTTCCTCTAATTGTTCAGCTTCTTCGCTTAACAAAAAATCTTTACGTCTATTTTCTGTCAATGTTATTTGTTGAGTGATATCCTCAAAACCTAAATAACTTATTAGTACGGTATAGGTACCTTCTGGAAGGGTGATGGAATAAAAACCGTATTCATTGGTGGTGACACCGGTTTTTAATTCTGGAATTGCCACTGTAACTCCAATTAATGTTTCGTTACTGCTTACTTCAGATATAGTACCGCTTAGTGTATATTTTTGTTGGCCCTTAATAGTATGGGGTAAGCTTAAAAATAAGATGATAAGAATCGGTAAAAGTACTTTCATCAATTTTTTAGTGTAAAAATACTTAGAATAGATCTATACTCCTAAAAGTAATTAAAGGTCAAAAAAAATACCCTTAAATTTAATTAAGGGTATTCATAGAAGTTAAAGTTGAATTAAATGGATTCTAATATTCCATTTAAAGTAGTACTTGGTCTCATTGCTTTTTGAACCAAAGCGGTGTCTGGTTTATAATAACCACCCACATCTTGTGCTGATCCTTGTGCATCTATCAATTCTGAAAGGATATCATTTTCCTTGTTATTGATTTCTGAACTTACTTTAGAGAAAATAGCTTTTAATTCAGCGTTATCATCTTGTAGCGCCAATGCTTCTGCCCAGTATTTTGCCAAGAAAAAATGACTACCCCTTGTATCCAGTTCTTTTACTTTTCTTGAAGGAGACTTGTCGTTCAATAAAAATTTCTCGGTAGCGCTATCCAAGGTGTCACCAAGAACCTTTGCTGCTGCATTTCCATTCTTTTCTCCATAGAACTCCAAAGAAACGCCCAATGCTAAGAATTCACCCAAAGAATCCCATCTTAAATGACCTTCCTCTAGGAATTGTTCTACGTGCTTTGGTGCTGAGCCACCTGCTCCTGTTTCAAAAAGTCCACCGCCGTTCATTAAAGGAACAATCGATAACATTTTGGCACTTGTTCCTACTTCCAAAATAGGGAAGAGGTCAGTAAGGTAATCTCTTAATACATTTCCGGAAACAGATATAGTATCCTTGCCATCTTTCATTCTTTTTAATGTGAAAGCTGTGGCTTTAATTGGAGACATAATTTGGATGTCCAAACCATTAGTGTCCTCTTGTGCTAAATATGTATTTACCTTCTTAATTAACTCGGCATCATGTGATCTGTTCTCGTCTAACCAGAAAACAGCAGGTACATCGGTAGCTCTTGCTCTAGAAACTGCCAATTTTACCCAGTCTTGAATAGGAGCGTCTTTAACTTGGCACATACGCCAAATATCGCCACTGTTTACAGTATGCTCAAGTAATACTTTACCACTAGAGGTGTCAACTACCTGTACAGTTCCGCTTTGGCTAATTTCAAAGGTTTTGTCATGAGAGCCATACTCCTCTGCCTTTTGTGCCATTAGACCAACATTTGGTACGGTACCCATAGTGGTAGGGTCAAACGCACCATGTTCTTTACAGAAATCAATGGTAGCCGTATAAATACCTGCATAGCTACTATCTGGTATAACAGCCTTGGTATCTTGAGATTTACCTTCCGCATTCCACATTTGTCCAGAGTTTCTGATCATAGCTGGCATAGATGCATCAATAATAATATCACTTGGAACGTGTAGGTTGGTAATTCCTTTGTCTGAATTTACCATTGCTAGATCTGGTCCATTAGCCAAAGCTTCATCTAAATCTTTAGTAATGGCATCTTTTTCACTAGCGGTTAATTTTTCAATCTTCTGATATAAACTGGCAAGGCCGTCATTAGGGCTAATACCTAATTTATCGAAAGTATCTGCATATTTTACAAATACGGGTTTAAAGAAAGTTTCAACAACATGACCAAAAATAATAGGGTCGGAAACTTTCATCATTGTAGCCTTTAAATGCACTGAAAAAAGGATGCCTTTATCTTTTGCATCTTTAATTTCTGCTTGAAGAAAATCTAGCAAGGCTGTTTTGTTCATTACCGTTGCATCGATAATTTCACCCTTAAGCAGGCTTAAATTATCTTTTAGAACAGTTTCTGAGCCTTCAGAAACCAATTTTATCTGTACCGTAGTGGCATTGGCTAATGTTGTTGATTTCTCATTGGCCTGAAAATCGCCATCGCCCATTGTTGCTACATGAGTTTTAGAGCTAGAGCTCCATGCACCCATGCTATGAGGATTTTGCTTTGCGTAATTCTTTACAGCTCTAGGAGCTCTACGGTCAGAGTTACCTTCCCTTAAAACAGGGTTTACGGCACTACCTTTAATTTTATCGTACTTCGCCTTTATTTGCTTTTCCTCATCAGTTTTAGGCTCGTCTGGGTAGTTTGGTATGTTGTAACCCTTAGCTTGCAATTCTGCGATAGCCTCGTTCAATTGAGGAACCGATGCACTTATGTTAGGTAATTTTATAATGTTTGCTTCTGGCTGTTTTGCCATGTTGCCCAATTCTTCCAAATCATTGGACACCTGTTGTTCTTTCGATAAAAACTCTGGAAAGGTAGCAGCAATTCTGCCGGCTAAAGAAATATCTTTAGTTTCGATTTCAATTCCTGATGATTTTGTGAAAGCTTTTACAATAGGTAAAAAAGACTCTGTAGCCAATGCAGGCGCTTCGTCTGTTTTGGTATAAAAAATTTTGGACATTTGCAGTTTGTTTTAATTTAAGCGGAACAAATATACAATTTTCTAAAGGTATGAAAGTGTTGAAAATGGCTTAATATTTCAGGCAGGAGGGAAGTTTTGTTAAATAACAAAAGCCATATCAATGTACGCATACAATGATATGGCTTTTTAGAAAAAGTTTACGGACAGTTTGTTTTGATTTTTCATCAAAACGGCAACCCTTGATTGCATCCGTTTTACTGATTCAACGTTTAAAATGTTTTTCGATTCCCAGGTTAGGCAACCCGGCATCTACACAGCATTTCTTTTTCATTGTCATCATTGAATAATAAAAACCTAATTTATAGTCTCTTTACTATTCAACTAATCTCAAATTCAATTAGCGACAGCCAACAAATTTAAAATTTACCCCATTTAATAATCATTAAATGCTTTGGTCAAACAATAATACGATAGAACGCAAACTTCGTAATGATTTTAAAATAGACATTTTTCTAAATCTCTATTTCGTAACCATGTTCTAATTTACAAAAAATAATAATACAAAGCTTAAGAATGTAATCTTTTATTAATCAACATGTTATAAACAGGTGTTATTCACTTTTGTTCATAAAAAAAGCACTGTTCTAAAATAGAACAGTGCTTTATATTTATTTGGATATAAAATTTATCCTCTTACTTCTTTAATTCTAGCTTTCTTACCAGTTAATTCACGGAAGTAGTAAATTCTAGATCTACGTACTTTACCACGTTTATTAACTTCAATTTTTTGAAGTGCAGGTAAGTTAATTGGGAAGATACGCTCAACACCAACTGTTCCAGACATTTTACGAATAGTAAATGTTTCTGTAGAACCGGTACCTCTACGTTGTATTACAACACCTTTAAAGAACTGTGTTCTTGTTTTTTCACCTTCCTTAATTTCGTAGTAAACAGTGATTGTATCACCAGCAGAAAATTTTGGAAATTCTTTTTTCGTTACGAATTCGTCTTGTACAAATTTTATTAATGATTCCATTGTATAGTTAAAATTGGAATTAAATCAGAGCAACGTTCACGATTATCGTCAGAGGTTGTTCTAACAGGCTGCAAAATTAATATTTAAATTTAATCACGCAAGTATTTATTTGCTTTTTCTTTAATTCTCAAAATTATGTTACTCTAACAAATCTGGACGTAATTTTTCGGTACGTTCGTAAGCTTTGTTTTCTCTCCATTCTTCAATCTTGCCAAAGTTACCGCTTAATAGTACGTCTGGCACTGTCATTCCTTTATACTCCGCAGGTCTAGTGTATACGGGTGGGGCAAGCAGACCATCTTGAAAGGTGTCAGTTAGTGCTGATGTTTCATCATTAAGTACGCCTGGCAATAATCTAATGACTGCATCGCATAAAACTGCGGCACCCAATTCTCCACCTGAAAGTACATAGTCGCCAATGGATATTTCTTTGGTTATAAAAAGATCGCGTACACGTTGGTCAACGCCTTTATAATGACCGCAAAGAATTATTATATTTTTTGCCAATGAAAGTGTGTTGGCGGTTTTTTGATTTAGGGTTGCACCATCTGGAGTCATATAAATGATTTCATCGTATGCTCTTTCAGACTTTAAGCTGGAGATACATTTGTCAATGGGCTCTATCATAAGTACCATACCAGCTCCTCCTCCAAATTGATAATCATCTACATTTCTATATTTTGTATCGGTATAATCCCTGAGGTTATGAAAATGGACTTCAACCAAATCTTTTTCTATTGCTCTTTTTAAAATGGAAGCTTCAAATGGGCTAGTGAGTAGTTCGGGTAATACTGTAATTATGTCTATTCTCATTTTTTGATGTGCATCTTCATTTAACCTGCCAAAAGTAATGAAAACAGTGGGAATCTTTCTCCCAGTCAAGCTTTTCATATAATTTTTGAGCTGGGTTGTCAATAGCGGTCTCTAGGGCAAGGCCTTTATAACCATTTATTTTACAGAATTCTTGAGATTTTAGTAGTAATTGTTGTCCTACGGATTTACCTCTATGTTCGGCTGCAACATACAAATCGTTTAATATAATCGATTTCTCTAAGCTTACCGAGGAAAAGGTGAAATAGAGCTGAACAAAGCCAATGGCATTTTTTCTTTCATAAGCAGCGAATATTACGGATTCGTTATTTGTCACTCTATCTTGCAGAAATATTCTTGCGGCATCTAAATCAGATTTCATTTTATAAAAAACCCTATATCCATCAAAAAGAGGTATAATGTCGTTAATTTCTGATGTCGTTACTTGTTCTATTTTGACCATATCAAAAAAAAGCTCCAAAATGGAGCTTTAAAAATTTACTTAGTTTTTTTCTGTTTGTTAATCTCGTCTTGTAACTGTCTACTTATTTTTTGCTCACGCTCTAAAGCCCTTCTTCTGTGATCTTCGTATTCAACTTCTAATTCAGATAAGTTTTGTTTGGCTTCTTGAGTCAGTATATTACTATTTCTAAATTTATAAATAAATAAACCAAGGGTAAGAAACAATGCGCCTATAATAGTCCATAGTACAAAATTATATGTTCCCTTGGAAACCGGTAAGCCAAGAAAAGACATACTATCTTTTTCTTCGGTAACCAGACCCAAATTAGTGGTGGTCTCCTCCAATTTTTTATTTAAAGATGTAATTGTAGTTTCATGTTCTGCAATTGTAGCCTTTAACTCACCCGTTTTTTTATTCATGGCGGCAATAGAGTCAAGAACATTTTTTCTAATCTTAAATAAATTAGATTCTTTTACCACTTCATATCTAACACCATCTGCTCTATAGTTTCCTGATCGCTTGGCTATATAATCGAATTGATTACTGATCGGTCCTTTATCTAATGATAACTTATCTTCCTCTTCTTCGGCATTTTGTGCAAATTGTACATTACTAGCTAATAACAAGGCTAGTAATAATAGTATTCTATAGAAATTCATGTAATAGATTCTTAGGTTAATTTGAATAATTTAGAGTTGACTAAAGTACTTTATAAATATTGAATTATGAAAAAAATATAAAGCTTAAACATTCTTTATTTACCTACGTTCTTAATTAACAAATAGATCTTTTCTTTTTAAAAATTAATAATAGGTAAAACGTCTTACTTTGGCAATGTATTTGGCTAAACGAATTACTTGATGAGAATAACCATACTCATTGTCATACCATATATATAATATAACACTCTTTCCTGTACCGGAAACTATTGTAGCCATGCTATCGTAAATAGATGGGGCAGAGGTTCCTATAATATCGGAAGAAACCAATTCTTTATCAAGTGAGTATTTTATTTGTTCAACTAAATCTCCTTCTAATGCATATTTCTTGATCATGGAGTTTACACCTTCTAGTGATGTTTTTTGATTGATTTCCAAATTAAGAATAGCTAGTGATCCGTTGGGTACAGGAACTCTAATGGCATTAGAGGTAAGTTTGCCTTCCAAAGAAGGTAAGGCTTTTGTTACTGCTTTGCCTGCACCGGTTTCAGTAATAACCATGTTGAGTGCCGCAGCACGGCCTCTTCTGTATTTACCATGCATATTGTCTACCAAATTTTGATCATTGGTATAGGCATGTATGGTTTCTAAATGTCCCTTCTCAATACCAAAAGTTTCTTCTATTGCCTTTAAAATAGGAGTTATGGCGTTTGTGGTACATGATGCTGCAGAAAATATATCCGTGTCATCAGGTGAATATTCTAAATGGTTTACACCATGTACTATATTGGCAACTTCTTTGCCTGGAGCGGTTAATAAAACTTTGGCGGCTCCGTTGGCTTGTAAATGCCTTTCTAATTGTTCTTTAGTTCTAAAAGCTCCTGTATTGTCTATCACCAAAGCTTCGTTTATACCGTACTCCGTATAGTCGATTTCTTCTGGCATATTGGCATATATAACATGTACAGTTGTGCCATTGATGATCAATTTTAGGTTTGAGTAGTCTACTTTTACGGTGCCATTAAAAATACCGTGTACAGAATCTGTTCTAAGTAGGCTGGCTCTTTTTTCAAGATTTTCAATACTAGGCTTGCCTCTTACTACAATAGCTCTAAGTCTTAATTGATTGCCTTTTCCTGTTTTGGACATAAGCTCTCTTGCAACTAATCTACCTATTCTTCCAAAACCATATAGTACTACGTCTTTAGGTTCTATACTTTTGAAGTCTTGAGCAGATTGTAATTTATCTATTACAAAAGATTTTACAGTGTTAAGAATGTTGGTGTCAGAATGGTATTCATAGGTTAATTTACCAATATCTAACTTAGAAGGTGGCAACGCCATGTCTGAAATTGACCTTAGTATTTCTACAGAATCAAAAATAGAAATGGGTTTTTGTACAAATTCACCAGCATACTCATGCAAGTGCATTATATCGCTTACATTTTTGTCAATAACCTGATTTTTAAAAAGGACAATTTCAATGGATTTGTCATACCAAAGATCACTTACGATTTTGATAAATTCCGTTGTAGCTTTTCTACGATCCGCTTGAAATGCCAGCTCTTTTTCAAAAGTGGTTTGTGGAGCCATAATTAGTTGATTAATTTTATAATTCGCACAAAACTAGAAAAATTGAGCACTTTAAATAAATATTTTTCAAAAAAAAGCCTTCGTTTTTGCGAAGGCTGTATTTTATTGGGTTTTGTTATTGAAATATGAGGCGGTCTCTTTGGCCATTGGATCCTAACATGGTAATCACGGTTTTTCCATATTTTGAAATGCCGCCAAATGCTGTATATGCATCGTCAATATTTCCTATTTCTTGATCATCGATTTTGACGATTACTTTTTCTGATAGGCCGTAACCTCTATAACGTTCCGGTACTCCAATAATTTTTACGCCCGTTTTTGTTTTGTATACCTTTTTATCTTGTTCCGTTAGGTTTTTAACTTCTAAGCCCATCTCCGGAACCACTAAGGTTTGTCTCTCCTTAAGGGTTAATGGTAATATTAGCTGCTCGTCATTTCTGTCTATTACAATTTCTAAAGTGTCACCTGGTCTTTTTGTGGATAAGTATCCTGTTAGATCAGGGTATTTGTGCACATCGATTTCATCAACTTTTTTGATAATATCACCGACTACGATTCCGGCCTCCTGGGCTGCAGATTCTTCTTCAATAAATTCAATGTACACCCCATCAATATTGTTTATGCCTTTTTCTATAGCATCTCTTGTGTTTACAGGTGCAGGTCTAATGCCCATAAATCCCTTTTGAACATTGCCGTATTCTAAAATATCCTGAATTACTTTTTTTGCAATATTGCTGGGTACCGCAAATGAATAACCTACATAAGATCCGGTTTGCGAGGTTATTGCTGTGTTGATACCTACTAGGTCCCCATTAGTGTTTACCAATGCACCACCTGAGTTTCCGGGATTTACGGCGGCATCTGTCTGAATAAAAGATTGGTTTTTTCCAAGGTTTCTAGCTTTTGCACTGACAATACCCGCTGTAACGGTAGAAGTCAGGTTAAAAGGATTTCCTACAGCCAATACCCATTCGCCAATTTTGGTTTGATCGGAATCACCAAATGCCAAATACGGCAATTTTTCATTTGGGTCTATTTTTATAAGGGCAATATCAGAATTTGGATCCGTGCCTATCAACTCGGCATTGTATGTTCTATTATTGTTCAAAGTAACCTGTAGTTGATTTGCTCTACTGATTACATGATTATTGGTAACAATATATCCATCAGAAGAAATTATTACTCCAGATCCCGTACCTACTTGTGGTACTACTTTTCCGCTGGTGCCGTAAAAAAAGTCGAATATATTGGTAGGCGCCTTATTAATGGTAATGTTCTTTACGTGGACAACGGCATTCACGGTATTCTCGGCGGCATTAGTGAAATCAACCTCATTGATGCCCGCACCTCTAGCGGAAGTAGGTGTATAACTTGCGTTTACTATTCCGTTATTATTATCTTGGGTAATAATGGTAAAATTTTCCTTTTCGAAAAATAGTTTATAAGCACCCAATGTAATCGCACCTGCAAAAACGGATACAAATAGGAGACTAGCTATTCTTTTCATATTCATTAATATTTTAACTTATTCTACACAAAATTACTTGATTTTATGCTATTATATAAGCGTTTAACTACTTTTTAACTACACTTTAAAAAGTAATAATGTACTATCTTTGGAGCTTTGTTAAAGCATGGAAAATACATTTTATAAATATCAAGGTACAGGTAATGATTTTGTAATGGTAGATAATCGTAATGGACAGTTTCCAAAGGACGATTATCCATTGATTGCAAAAATCTGTAATAGACGATTTGGCGTAGGTGCAGACGGTTTAATTTTATTGGAAAATGATACCGAAACCGATTTTAGAATGGTCTATTACAATGCAGATGGCAAAGAAGGGAGTATGTGTGGTAATGGGGGTAGATGTATTGTTGCTTTTGCACATTTTTTAAAGGTTATTGAAAAGGAAACTGTATTTATAGCGGTTGATGGTTTACATGAAGCTACAATAACAGATGATGTAGTAAGTCTTAAAATGTTGGACGTTAAGGAAATAAAGGAAAAAACCAATGCTCTTTTTATGGATACGGGATCACCGCACCATGTACAATTGGTCAATGGGTTAAAATCGTTTAATGTTGTAAAAGAAGGTGCACGTCTGCGCTATGGCGTGTATGGTGAAAAGGGCAGTAATATTAATTTTGTTGAAAAGAATGACGAAGGTGGTTTTGATATTAGAACATATGAACGTGGGGTGGAAGATGAAACCTTGTCTTGTGGAACTGGGGTAACTGCGGTGGCTCTTGGAATGTATCACCTAGGGAATACAAAAGAGAATACGATCGGAATTAAAGCCCTTGGTGGTAATTTGGAAGTTTCATTCAAAGAACAGAACGGTTCTTATTCGGATATTTACTTAAAAGGTGAGGCTAAACAGGTTTTTAAAGGTGAATTAACGTGGTAACATTGAAAGGAAAACAGATTTATCTAAGGGCTTTGGAAAAAAAAGACCTTGATTTTCTGTATCTATTGGAGAATGATACCAGCGTATGGGAAGTTAGTGGAACGGTAACTCCATATTCAAAAGACGTGCTTAGATTTTATTTGGAGAATGCGCATAGGGATATCTTTGATGTTAAACAGTTACGTTTGGTCATTTGTACACATGAGCATAACACATTGGGGTTGATAGATGTCTTTGATTTTGAGCCAAATCACAAAAGAGCTGGTATTGGTATTGTGATTTTGAACCAGGCAGAAAGAAATAAGGGGATTGGGGCAGAAGCAATTACCTTACTTACGGAGTATTTGTTCGAAGCTTTAGGATTACGACAGGTATATGCCAATATATTAGAAGATAATTTGGCTAGCCTTCATTTGTTCCAAAAGTTAGGATTTCAACAAGTTGGTGTCAAGAAAGATTGGGTGCGCTTTAAAAATGCCTTCAAGAACGAAATATTATTACAAAAAATAAATAGTTAATGTATATCAAACGTATTTTATTGGGTGTGGTGCTTATAGGGTTGATAGGTGGTGGAATTTTTGCCTTTATGGTTTATGGTACGTTTTTTACCCCAAATACCAGCTTTAATAATGATGAGGCTATTGTATTTGTACCGACCGATGCTACTTTGATGGATTTGGAAGAACGTCTTTCTCCTGTTTTAGAAGACTTTAGTTCATTTGAATCTGCGGCCGATCGAAAAGGTTACTTGGGTAATATAAAGGCCGGTCGATATAAGATAAAGAAGGGTATGAATAATAATGAGATTGTAAACTCATTAAGAAGTGGCAATTTGCCTGTAAAGGTATCTTTCAATAATCAAGAAAATATTAATGATTTGGCAGGAAGAATTGCAGGGCAAATTGAGGCTGATAGCGTTTCTTTAGTTGCGGCATTTAACGATAAAGAGTTTTTAAAGGCGAACGGATTTGATGATGCCAATAAAATATCATTGTACATTCCTAATAGCTATGAATTTTTCTGGAATACATCGGCTGAAGGGTTTAGGAGTAGAATGTTAAAGGAGTATAATAGATTTTGGACGGATACACGTAAGGATAAAGCTAAAGCACTTGGCTTGAAACCAAATGAAGTTATTGCTTTGGCATCCATAGTACATAAGGAAACAGCAAAAGTTGATGAGCGTCCTACGGTTGCCGGGGTGTATTTGAATAGGTTGAGAAAAAGGATGTTGCTTCAGGCTGATCCTACCGTTATATATGCGATAAAGAAAGAAACGGGTAACTTTGATACCATTATTAAAAGGGTCTTGTATAAGGATTTGGAAATGGATTCACCTTATAATACCTATAAGTATGCAGGATTGCCGCCAGGGCCAATTGCAATGCCGGATATAACGGCGATTGATGCGGTTTTAAATCCTAAAAAACACAATTATTACTATTTTGTAGCCAACGTTGAAAAGTTCGGTTATCATATGTTTGCAGAGAATTTAACGCAACACAACCGAAATAAAGAGCAGTACATCCGATGGATTAATGCTCAGAAAATCAACAGGTAAGCTTTCATCCGACTTTTAGAACTTGTTAACTAATTCTGTATTCTTTTAACAGAACCTTCTAAAACTCTTAAAATTTCAGACCTACCTTTGCCTCAGAAATTTAAGCAGGCAAATAGTAGTCGCCATAAGTCTTAAGAAACTATATGTATGAGAAGATGGATATTAGCAAGTTGTCCTCTAATTGTTACGTTTATAATTTCTGGTTATGGGTTTAAACCCTTTAAGGTAGATGTGCCTAACCAGTTAAAAGTAAACAAGCCAGAGCTGGTTTCTTTTCCGGAAGATGAAGCTCTATTGTCAAATTATCAAATAGCTCCCCCTTTTCTTGGTCGCCAATTTATAGGTTTCAAAGAAGCTTTAGCTTTTAAGGAGTCTCAAGGAAACTATTTTGTAACCAATACTTTTGGTTACTTAGGTAAGTATCAATTTGGGTTGGGCACTTTAGAGTTGGTCGGTGTTTACAATGGAAATGAATTCTTGAATAATCCTGAATTACAGGAAAAAGTTTTTCATGTTAACACGTCACGTAACAAGTGGATTTTAAGAAGGGATATTAAACGCTATGTAGGTGTTCGCATGAACGGTATTGAAATTACCGAGTCGGGTATTTTGGCAGCAGCGCACCTTGCAGGACCGGGTAATGTGAAATTATATTTAAGGTCTCATGGCCGTATGGAAATCACCGACGGTTACGGTACAAGTATTTCTAATTATATGAAAAAGTTTGCGGGTTATGATGTCTCAATGATTGAAGCAAAACGTAACCCAAGAATCTAAGAATTTAAGTAGATATGAAAATGTGAAACCTTGGCACTAGTTTGTCAAGGTTTTTTTTATGCTTGGATTATAAATATAGCCGGTCTTTTGTGTAGATCTACATTTTCTTTTTTCCAGTTAATTGCTGTTTTGGTCTTAATGTATTCGGTAGGTAATGTAATATCGGCAGCAACACATATGCTTGTGCTTGGTGCAAGGGTTTTAATCAACTCTTCAAGCATTTTATTGTTTCTGTAAGGTGTCTCTATAAAAACTTGAGATTGGTTTTCTTCTTTTGATCTACGCTCTAAATTTTTAATATATTTTTTTCGGTCAGAACTATCAATAGGGAGGTACCCGTTGAATGCAAAATTTTGACCGTTCATGCCACTTGCCATTAAAGCTAATAAAATGGAAGAGGGGCCTACTAATGGAATAACTTGAATGTTTTTGCTGTGGGCTATTTTTACCACGGCGGCACCAGGATCGGCTATACCTGGGCAACCAGCTTCAGATAGTATGCCTACATCGTTACCTTCCAAGCAAGGGTTTAGAAAAGTGGGAATTTCTTCTGGTTCAGTGAACTTGTTAAGGACAAAAAGTTTTAAGCCAGGTTGGGATTTTCTGGGACTTATTTTTTTTATAAAATGTCGAGCGGTTTTTTCGTTCTCTACCACATAATGATCAAGTCTCTCTATGGTTTGTTTTATAGAAATGGGTAATACTTCTAACGGTGGCATATCGCCTAGCGTAGAAGGAATCAAATAAACTTTTCCAATTTTACCGTTTTGTGTACTCATTTTTTAATGGTCTAATCTGGCTGCAATTATATTACAAGCTTTATCTATCATTTGAAAAACGGTTTCAAATCCGTCGTCTGCATCATAATAGGGGTCTGGCACTTCTTGGTCCGTGGGGTCAATTTCATTTAACAAAAGCTTTACCTTTTCTGCATCCGCTCTATTTCTGGCCATACCAATTATATTGCCATAATTGCTTTTGTCCATGGCATATATCACATCAAAAGTGTCAAAATCAGATACCAAAAATTTTCTACAGACTTGTGAGCTAATGTCGATGTTATGGTTTTGTGCTACTTTTATAGATCTTGGGTCAGGTGCATTTCCAATGTGATATCCTGCTGTACCTGCTGAGTCTACGTATACTTTTGTTGTGTCAACTTTACTTTTAAGAATACCCTCTGCCAATGGAGACCTGCAAATATTACCTAGGCAAACCATCAACACCTTCATTTAGTATAGAATTTAAGAGAATTTCTTAGTTAGGTCATCAATATACTTGCGAAACTGCTTGTCCGTTTCGGCTAAGTTATCCACTGTTTTGCATGCATGAAGTACAGTAGCGTGATCACGCTTTCCAATTTGTGAACCAATACTTGCCAATGAGGCTTTAGTGAACTTCTTGGCAAAGAACATCGCTAATTGTCTAGCTTGTACAATATGTCTCTTTCTTGTTTTGGACTGTAATGTTGCAACATCCATCTCAAAGTAATCGGAAACAACTTTTTGTATGTAGTCAATAGAAACTTCACGTTTAGTGTTCTTTACGAATTTTTCAACTACTTGTTGTGCAAGCTCAATGGTAACCTCTCTTTTGTTTAGGGTTGACTGTGCAATAAGTGAAATTATGGCACCTTCAAGTTCTCTAATATTGGTTTTAATATGTTTGGCAACATATTCAATAATATCTTCTGGTATTTCTACACCATCTCTATATAACTTGTTTTTTAAGATAGAGATTCTTGTTTCGTAATCCGGACTTTGCAATTCTGCGGATAACCCCCATTTAAAACGAGATAACAATCGTTGCTCAATATCCTGCATGTCTACAGGAGCTTTGTCAGATGTAAGAATTACTTGTTTTCCGTTTTGATGTAAGTGGTTGAAAATATGGAAGAAAACATCTTGCGTACCAGATTTACCTGATAAGAATTGTACATCATCAATAATCAGAACATCTATTAACTGGTAGAAATGGATAAAATCATTTCTAGTGTTTTTCTTTACGGATTCAATATACTGTTGGGTAAATTTTTCTGCAGAAATATAAAGCACTGTGCGCTCAGGGTACTTGTCTTTTATTTCAACACCAATGGCGTGTGCCAAGTGTGTTTTTCCTAATCCGACACCACCAAAAACCAGTAATGGATTAAAAGATGTGCCTCCCGGTTTGTTGGCTACGGCCATACCGGCAGAACGTGCCAAACGGTTAGAATCTCCTTCAAGGAAATTATCAAAATTATAATTAGGGTTTAATTGAGATTCTATCTTTATGTTTCTAATCCCTGGAATAACAAACGGATTGCGTAGTTCAGGGTTTTTGGATTTAATGGGTACATCCATTTCCTGGGCGGCCATTGCACCTCTATTTGAACTAGGAATTTTTTCTGTAAAAGGTTCCTTGTTGCCATACGTATTTTCCATACGTATGATATATACTAATTTCGCAGTCTCTCCTAATTCTTTGGTTAAAGCAACCTTTAGCAGTTTAACGTAATGCTCTTCTAGCCACTCGTAAAAGAATTTACTTGGTACTTGAATGCTTAAGGCATTTTCTGTAAGCTTTATAGGTTTAATGGGTTCAAACCATGTTTTGAATGCCTGCGGTTGGATATTATCCTTAATAAACACCAAACAGTTTTTCCATACGGAATTAGCAGTAACATTCATAATAATCTATACTCTTTTAATGGTTAGCTTTTAGCTAAAAGAGATTGAATTTTTTCAATCTAAGTTCTCGTTCAACTTGGGCAAATATGTGAACAAATTATTTAAAAAAAAAATTGATTGTCATTGATTTTGACCTTTTTTTTTCTCATGTTCGTTTACCGCTTAGGGGAGCTTTTAAATATATACTTTTTACTTGAAATAAATGCGAACAAACGAAATTTCTTTTAGAATAAGATACAGTGAGACGGATCAAATGGGAGTTGTCTATCATGGAAACTATGCTCAGTATTTAGAATTAGCAAGAGTTGAATGGTTAAGGTCGTTAGGAATTTCTTACAAAAGTATGGAGGAGGGCGGAATTATGCTTCCGGTGATTAGTTTGTCCATTAAATATTTGAAATCTGCGAAGTATGATGATTTGGTAACCGTAAAGGTAATTTTGACGAAAAAACCTGCGGTTAGAATTGAATTTGATTATGAAATGACAAATGAAGCGGGAGAATTATTGGCGACCGCAAATACGGTTTTGGTATTTATGGATATGAAAAGAAACAGGCCCACTAAATGTCCGCAGATATTATTGGACAAATTGGAATATTAAAGATTAGACGTTTGCCTTGATTTCTAATTTGTGATGTGCTTTAAAAAGTTTCATTGTTTTTTTTAAATCACTTTTATTTACAGCTAAAATCATTTTGCATTTCAAATGCAAATCTTGTGATACTATG
Source organism: Maribacter sp. UBA3344 (assembly GCF_002362375.1). Classification (NCBI taxonomy): domain Bacteria; kingdom Pseudomonadati; phylum Bacteroidota; class Flavobacteriia; order Flavobacteriales; family Flavobacteriaceae; genus Maribacter; species Maribacter sp. UBA3344. The sequence continues at coordinate 159,150 of NZ_DERI01000008.1, read as the reverse complement.
GTTAGTTGGTGTTTTTTGACCAAACGCATTACGATGTCCATTTCTGAATATTCAAAAGTAACGGTTAGTTCTTCTTGTAATACTTTGGTAATTATTGCCGCATTTTCCAATGCTAGCTTTGCAGTTTCCTTGTAAGCACTGATCAATCCACCAACACCTAGTTTGGTGCCGCCAAATATTCGTACTACGGCAACTAGAATGTTGGTTACATCAAAAGATTGTATTTGCCCATAAATTGGCATACCGGCAGAATTGTTGGGTTCTCCATCGTCATTGGCACGATAAGACTTGGATTCAACACCCAATTGCCATGCGTAGCACACATGGTTGGCGGTTGGGTATTCTTTTCTTAATGCCTCTATGTGTTCTTTTATACTGTCTTCGTCGGAAACCGGAAAGCAATACCCGTAAAATTTACTTTTTCGCTCTTTGAACAATAGGGGGTCAGAAGGTTTTGAAATGGTTTTATAGGTGTCCATATACGTAGTGCCAAGCAGAATTTAAAGGTACGTCATTATTTTAGGGCCAAAAGCCACTAGAATAATACTGAAAATTGCCAAACCTATACCAAACCAGTTTTTAATGCTTAATTTTTCTTTAAACAATAGTATGCCTAAAAGCGTGGAGAACATTACAATGGCCACATTGTTAATAGTAAACACAGATGCACTGTTCCAAGTTGGGTGCTGTAAAGCTTTTAATAAGAAATATATGGAGAAGTAATTGGGGACACCTAAACAAATTCCACCAATAATATTTTTGAAATTTATTTTTAATCGTTGTTGGGTGGATTTATATCCGATAAAAAATAAGCCGAATATTCCTGCCGATGCAAAAACCGTTGCGGAGAACAGTGCGTACTCTTCTTCGGGCATATGTGCATCTTGAAAGTATTTTATGCTTGTGTCTATTATGCCTGATCCTAGAAAAACTAAGACCGGTAGGGCAAATGCCCATTTTTCAGCTTTTATTTTGTTTTCCTTTAAAGAAGTGAAGTAAACGGCCAACAATGCGAGAATTATTCCTAAAATTTCTAATAAGCTTAAAACTTCCCTGTAGAAGAACACTCCAAACAATACCGGAATGGTGAGAGACATTTTAGTGGCAACGGAAGCTACGGATACACCTAGCTTTTGTGAAGTGGCTGCCATTAAATTAAATATTAGTATGAATAATAGACCAAGAAGTAGGCTTCCCCAAAACCAGCTCTTTTGGGGTATGTCATATACATTGATCGGTTCTTTATAATATAGTAAGCCGACAATGCAAGCAATGAAGTAGTTAGTGATAATGGCATAAATTGTTTGTACCTGATACTTGGCATATAATTTAAAAACCACAAAGATTAAGCTGGAGAAAAGAATACTGAACGCTAAATACATTTATACTATGCGGCTTAAAGTTTCTAAAACATCTTCTTTTCCTACTTGAAGATTCCAACACTGTATTCCTAGTTTAGACGCGCTATCTGTGTTTTCTTTGGTGTCATCAATGAAAAAAGTTTCTGATGCGTTCAAATTATTATCGCTTAGCACCTTTTCATAAATATTGGCATTGGGTTTTCGCATTTTCATTTCTTGTGATAGGTAGAACACCTCAAAACAATTTTTAAACCTTAAAAATCGCTCCATTCCCATAGACTCCTTAACCTTGTCAATGTGAAGATCGTTAGTATTGCTCAACAAGAACAGTCGGTATTGATTGTTGGCTTTCAACTTTTCAATAAACTTTAGGCGTTCTTCAGGAAAGTCCAGTATAATGGAATTCCAGGCATCTATAATCTGAGTTTTAGAAGCGTTGGTGAAAATGCCTTGCAGTTTTTCAACAAACACGTCAGACGTTATTAAGCCCATTTCATATGACTTGAAAATGGCATCTAAATCCGGAGTCAATTCGGTAAATCCAAATTTTGCCATTTCTATTAACGGCCCTTGTTTGTCAAGATTGATAAATATATCACCAAAATCGAAAATTATATTTTTAATCATTTCTAAGTATGGTTAGTTGGTCGGTCAAAATTTCCATTTGTTTTATTATTCGTCCTGTGGGTTTTGGAGCTTTTATTCCTTTTTGAAATTCGGATGCTCCTCTGAAGATTCGAGCTTCGTCCCATAAGTCAGCATCAATAAAACTTTGGAATGTTTGTGATCCGCCTTCAATAATGACACTTTGTAGCTGCTCTTCAAACATCAGATTACATAATTGCTGCGGTAATTGAGATTCAAAATTCAAAATTTTATAGGTAACTCCTTTAGTGTACTTTGTGGTATCTGCTATTTGTGTACATACTATCGTTTTTTGCTGTCCATCTAAAACATGAAAATCTGTAGAAATCCTTAAATTTCTATCAAGAACAATTCGTGTAGGTGCTTTTCCCGTCCACTGTCTAATATTCAATTGTGGGTTGTCAGCTAACACAGTGTTGGTGCCTACTAGTATACCTGGTTCTTCACTACGCCATTTATGTGCCAATTGACGAGATTTGGTGTTTGTAATCCAATAGGGCTTCTTTTCTTCTTCTCGTTTTATAGACTCTGGAGCAATAAATCCGTCAGATGTTTCCGCCCATTTTAAAATAATGTAGGGTCTCTTTTTTGTAAAAAAAGTTAAGAATCGTTTATGGTGTTCTGCGCAATCTTGTTCTAAAACACCAACATTTACTTCGCAACCCGCCGCTTTCAATTTTTTTATACCATTACCGGCTACTTTTTCATGAGGGTCCTTTAACCCAATGACAACCTTAGGTATTCCCATTCTTACGATTAAATCCGCACAAGGTGGAGTTTTGCCATAATGAGAGCAAGGTTCTAAGGTTACATAAATAGTAGCATTTTTGAGTAGCGTACTGTCTTTTACCGAGTTTATAGCATTCACCTCGGCATGCGAACCACCGTAAGCACTGGTAAACCCTTCACCAATAATTGTGTCATTATACACAATTACTGCACCTACCATGGGGTTGGGCGCTGTAGTACCCAATCCGTTTTTTGCAATTTCAATACACCGTTGCATATATTTCTCATCTGCAGAAAGTGCGTTTGATTGAGATGGTATTGAATTTGTAGAATCAAGATTATTAATGGACATCAAACTTTACCTTTATACGCATATCACGTATCTTCACACCTCAAAAATAGTACTTTAAAACCTATTGCATAGTTCATATGGAAAATGTCGTGATACGTGAAATTAAAAAGGAAGATAACCCGCAAGTTGCTAGGGTAATACGGCAGGTGTTGGAAGATTTGGGAGTGCCAAAAGTGGGCACGGCCTATGAAGACCCTTCATTGGATAACATGTATGAGCATTATAATAAACCCAAGGCCACTTATTTTGTGATCGAAGAAAATGGTTCAATTTTAGGCTGTGCCGGTGTTGCACAATTAGATAATTACAATGGTAATATTTGTGAGCTTCAGAAAATGTACTTTTTGCAAGAAGCCAGAGGCAAAGGGGCGGGTCATAAAATGATCAATGTATGTTTGGATAAAGCCAAGGAATACGGTTTTGATGCCTGTTATTTGGAGACAATGCCCTATATGGAAGCTGCCCAAAAATTGTATAAGAAAATGGGCTTTGAATATATAGATGCCCGTATGGGGGATACCGGTCATTATTCCTGTCCTGTATTTATGCTTAAAACATTGTAATTGTGCTGTTAAAAGAAGTAAAGAATATTTTTCATGCAGAATTAGACGCTATCTATGGTAAAGATGAAGTAAACAGCTTTTTCTATCTACTTATTGAGCACTATTTTGAATTAGAGCGTTTTGTTTTGGCGTTACAACCTAATCTTAATATAGAAAAAGAACAAGAGACTATCTTGTTTAAGGCGTTGTCCGAATTGAAGTTACATAAACCTATTCAACATATTACAGGTATAGCATATTTTATGGATTTGGACTTTGCCGTAAATGAACACGTATTAATACCTAGACCAGAAACCGAAGAATTGGTTCGTTGGGTGTTGGATGATGTCAAAGAAGTAAAACATTCCTTAAATATCTTAGATATGGGTACAGGTAGTGGTTGTATTCCTATTTCGTTAGATAAAAATCTGTTGGATGCTAAAGTGTACGCTTTAGATGTTTCGCCCCAAGCCTTAGTGGTTGCTGAAGAAAACAATAGAACGCTTGGTGCAAATGTTACGTTTGTTAAGGCGGATATGTTGTCCTTACATTCTAAAACGGCAGCAAAAGAATTAGATCAAAAATTTGATATTATTATTTCCAATCCGCCATATGTACGCGAATTGGAAAAAGCAGAAATGCAAAATAATGTAATAGACCATGAGCCAAGTTTGGCACTTTTTGTTCCAGATAAAGACCCGTTAAAGTTTTACAAGGCAGTAGTAAATTTTGCATCTGAACACTTGAATAAAAATGGTTGTCTGTATTTGGAAATCAATCAGTATTTAGGAGAAGAAACTAAGCAAATATTGCAACAATCTAATTTTAAGACTATTGATTTAAGACCAGATATGTTTGGTAATGACCGTATGATAAAAGGAATAAGAAAATGAAAAGTATTGTAGTGTTTTGCGGTAGTAGTGAAGGTATTGTTTCTGATTATGGCGTAAAGGCATATGAACTGGGAGAGACTTTTGCAAAGAAAGATATACAACTTGTATATGGTGGAGCCAAAATTGGCATTATGGGTAAAGTTGCAGAAGGTGTTTTAAATAATAAAGGAAAGGTAATAGGGGTAATTCCTGTATTTTTAAAGAAAAAAGAAGTAGTTCATAAGGGGTTGACAGAATTGATAGTCACCCAAAATATGCATGAACGCAAATTGAAAATGCATGAACTATCTGACGGAATAATAATGCTCCCTGGAGGATTTGGTACTTTAGAAGAGTTTTTTGAAATGTTGACTTGGTCGCAGCTTGGGTTGCATCAATACCCCATAGGAATTTTGAATACCAATGGTTTTTACGATTCCCTATTACAAATGATGCATGACATGGTCCAGAACGGATTTGTTAAAAAAGAACATTTAAATACTATATTGGTAGATGATACTATAGAAACCCTATTGGATAAAATGGAAAACTATATACCATTGCCTACACCAAAATGGATCAATAAAGAACAGCTTTAAAAATTATGAAGGCAAAGATTGAAGAACTAAGAAAAGAGTTGCGAGAGCATAATCACAATTATTATGTGTTAGATAACCCGACCATTTCAGATTATGAATTCGATATGAAATTGAAAGAATTACAGGATTTGGAAGCTAAACATCCTGAATTTTATGATGCCAGTTCGCCATCATTACGTGTAGGTGGTATGATCACCAAGAATTTTGCAACCGTAGTTCATGAACATAGAATGTACTCTTTAGATAATTCATACTCTAAAGAAGATCTAGAGGATTGGGAGAAACGTATTCAGCGTAATTTGGGAGACGTACCTGTTGAATTTACTTGCGAGTTAAAGTATGATGGCGCATCTATCAGTATAACTTATGAACAGGGTAAATTGGTAAGAGCGGTTACCCGTGGTGACGGAATTCAGGGAGATGATGTTACCAATAATATAAAAACCATTAAATCGGTTCCGCTCCAGTTAAAAGGAGATTATCCAGATAAGTTTGATATACGAGGAGAAATAGTATTACCGTTCGACGGATTTCAGAAAATGAACGAAGAACGCATTGCCAATGGAGAAGAGCCGTATATGAATCCGCGAAATACGGCATCGGGCAGTTTAAAACTTCAAGATAGCAGTGTGGTTGCACAGAGACCATTAGATTGTTTGCTGTACAGTATTGTAGGTAGAAACCTGAATATTGACTCTCAATTTCATATGTTGGAGAAAGCACGAGAATGGGGTTTTAAAGTACCAACTGTTGCCAAACTTTGTAAAACTACAGATGAGGTAATGGCATTTGTTGAGGAGTGGGATGTAAAACGCCATGAGTTGCCTTATGAAACCGATGGTGTGGTCATTAAAGTAAATAGCCTTCAAAACCAAGAAGAGCTCGGTTTTACCTCAAAAGCTCCGCGATGGGCAATGGCGTATAAATTTAAGGCAGAACAGGTTTTTACCACTTTAAATGAAATAACCTATCAGGTAGGGCGTACTGGCGCAATAACCCCGGTAGCCAATCTAGAACCGGTATTATTGGCAGGTACAACGGTAAAAAGAGCATCGTTACATAATGCCGACCAAATAGAAAAATTGGATATTAGGGTAGGCGATACCGTATTTGTAGAAAAAGGCGGAGAAATTATCCCTAAGATTATATCGGTAGATCTCACGAAAAGACCAGCAGATTCTCAACCAACGGAATATATTCATGAATGTCCAGAATGTGGTACCGAGCTTACCCGTACAGCGGGTGATGCCAAACATTATTGCCCAAATGAATACGGTTGTCCGCCACAAATAACCGGTAGAATTCAGCATTTCATTTCTAGAAAGGCAATGGATATTGAAGGTTTGGGTGGCGAGACGGTAGAATTACTGTTTAAAGAAGGGTTGATAGACGATTATGCCGATTTATATAAACTCACCAAAGAAGATGTTTTGCCCTTAGAACGAATGGCGGAGAAGTCTGCCGAGAATTTAGTAAACGGAGTAGCGGAATCTGTAAAAGTACCTTTTGAACGTGTGTTGTTTGCTTTAGGTATTCGTTTTGTAGGCGAGACCGTGGCTAAGAAGTTGGCAAAAGCATATAAAAACATAGATGCTTTAAAAGAAGCGACGCTAGAGCATTTAACTTCTGTAGATGAGATAGGGGAGCGCATAGCGCAAAGTGTCATCGACTTTTTTGCGAACGAGAAGAATATAGATGCCATAGAAAGATTGCGAAGCTTTGGCGTACAATTATCAATATCTGAAGAAAAGTTACAAAACCAGACCGATACCTTGGTGGGTAATACCTTTGTGGTTTCCGGGGTATTTGAGATTTTAAGTAGAGATGAGCTTAAAAAGAAAATAGAGGATAATGGTGGTAAAGTTGGGTCATCTATATCTTCTAAAACTAGTTATTTGGTTGCGGGAGATAAAATGGGACCTAGTAAGCTTGCAAAGGCGGAAAAACTGGGTATACCCATTATCAGTGAGCAAGATTTTATAAACATGTTAGCATAGATCATTATGGATATTTTTACAATAATTTCAGTACTTGTTTTTCTTTCGGCAATTTTTGGATATATAAATGCCCGCTTTTTAAAACTACCCAATAGTATTGGCTTAATGTTGATTACAATTGTGTTTACTTTGGCTGTGTTTGCTATTGGCTATATAGACGATACGTTAATAAACGCAGAGCGTTACATTATTACACAGATAGATTTCAAGTCTGTTCTGTTAGATATAATGTTGAGTTTCTTGTTATTTGCAGGGGCGCTGCATACCAATTTTGAACAGCTGAAAGTACAACGTTGGCCTATATTGGTGTTCTCTACACTAGGTGTTTTGGTGTCTACCTTTTTAGTGGGGACCAGTATGTATTATTTGTTGCAGTTGTTGGGTATGCAGATCAATTTCATTTACTGTTTGTTATTCGGATCTCTTATATCACCAACAGATCCTATTGCCGTTTTGGGAATTTTAAAAAAGGCTGGTGCACCAAAAAAGTTGGAAACCAAAATTGTGGGAGAATCATTGTTCAATGACGGAGTAGGAGTCGTTGTATTCTTAACGATATTTCAACTGGCATCTGCAACCGAGGTAGCTGTATCTCCATTAGATATTATAGAACTATTTGGAGTTGAGGTAATTGGCGGGTTGGCATTAGGTCTGGCCCTAGGTTGGGGAACGTATAAGTTAATGCGATCTATTGACGATTATGATATAGAGGTGATCATTACATTGGCAACGGTAATGGTGGGTACATTGATAGCACAGAAATTCCATTTATCGGCACCTTTGGCAATGGTAGCTGCAGGTTTGGTAGTTGGTAACGACACCGTTCGTAATTCTGCCATGTCAGAGACCACGGAGACCTATGTAGATAAATTTTGGGAGCTTTTGGATATTCTGTTGAATACCTTGTTATTTGTATTGATAGGGATGGAAATGCTGGTACTGACATTTAAAACAGAATATATTATTGCAGGTTTATTGGCAATTCCGCTAGTATTGATTTGTCGCTATCTTTCATTAATGCTTCCTATTAAATTCTTTGAAAAGAAGTTGGATTTTGTACCAAGGACCAATTTGGTCATGACATGGGGAGGATTGCGTGGTGGTATATCTATAGCATTGGCATTAGGTCTTTCAGATGACATGCATAGAGACGCTTTTTTAGTGATAACCTACATAGTTGTGGTGTTCTCGATAATAGGGCAAGGCTTAACCGTTGAAAAATTGATTAAAAGCGTAGTGAAATGATACCTAAGACCTATCTTGAATTTGAAAAGAGTTTGGAATTCACCAATGTGCCAAAAGACTGGTCAAACGGACTAAAAGCTGCTTGGTACGATGCCAAGGGCGATTGGGAAGCTTCTCATAATATTGCACAAGATATGCACAATGAACTTGGTAGTTGGTTGCATGGCTATTTACACAGAAAAGAAGGTGATCGGTTTAATGCGGGATACTGGTATAGATTAGCGAATAAAGAATATCCCACAATTACCTTAGACGAAGAGCTTAAGGTAATTGTGGAGTTTATTATTGAAAATTAAGTTTAGTACTAATTTGTTTCCTCCAGTTCTATTGCATGTGTTACCTCACCACTTCCTCTAGAGTCTTTGGCTTTTACTTTGAAAACGGCATTGCCATTAAAGTCTGAATTAAATCTTATAGTAGCAATAGATTTAGAAGTAGAACCGGTTGCACTTTCTTCGATATTAATAATTTCCATACTCCCAGACTCAATAGTCCATGTGAAAAGAGCAACTCGAGCGTTATATTCTGCGGCAAACGTTATGGTTTCGTTTGGCAAAGCATAGTCTGCACCATTCAAACAAACCTTAACTCCTGTAGGTGAAAAGTCTCCTAAATCGCATGTGGTAACACTTTTTGGGTTTAAACTTGAATCATCATTGTCATCATTTGAACATGAAAATTGAAATGTAGTTATGACGATTAGAAATAATAGTTTAATCGACTTTTTCATTGGTGCAGTTTTAAATTGGTTATAGTGGGAAATAATAACTCTAAAATAGGAAAAATAGTACATAGAATTATCTGTTCAACATTTTTTATATGTTATAATTCCTTTGTAGTTGTAGTTGTAGTTGTAGTTGAAAGTTTCCATTTTGGTCTATCATTTTAGAAAATCGGCAAAGTTCCTTGAACGAAGATGCAAGAACTTTGCAGTATGAAAAAAATATCAAATTTCGGAATATTTACACTGCTGTTCGTCAGTAGTTTAACGATAATGGTAGGTACGGTGATAGCACCTTCATTATCAGGAATAATGCAACATAAAGACCTAAGCTTTTCACCAAGTTGGTTAATTACCTTACCATCATTGGGTGTTGTGGTTTTTGCACCGATTATAGGACGCACCTTGAATAAACTGGGAGCATTAAAACTGTTGTTTTTTGGTTTAGTGCCTTATGCGTTTTTAGGAGTTATTGGCGCGTTTATAGATAACGATTATGTTTTAATTGTTGATCGGTTTTTATTGGGTGGGGCAACGGTTGCAGTTCAGGTTTCCGTAACAGCTTACATTGCAGAAAAATTTAGCGGTGAACATCGAATGAAAATGATAGCTTGGCAAGGAATGGCAATTGAGTTAGGTGGTGTCGTTTTCTTGGCAATTGGGGGTGTTCTGGGTGAACTAAATTGGCAGTATCCTTTCTATATTTATCTGGTTGCATTGATCTGTTTGATATTAGTTTTAAAGGCATTGCCCAAGGTAAATAAACATGTAGTTGATGAATCATTGAAAACGATAGTAACCAAAAAAGATAAGCAAGGAGTCAAAGTAATATTTATTGCGGCTCTTTTAGCAATGATGTTGTTTTTTATAGGATTTGTAACCCTACCATTATATTTACCATCTGCTTTTAATTTTAGTGAGTCGGAAACCGGCTATTTAATGTCCTTTATATCGCTGATTGCCATTATTACTGCGAGCCAAATGCCTAAAATGGTAAAATGGTTTGGAGACGGAAGAACGGTAGCGCTTGGTTTCTTATTCTTTATGCTTGGTTATTTGGTTCTGGCAACTACCATGAGTATACCGTTTTTAGGGTTAACAGCACTATTTATAGGAATTGGTTTTGGGTTTACGATCCCATTATTAAATCACATGATGATAGAGGTGAGCAATGCTCAAAATCAAGGTAAAAACTTAGGGTTGTTTTCAATGGGCGTTTTTGGAGGTCAATTTCTATCTACGTTTGTGGAATATATTTCTAACAACTACATGGCAATTTACGGGGTTTCAGCGGTATTTGCATTGTGTATAGGTGTTGTTATATTTTTTAGTTTTAGAAAATTGAGAAAAGATTAGGGTTACTGAATTCTTATTACTTTTATAGACTTCTATGAAAGTTTATGAATTTGAATACCTTGAAAACTAAAATTAAGATTGATTTAAATTTCGATACAAAGACGGTGTTGTTATCAGGTAATTCTATGGGTATTTACTTTGAGTTTTATTCGGTTAATAACATTATTGTACATTTTAAGCCTTTAAATGAATTGTTTAAAAATAGTGTTTACACCGGTAATAGCGGTGTGCTTTTAAATTTTGAGCGCGATTTAATAGATGAAGATGATGTAGAGTACGCATTAGATGTTATGTCGCTTTTTAATAAATACCCTCAATTAAATGTCAGATCTGAAAAAGAAGTAGCTCAGGTAAAGAAGTTGATTGAGATGTTGAAAGATGAGTATTTTGGAGAGAACGTATCTTACATAATGCTTAAAACATTATTGAAAGTACTCTTGTTACATTTAATTCGGTTTCAGAACAATGAATTGTTGCCACAAGACATTCATCAAAAAAGAGTGTTTCAGTTTTTAGAACTGATGGAAATTAATTTTTTGAATGAAACCAATGCAGAATATTATGCAAATCAATTAGGGATAAGTAAAAAGCGATTAAATCAGGTGCTTCAAGAAAAGTTGAACCTTACCGCAAAACAAGTGATACAGCAAAGACAAATAACAGAGGCAAAACGCAAACTTATAAGAAGCGAGATCACTACAAAGGAATTGGCTTTTGACCTAGGGTTTGAGTCTATAAGCAGTTTTTCCCGCTTTTTTAAAAAGAATGTGGGTGTTAGTCCAACCGCTTTCAAGGCTCAGCAAAAATCTTAAAATTTAAATTTGGAGCAAAAAAAATCGGAATTACTAAGTAATCCCGATTCTTATAATGCTATAAAAGCAACTAGATCATTTTAAAATCCAGAAGAATTTCTCCTTCTATGGAAGCTTGTAAATGGTCTCCTTTAAAAGTTTCACCTGCACCAACAGCTGGCGTTCCGGTAAAAATCATGTCGCCCGGATTTAAGGTCATAAAAGTAGAAACAAAACTGATGATTTCTGCAAAGTTATAAATGATGTAACCGGTGTTGCCAACTTGCTTCTTTTCACCATTGATGACCAAATCAAAGTTAATATTATCCAATTCGGGAAAATCGGAAATAGGTTTAAAACCAGAAATAGGTGAGGCACCGTCAAAACCTTTGGCCAAAGCCCATGGACCTTTCTTTTCTCTGCTGGCAGTAAGTACATCCTTTGCAGTATAGTCTATTCCAATACCTATTTCAGAAATGTATGAGTTTGCTTCCTCTACAGAAACGTTTTTAGCGGTTTTACCGATTTTCACGACCAATTCTACCTCATAGATCAATTGATTGGTAATCGCAGGGAATTCAACATCCTTGCTATCCGTTACCAATGATGAATCTGGTTTGGTGAATATTAGTTGTACATCATTTTTTAAATCATCAATTTCAGATTTATCTAAAACATAGTTTTTGCCAATGCCTATAATTTTCATTACTGTGGTGTTAGTGTATTATTAATTTTGAAGTGAAATTAAACAATCTGGCGAGTAATATTTATTGTTTTAATTGAAATCACATTAACATCATTTTTTGTTTAAAGATGAGGTATAAATGTTATGATATAGCATTGATTGTTTTAAGCGCCGATATGGTAGCTTCTTTTCTAATAGCATTAAATTCTTGTATATTGATCGTGTCACTCTTTGGTTCAAGATTAGTAGCAAAGAAATAAACATCGTTGCCTACTTCTATATACCCAACGAACCAGCCATTATATTGATTGTTGGCAATAGATAATCCGGTTTTTCCGCTAAGTGTAAAAGCGCTATTTTCATCAATGAGCAAAATGGTCTTTACAATCTTTGTTGTTCTTTTGGATATGGGAAGCTTATTGGTATAAAATCGTTTTAAGAAATCTATTTGTTGCATTTGGTTTATTCTAGATTCGCCTTCTAGCCAAAAATCGGTAATGTTGGAATCATCAATTTTTAAATTGCCATATTGCAATTTATTTACATACTGGTTCATTTGTTGAGGTCCAATTTTTGACGCCACAGACTGATAACAAGGAACGCAAGAAAACTGAAATGCATCACGTAAAACTAAATCTTGCTCCCAGAGATCTAACCATTTTTGTTCTCCATCCCATTTAAATATTGTTGAATCGCTTTCAATAACTCCCGTTTCCAATCCAATAATAGTATTTGTGATTTTAAAGGTTGATGCTGGCAGTTTACCTTGTAATGCCCAATCAAAATTATTGGAATAGTAGGTGTCTTTAGTGAGGTTGTAAATTACAATAGAACCGTTAGCATCTGCTTTATCAATTATAGTTTGAATTTCAGACTTTTTAATTTTATCTATTTTCCTCTCAACGGTTGCCTCTTCTTCAGCCTTCTTTTGTTGTTTACAAGAGGTAAAACAGATGAATAAAAATAAGAGTAAATGTAATTTCATGAGGTAAATGATTGGATAGAACAACGATGATTAAATATAATCAATCGGTGTTTAATCATTTACGGAAAATACTTTTGAATTAAATGTAAAGCAATAAAAAAGCGACAGTGAATGAACATTGTCGCCAAATGATTTAAAATCTATTGAAGTAAATAAAAATGTGGTTAGTAAAGACTACCCATTGCATCTATTCTCTTTTCAAGATATTCTTCTTTACTATTTTTCAATTGATTTTGCTTTGCTAAAGCTGTCAACTTAAGATTGTTTTTAATGGAGAATTTAAGCTTCATATATTTCTCTTGTAAAACACCAAGATGATCCTCAAGCCCTTCAGAATGGATGTTTAATTGCATAATTTTAAAATTTAGATATATTCTAAGGTAAAAATTAATTATCTGAATATCATTTAATTACAAGTAAATAAAGGGGGCAAGAACAAGAAATGCGAATATGATTATATTTGGCAGGTTTAATTATTGAACTTACTTTTTAAGGGTTCATTTTTTGATAATTTAGATTTACGGTATTCGTAGGTTTTGAATTAATACTTCAATTCAACATCTTTTCCAATTTCAACTACAGCTTCCGTACGTTTACTTTTTTCACCATTGGACATTACAAATACATCGATATAAATATTGTTCCCATACCAAGAAAAACCAGATTTGTTAGAGGCATCTTTTATTTCGATTATTTCATAAGGTGGACCAATATTTTTGTCAAATTATCCAATTGTCAACGAAGATTTATTTAAGGCTGTTTGATAAGAATTGTCTCCTGTAAAAGTTGATGAAATTACTATGGTTTTTAGTCTTTCTGTAGTGTCGTCGAAATAGAGAAGAATACGGTCATACTTTGTATCAAATACCTTGTATAAATTAATATCCTTAGGATGGTATTCAAAACTTAAAAATCCTTCCGGAGCATCATTTGTTTGTTTTAAATTATCAAATTTTTTCTTTTTAGTTCCAATTTTAATAGACTTAAAACCGTCAAGCTTTAATAAATTTGTTTGCTGTCCAGAAGAATATAGAGAAAGAAAAAAAGCTAAGATTAATATTGTTTTTCTAGTCATGAATAGGTTTGTGATTTAACATAATTAAAAACTGATATCTTGAAAGTTACAATTTTCAATAAGTAATATTATTCAACAAATTGAAATAGAAAATATAAAACTGCATTTAATAATTAATCAATTAAATATAAGATAGAGCAAGCATTTTGCAAAAAAAACATACCTGTGCATATTGCAAACGCATTAATTTTGGGAAATGAGGACTATCTAATAAATAAATTAAAACAATATGAAATCTAAGATTTGGATTTTTCTTACTTCAATTTTTATATTTATTTCATTGAATGCTCAAGATATCAATGGTAAATGGATTGAATTTGAAATTCCTAATAGTTTAAGAAGTAAACAAGTAAATATAATTGAAATTAAAAATGACAGTTTATTCTCATATGATTTCAATCAATTGCAAGAAAAAACAAAAATTAAAATTTCTGAAAATTCTATATCACTGTTAGACACATTAAAAGTTGATTATAAATTTTCAGGACATAATATTTTAGAGTTAAGGCCTTATTATAAGAATAAAAAAATCGATGAACCAGCAATATTCCATCGACTATTACCGACAAAACTCGGGTCTAATGTGAAAGGTGATTTTGAGGGTTTCTCCTATACAGTTCAATTAGAAAAAGAGAATTTATCATTTAAACTAGGGGAAAAAAGAAGTATTAAGGACCTGATACGAATTTATTATCCTCCACTTGTTTCAGATATGGTTTCCATTAATAGTTTCGCTGGTACTTCTTTTTTATGTTTTTATCAACTAGGTATTATACGATATGCATTTCCCATCATAGAATTAAAAAAATCCTCAATGATTATTTACGGTATTCCATATCACAAGGGAGAAATTATTTTGAGTAAAGTAGAATAGGTTGTTTTTTTGAATAAACAATTCATTTTTATCAATATAATATTATAAAACATCTCCAAAACTATACTTCATTATATTACCGTTTAATTGAACTTAAATTTTAAAATAGATTTTATACCTGATAACTTCGCTTCCCAGTGAATTAAGGTGTTGGTAGATAACCTAAACTGAAAATCTACAACGCCTTCCTAAAACAAACACTATTGTCCATATACTCATAAGGGGCGTAATTATCAATCACTGTATAATTATTCTTCTTATAAAGAGCAATGGCTTCCGGTTGGCGTAATCCGGTTTCCAAAACAGCGTAGGAGTAATTTAATTCTTTTGCCCAATCTTCTAGTACTTTTAGTGCTTTTGAGGCAATGCCTTTTCCTCGAAAATCTGGTTGAACAAACATTCGCTTAATCTCGACCGAGTCTTCATTAAATTCTTTGAATGCGCCACAGGCCACAAGTGTTTTGTCCAAATAAAAAACAACACAGTTTTTCAACGCATCAATACCGTTGAATTGTGCGTAGAAAGCATTTTCATCACCATCACGTAATGCCAAATCAGCATCGAGCAAAGCAACTAATTCTTTAAAGTTTTTATTATCACTAGAACAACGTTTATAGTAAAGCATAAGAGGTCTCTTTTTTAGACTTTAATGGAATATCCATCCGCATTAACCGTGCTATTGTCAAAATAAAAATCAATTCTACCTAGATTTACTCCAAAACACCCAACTTGATTTACAAGAATTTCACGCTCTACGGCATTGCTAATTACAGTAGGTTGATCTAGAAAGGTGTGAGTGTGCCCACCAATAATCAAATCTGTATATTTCGTTTTTTTAGCGAGCTTTAAATCATCTGGTTTTTGACTTTTATACTCATACCCTAAATGAGAAAGGCATATGACCAAATCGCACTTTTCTTCTTCCTTAAGTTTAGTTTCCATATCTAGCGCAAGTTCATAAGGGTCAAGAAATACGGTCTCTTTGTAAAGTTGTTTGGTTACCAATCCGTCCAATTTAATTCCTAATCCGTAAACACCTACCTTAATTCCGTCTTTTTCATAAATTTTATAAGGCTGTGTTAATCCGTCTAAAACGGTATTGGAAAAGTCGTAATTGGCACTGATAAAATTAAACTTGGCATATGGCATTTGAGCCAATAGACCGTCAATACCATTATCAAAATCATGGTTTCCAATGGTAGTTGCGTCATAATTGAGCATGCTCATTAGTTTAAATTCTAACTCACCACCATAAAAGTTGAAGTATGGAGTACCTTGAAAAATATCACCGGCATCAAAAAGAAAAGTATTCGGATTCTCTTTTCTGATACTATCTACCAAACCAGCTCTACGCGCCAAACCGCCTAAGCCTGGAAAATCTGCATGATCGTTAGGGAAAGCGTCTACGTGACTGTGTACGTCATTGGTGTGTAAAATGGTAATGTGTTTTTTTGTGGCAAGGTTGCAAGAATTTAAGCTAAGTCCGCCCAAAGTCAATAAACCAGAGGTTGCAGCCGTATTTTTTATAAATTTTCTTCTTTCCATTTTACTGTAATTGATAATATCTTAAATCTACTTTTGGGGCTAGGGTATCCACTTTGGAAAAGAAATCTATCATGGCATTTCTTATTTTGTAATCGGTTTCCATTTTTGAAATGGCATCTTTGAAAAATCCCATATTGTCGCCACCAGTTACCAAATAATCTGATGTAGCCACATAGTAGGATTTATTTTTGTCAATAGGTTTACCGTTCACAGTAAAGGCTTTGACCGTGTTATTTTTATTCAATATAAGCTGTGCGCCTGCAATGGGGTGCGCTCGTTTAGAATGTATAAGGTATTCTACCATTTTCATTAACGATTCACCTTTTAATTCTACGACGACAACGGAATTTTCAAAAGGCATTACCTCGTAAGCGGTTCTGGAAGTAACGTTGCCTTTGGAGATAATAGAGCGTATACCGCCATGGTTCAATAAAACCATATCTATATTGTGGCCAGTTCGTTTCTTGAATATAGGATTGGTTTCACTTAGAACAATATCCGCCATTAAATTGCCTGCTGTAGTGTTGAATTTTCCATCGGTTTTAGAAATAACGAACGGAGCATAGGCCAACGTACTATCTAAAATACTTTCTACACGATCATGAAAAGGTTGAATAAATTTTTGAATACTGTCAAC
Organism: Maribacter sp. UBA3344; assembly: GCF_002362375.1. Classification (NCBI taxonomy): domain Bacteria; kingdom Pseudomonadati; phylum Bacteroidota; class Flavobacteriia; order Flavobacteriales; family Flavobacteriaceae; genus Maribacter; species Maribacter sp. UBA3344. The sequence continues at coordinate 142,139 of NZ_DERI01000008.1, read as the reverse complement.
AGTGGTAAAACTGCTATCAATTGCTATTTGCTTGCCAGTCAGTTCGGTAAGGTGTTCCGGGGCATTTTTGCAAGACGCTAAAACCATAAATGTTATAAATATAACATAATGTTTTATATTTAAAATATCAAAGTGTTTTAACTTCGCCATATAGTTGCAGGGATATTATTTACATTTGTCTAAATGTAAAAATACATGTTTTTAAAAGGAATTAAGGACAAGTTTAAACGGAAATCTGGCCGTAAAATATTAAAACAGTTGGTGGCAACACCAATTGCTGTAACGCGTGAGAGTAAAGGAATACGTTCTGTAGGTTGTATTGTGGATCTAGATAAGTTTGAGAAATCTGAAGTGTTTTTTCAGTTTCAAGAAGAGTTATCATTGCATCCAAATGCGGTGAAAATTATTGGTTATAAACGTTTTTATGATAAAAACTCGCCATATGCCACTCCAGTTTTTTCAGATAAAGATCTTGGGTGGAACGGCGATATAGAGAACAGTTATGCCCTTGAATTTTTAGGACGTGAATATGACTTATTGGTGAATTATTATAATGAGGACAGCTTACTGTTAAATTTAATGTCAGTAAAGACCAAGGCTCGTTTAAAGGTAGGTTTTAAAGAAGTTGGGCCTACTTATAATGATTTAATGTTAGATACGCCGTTAAAGGACTTTCAGATATTTAAAAAAGAATTGAAAAAGTACTTGGGCATTTTTAAGGAGATTTAGTTATGAAAGAATTAAGAGGAGCAGGGGTAGCGTTAATAACGCCATTTAAGGAAGATGGATCTGTAGATGTTGAGGCTCTTAGAAAAGTTGTAGCCTTTAATATTGAAGGTAACATAGATTATTTAGTAGTGTTGGGTACAACGGCCGAGTCAGTAACGTTATCAAAAGCGGAAAAACTATTGGTAATGCGTACGGTAGAAGAGGCAAATGCTGGTGCATTACCATTGGTGATAGGTATTGGTGGTAATAATACCGCTGCCTTGGTAGAAGAATTACAATCTGCAGATTTGTCCGCATATGATGCCATACTTTCTGTTTCTCCATATTATAATCGCCCAACCCAAGAGGGAATTTATCAACACTTTGCTGCACTTTCACAAGCATCTCCCTTACCTATAATTTTATACAACGTACCAAGTAGAACAGGAAGTAATATGTTGCCGGAAACCGTTGTTCGTTTAGCAAAGAAGTTTGATAACATTGTTGCGGTTAAAGAAGCTTGTGGAGATATGACCCAAGTACAAGAATTGATTTCAAAAAGACCAGAAGGCTTTTTAGTGCTTTCAGGTGATGATATTACTGCATTGCCTACAATTGTTGCTGGAGGCGATGGTGTGATTTCGGTTATTGGTCAGGGGCTGCCAGAAGAGTTTTCTAAAATGGTTCATGAGGGCTTAAATGGAAATACCGAAGTAGCTTATAGCTATCATTATAAAATGCAAGAAGGTATGAAGTTGATCTTTGAAGAAGGCAATCCGGCAGGTATTAAGGTGATTTTTGAATATTTAGGTTTGGCTAATCCCTTTGTGAGACTGCCGTTAATTGTTGCATCGGATGCTTTAAAGCATAGAATTGTTTCATTTATGGAATCTATGATACGTATACCTGCATAAATCTTCATTGAGTAGGGCATTCTTGTGGTTTAAAGCCTGTATTTTTATTGGATTATTTTGTTTTTTAAATCCATTGATAATCACTAATTTTGCAAAATGTTTTTTAAAATGAGGAGAGTTTTTCCAATAGTATTGATTGCCATTGCTTTACAATCTTGTAGCGAGTACCAAAAGGTGCTTAAGCATGATGATGTAAAAGCCAAGTATGATATGGCAGAAACATTCTACGAAGAAGGAGATTTTAGAAGAGCAAATAGATTGCTTGAACAAATTGCCCCTAAATACGTAGGTAAGCCACAAGGGGAACGTGTTATGTTCTTTTTGTCCAACAGCTATTTTCAGCGTGGAGATTATAATATGGCTGGCTACCAGTTTGAGCGTTTTGTAAAATCATATCCAAAAAGTGATAAGGCGGTAGAGGCTACTTTTTTAGGCGCTAAAAGTTACTACAAACTATCTCCAGAATATTCGTTGGATCAAACAGATACCGATAAAGCCTTGTTAAAATTACAAAACTTCATCAATACTTATGCTGAGTCGGAATATTTTGCAGAAGCAAATGCTATGGCGCAAGAATTGACTACGAAGAAAGAGCAAAAGGCTTTTGAAATTTTAAAGCAATATAATAAACTAGGCGAGTTCAATTACGATATGCTGAAATCTGCAGTTGCGGCAAGCGATAACTTTGTAGCGGACAATCCGGGTTCTCCTTTTAGGGAAGAGGCCATGTTCGTAAAGGTAGAGGCTTTAACGCATATGGCGGTCAATAGTTTTGAACAGTTGAAGGAAGAACGACTAAAGAATGCTAAAGCGGCACATGCAGCTTTGATGAAACAGTTTCCTGAATCAAAATTTGATAAAGAGGCTACAGATTTAATTGAAAAGATTGATAAAGAATTACAACGCATGCAACAAGCGCAGGTAGTTGGGTCAAAATAAATAATGTAATTATGAATATGAACGATTTAAAAAACTCTAAAGCATCAGTATCTACGGTAACTATTAATCGTAATGAGTTTGATCAGCCGACGGAAAATATCTATGAGGCTATTTCAATTACTGCAAAACGTGCTATTCAGATCAACTCTGAAATTAAAAAAGAGCTTTTAGAAAAGTTAGAGGAGTTTGCTACTTACAGCGATAGTTTAGAAGAGGTTTTTGAGAATAAAGAGCAAATAGAGGTTTCTAAATTTTACGAGAAATTACCTAAGCCACACGCTATGGCGGTAGAAGAGTGGTTAATGGATAAAATTTACCACAGAAATACAGAAAAAGACGCTTAAGAAATATGTTGAACGGCAAAAATGTTCTTTTAGGAATCACTGGAGGCATTGCTGCTTATAAGACAACATTCTTAGTTCGTTTATTTATAAAAGCTGGTGCTAACGTTAAGGTTATCCTTACTGATAGTGCCAGTTCTTTTGTTTCTCCACTTACCTTGGCCACTTTGGCTAAAAACCCAGTTGTTCTAGATTTTGTAAAGACCGATGAAAACACGGTAGACTGGAACAATCATGTAGCATTGGGTTTGTGGGCAGACTTAATGGTCATTGCACCTGCAACTGCCAATACCATGTCTAAAATGGCAAATGGAAATTGCGACAATGTGTTAATGGCTACATACTTGTCAGCTAAATGTCCGGTTTATATTGCACCTGCCATGGATCTGGATATGTACAAGCATCCAAGTACAAAAAAATCTTTACAGCAACTTGCATCCTTCGGCAATTTGGTAATACCGGCAACAAGTGGTGAATTGGCCAGTGGTTTGCATGGTGAAGGAAGAATGGCGGAACCAGAAGAAATCGTTGATTTTATAAAAAATCAATTGTCCAAAGGTTTGCCCTTAACAGGTAAGAAAGTTTTAATAACGGCAGGACCAACCTATGAGGCTATAGATCCCGTTCGTTTTATTGGAAATCACTCTTCCGGTCTAATGGGTTTTGAGCTTGCTAAAACAGCGGCTAATTTGGGTGCCGAAGTGTATTTGGTTACAGGGCCCACAAGGTTATCCGTTTCTCATGATAACATTCATGTTGTTGATGTAGTTTCTGCAGATGACATGTATCAAAGTGCTCAAATGTATTATGATGCTGCGGATATTGTTATAGGTGCAGCAGCTGTGGCAGATTATAGGCCTAAAACCGTTGCGGAACAAAAAATTAAAAAATCCGAAGAAAACCTTACTATTGAATTAGTAAAGAATAAGGATATCTTAAAAACTTTTGGTGATCATAAAACGCATCAATTTTTAGTAGGCTTTGCCTTGGAAACCGAGAATGAGGTAGAAAATGCCAAGGGTAAATTAAAACGTAAAAATCTAGATGCCATTGTGCTTAACTCAATGAGGGACAAAGGTGCAGGCTTTGGAGGTAATACCAATAAAATTTCATTTATAGATACCAATTCGAACATTACTACGTTTGAACTAAAGACCAAGGCAGAAGTTGCCGTGGATATCTTCAATGAAATTATTAAAAGACGGTATGCGTAAAGCGGTATTTTTATTTTTTTTCAACCTTTTTTGTTTTGTTTCCATTGCACAAGAATTAAACTGTGTTGTTACGGTTAATTCGGATCAATTGACTCAAGGGGATCTTCAGGTTTTTAAAACGTTGGAGCGTTCATTGAACGATTTTATCAATAAATCAAAATGGACCAACCGTATCTACAAAGAAAATGAGCGTGTAAATGCACAAATGTTCATTACCATTACTTCTTATGAGTCTAACGTATTTAGCGGTAATATTCAAATACAATCGTCAAGACCTGTTTATAATACTTCCTATTCAACACCGGTATTCAATTATAAGGATAACGCTTTTAATTTTCAATATATTGAATTTCAACCGTTGATATTCAACGAAAATCAGTTCGAGTCCAATTTGGTCAGCGTAATGGCATATTACGCATATGTGATTTTGGGCTTGGATGCCGATACTTTTTCTTTGGAAGGAGGTACTGATTTCTACAGAAGGGCGCAGAATATTGTAACTCAGGCTCAAGGTAGTAATTCTGCCGGATGGAGTCAGTCAGCCGATTCTAATCGAAGTAGATTTGAGTTGATAGATAATTTATTGTCCAATACCTACAGGGAGTATCGCATCGCCATGTATAATTATCATAGAAAAGGATTGGATATTTTGCCCGATAATAATAGTACGGGCAAGCAGGTCATTGCGGGGACCATGAATTTGTTCCAAACGATGATCAATAGACGACCAAATGCATTTCTGATTTCTACATTTTTTGATGCTAAATCTGAAGAGATAAAGAATATTTTTTCTGACGGACCAAAGGTAGATATTGTAAAGCTTAAGGAAACCTTGATTAAAATAGCGCCATTGTACGCTACTACTTGGAACGATATTAAATATTGAACCGTTTTACAAAACCGAATTATAGATTACCTTTGTGTATCTAAAATTCTAACGCGTGCTTTCAACCCTTACCATTTCCAATTACGCATTAATAGACAGTCTAGAAGTGGACTTTAATAAAGGTTTTACCGTTATAACAGGTGAAACAGGTGCCGGTAAATCAATTTTATTGGGTGGTTTGTCCTTGGTATTGGGCAAACGTGCAGATTTAAGTTCTTTAAGGGTCAAAGATCAAAAATGTATCATTGAAGGGACTTTTAAAATTGATACCTACGGTCTTCAAAGTTTCTTTGAGGAAAATGATTTGGATTATGAGGATAGTACCGTCATTAGACGTGAGATTTTACCAAGTGGAAAGTCTAGGGCGTTTGTGAACGATACTCCGGTCACTTTGGGGGTGTTGTCTACATTGGGAGAAAATTTAATAGATATTCATTCTCAACATCAGACCATGCAACTTACTGAAAATGATTTTCAGTTAAAATTGGTGGATGCTCTGGCTAATAATCAAAAACGGTTAACCGATTACAGAAAAGATTTAAAGATCTATCGTAAGGCTCAAAAGGAACTTCAAAATCTTATTGAAGTTCAAAGTACGGCTATTAAGGAGCAAGACTATAATACCTTTATGTTAGAGGAGCTTGAAAAAGCACCATTAAAAGAAGGTATTATTGAGTTGTTAGAAGAGGAGTATGAGCAATTGAACAATGTTGAGTTGATCATGGAACAGCTTTCTAAAGGAGATCAATTGTTCAATGATGAGCAAATAGGGGTATTACCTTTGGTTACGGAAATGCGTCAATCACTTTCTAAATTGGTGGATTTTGGAGCCAATTATAAAGATTTGTACGAGCGTGTTCAATCGGTTTTGATAGAATTGGATGATGTAAATTCTGAATTGCAACGCTTGCAAGACGGTGTAGAGGCGAACCCAGATCAATTGGAACAGGTTAACGGCAAGCTACAGCTACTATATGATCTTCTTAAAAAACATAACGCAAGTGATGTATTAGAATTGATCGAGATTAAAAATGTACTTGCGGATAAGGTATTTGAAACAGCCAATTTAGACGAGAAAATTACATTGAAGACCAAAGAGATTCAAGAAATGGAATCTGTTTTGGGTAAACAAGCTTTGGTTATTCGTGAAAAACGAAAATCTGTTATTCCACAATTAAAGAAAAAGCTGGAATCAGATTTAAATTTACTGGGTATGCCAAGCGCATCATTTCAAATAGGTCTTACCGATACCAGCACTTTCTTAGCAACTGGTATGGACGAACTATCGTTTCAATTTACCGCAAATAGAGGTGGTAATTATGGCGAATTAAAAAAAGTAGCATCAGGCGGTGAGCTATCAAGAATTATGCTGGTTATAAAAGCATTGCTTGCCAAATATGAAAAGTTGCCTACCATTATGTTCGATGAAATAGATACTGGGGTGTCTGGCGAAATATCTAATAGAATGGCAGATATTATGAAAGATATGAGTGCGGACCTTCAGGTATTTTCCATTACCCATTTACCTCAAGTGGCATCTAAAGGAAATCATCACTTTAAGGTTTTTAAAACTGAAGGCGCTGAACGTACCATGACAAATTTAAAAGAGCTTACCACTGAGGAAAGAGTTGTGGAACTAGCACATATGCTAGGTGGTAAAGATTTGTCAGATTCGGCATTGGCACATGCAAAGCAACTTTTAAATTAAGGGTTTTTACAGGTCACTTCAATTTTGTTTTAACATATTTTAGATATCTTTGAATATTAAATCAAACTATACAATTTACCATCATGGGATATAACTTATTAAAAGGAAAAAGGGGAATTATTTTTGGAGCATTGGATGAAAATTCTATTGCGTGGAAAACAGCACAAACTGTACATGATGAAGGTGGTACCTTTGTTTTGACAAATGCCCCAATTGCCATGAGAATGGGTCAAATAGACGAGTTGGCAAAGAAAACCGGTTCAGAAATTATTCCTGCAGATGCTACTAGTGTTGAAGATTTAGATAATTTAGTTGCTAAATCTGTTGAGATTCTAGGAGGAAAAATTGACTTTGTATTACACTCTATTGGTATGTCTGTAAATGTACGTAAAGGTAGAGCGTATACAGATGAGAAATATGATTTTACCCAAAAAGGTTGGGATGTTTCGGCATTATCGTTTCATAAGGTAATGCAATCGTTATATAAAGCAGATGCAATGAATGAGTGGGGTAGTATTGTGGCCTTGACTTATATGGCAGCTCAAAGAACTTTTCCGGATTACAATGACATGGCAGATAATAAGGCGTATTTAGAATCTGTTGCTCGTAGTTTTGGATACTTCTTTGGTAAAGAGAAAAAAGTTCGTGTAAATACCATTTCACAATCACCTACGGCCACTACTGCTGGACAAGGGGTAAAAGGTTTTGACGGATTCATTAGTTATGCGGAAAAAATGTCTCCTTTAGGTAATGCATCGGCTCAAGATTGTGCTGATTATACCATAACCTTATTTTCAGATCTTACAAGAAAAGTGACCATGCAGAACTTGTTTCATGATGGTGGTTTCTCTAACACAGGAGTTAGTCAAGAGGTTATAGAGAAATTTTAATCAATATTTTAGTTTTCCAATTTCATTGGAGCCTATTCATTAAAGGAGAGTTATAATGAACTTATCGTTTTCTTTTATCATTCCTGTATACAATAGACCCAATGAAATTAAAGAGTTATTGGATAGTCTACGTTTACAGACCTATGATCAACCTTTTGAAGTAGTAATCGTTGAAGATGGTTCAACTATTTCATCAGAAGAAGTTATAGGTGAGTACGTAGACTATTTGTCCATTTCATATTATAAAAAAGCAAATTCTGGTCCAGGTGATTCCCGTAATTACGGTATGGCTAAGGCAAAGGGTAGTTATTTTATTGTGTTGGACTCTGATTGTATATTACCTCCACAATATTTAAAAGAAGCGGAAAAAAGTCTAAAGGATGATTTTGTGCATTGTTATGGAGGTCCAGATGCCGCTCATGAATCATTTTCTACGGTGCAAAAGGCAATTAATTATGCCATGACTTCATTTTTAACTACTGGTGGCATTCGTGGAGGTAAGAGGGCGGTAGACCAATTTCAGCCCAGAAGTTTTAATATGGGTATATCTAAAGAAGCCTTTGAAAATGTTGGTGGTTATGGTAATATACACCCAGGTGAAGATCCGGATCTTACTATTCGTATTTGGAACAAAGGCTATAGAACAAAATTGATTTCAGAAGCTTTTGTGTATCATAAAAGAAGAATAGACTGGAACAAGTTTTATATTCAAGTCAACAAATTTGGAATGGTTAGGCCCATTTTAAATAAATGGCACCCAGAAACAAAAAAGGTTACATATTGGTTTCCAACCGTTTTTTATTTAGGATTTATAATAGCATTGATTTTGTTGTTTTTAGGTTTTAAGGTGTTATGGTTTATGTATTGCACATACTTTTTGGTTTTGTTTATTGATGCGCTTTTGAAAACACGAAATATAAAAGTTTCGTTTTTAGCATTATTGGCAACTGCGATACAATTTTTTGGATATGGATACGGATTTTTAAAATCAACCCTGTATATTAATTTTTCTAATAAAGAACCAGAGGAGATTTTTCCTAAATTATTTTTTAGAGTGAAGTAATGGAGAGTTTGCTAGAATGGATCAAAACAGGATTAAAAAAAAGAAAGGTGAAAATCTTTCTAATATTCTTGTTATGTGCTTCACTTGCTTGGTTGATCAATAAACTGTCTTTAACATATACAAGTAACACCAGTTTTAAAGTTGAATATATTAATATACCAGATGATTTTTTACTGGCAACTAGCCCTAAAGATGAAATAGCTGTAAGATTAAAAGCTGTCGGGTTTCAATTTTTAGGTTATGAATTAAAGCCTAAACACATTCAATTAGATGTAAGTAAGGTAATGTATGACAATGATAGATATTACCTCACCTCTGATCAAATAAGAATACAATTAGAAGCTCAATTGAGTAATTCAAGTGCTTTGGTAGATTTTGAAAGTGATGCCATTTATTTTGATTTTACCTCTTTGGAGACTAAGAAAATACCGGTTGAAGCTGTATTGCAACTAGATTTTTCTGCAAACCATATACTTGAAGGAGACATTAAGGTAGATCCAGATTCCATACAAGTTTCTGGTCCAAAAAGCCAGATTGATTCCATAAGAGTTGTAAGGTCAATGAAAGTTATAAAAGACAATTTAAATAGTTCCTTTGTTGAAGAGGTGGATCTAAACTTGCCAAAAAACTTGAATGGTACTTCGTTTTCTGACCACAAAGTACAAATCTCAGGTAAAGTGGTGAAGTTTTCTGAAAAGGTATTATCGGTTCCTGTACAAGTAATTAATCTACCTAATAATGTTCAAGTGCGTACGTTTCCAGAGGTAGTGGAAGTGCGCTGTCAAGGTACTCTAGATCATTTAAAAGAATTGGAAGAAGAGGATTTTGTTGTTGAGGCAGATTACGCTAAAACAAATAAAGAAACAGGTAATAGATTGTCAATTCAACTAGTGCAATATCCTAGAACATTGCATAATGTTGTTCTAAGTTTTAATGAGGTAGAATTTATTTTGCGAAGAGAATGAAAGTGGTAGGTCTAACCGGTGGCATAGGCAGTGGTAAATCTACTGTGTCCAAAATGTTTTTAGAGTTGGGTGTTCCCGTTTACAATTCAGACGAGCGAGCAAAAAGATTAATGAATACATCTGCGGAGATAAAAAATCAAATTATTGCTTTTTTGGGTAAAGAATCTTACCATGAAGAAAAGTTAAACAGAGCATATATCGCAAAAAAGGTGTTCAATGATACCACTTTGTTAGCGCAGCTTAATGCTATTGTGCATCCGGTAGTTAGAGAAGATTTTCTTAAATGGACAGGTGAGCAAGAGTATTGTTATGTAATTCAAGAAACGGCCTTGTTGTTCGAAAATAATGCGCGGCATTTATACGATAGTATTATTTTGGTAACCGCGCCAAAAGAAGAACGAATCTCACGGGTAGTAAGTAGGGATAATGGCACAAGGGAACAAGTAATTGCCAGAATGAACAATCAAATGGACGATGAAGAGAAATTGAACTTAAGTGATTTTGTTATAGAAAATATTGACATAGAAAGAACTAGGTCAATTGTCCTTCAAGTACACGCTGCAATCATAACTGATTGCTAGTAATTTAGCAATTTTAACATTTTTGTTAAGGTTAGGTTAAACGTACTATCGTCTAACTGTTAAATCTTTAATTTTATCCCCCAATGAACAAAAAGTTATTTGTGCTCTTAGTAGTTTTAATGAGCCTTTCACTTATTGGTCTGATTTTCGTTCAAAGTTTTTGGATAAGCAAATCCATTGATAGTAGTGAAGAACAGTTTTCAAGCAGTGTTTCAGAAGCGTTGAACAGTGTTACCAATAAGATTACGGAAAGAGAATCAAAAAATTACTTCGATAGATATTTACATGCGAAGGATAGTGCAGGTGGTGAACTAAAAGGGGCACAGCTTACAAATTTTTTCTTTATTGATCGAGATATCAATTCTAACGAAATCTTACTGTATGAGCACGGTATTTTAGAAGAGGATTACGGAATCTCGTCTACGTTCTTTGATAGTAGTGATGGTGCGGATACTACCATCATTAAAAATTATACCAGTAAACGAACTACTTCTATTTTTAAAAAAGATTTTGATTTAGAAGGAAATACACCACGTTTAAATCCTATTCAACGAATTGAGAAAATTGGAGGTCTTAATAAAATGGAAAAGGCCGCAATGGAAGAAATGTTTATGGTTCATGCCAAACGCGTTCCAATTCATAAACGTGTATCAAAACAAGAGATAGAGTTGTTATTACAACGTGAACTTGAGAATAGAGGTGTAGATATCGCTTTTGAATATGGTGTGTACAGCAATGGCTTACCTACCAAAGTTAGGTCATCTAAGTTTAAATATGCCGAAGCAAATATCTATAAATCTCCTATGTTCGTAGATTTTGAAGGGGTTTCAAATTTCGATTTGTTAGTTTCGTTTCCTAAGAAAAAACGTTTCTTGGTTCAGTCTATTTTAGGTCTGGCAATGCTTTCATTATTGTTTACCATTATTATTGTGGTAGCTTATGCAGGGGCAATTTACCAGTTGATCCGTCAGAAACAGATATCTGAAATTAAAACTGACTTTATTAATAATATGACGCATGAGTTCAAAACTCCCATTGCGACCATTAATTTAGCTGTTGAGGCAATCAGGAATCCTAAGATAATTGTTGATCAAGAAAAGGTTTTAAGGTACTTGCAGATGATACGTGATGAGAACAAACGTATGCATGCCCAAGTAGAAAACGTTCTAAGAATATCTAAGTTGGAAAAAAATCAGCTGGATATTAGTAAGGATAGGGTTAATGTGCACGACATTATAGAAGATGCAATTACCCACGTAGAATTGATCGTAGATGATCGGGGCGGTTATATTCACACTCATTTAGATGCGGAACGTTCAGAAGTATTGGCGAATGAAATGCATTTTACGAATGTAATTGTGAATATGTTGGATAATGCGATTAAATACTCTGAAGATGCACCAAAAATAGATGTGTTCACAGAACGAGCTAAGAACTATATCATAATTAAAGTTCAAGATCAAGGAGCTGGTATGAGTAAAGGTGTAGTCAAGAAAGTATTTGAAAAATTCTATCGAGAACACACTGGAGATATACATAACGTTAAAGGTCACGGATTAGGACTGGCTTACGTAAAGAAAATAGTAGAAGACCACCAAGGCGAAGTTTATGCCGAAAGTGAAAAAGGAAAAGGAAGTACATTTTACATCAAATTGCCGTTAATATAAAAAAATATGGAAACAATAAACAAGAAGATACTTTTAGTTGAGGACGATCCAAATTTTGGAATTGTGTTGAAAGATTATTTGTCAATGAACGATTTCGATGTCACCTTGGCTAAGAATGGAATGGAAGGTTTTGAGAAGTTTAAAAAAGATAATTATGACATCTGTATATTGGATGTTATGATGCCTTATAAAGATGGTTTTACCTTGGCGAAAGAGATTCGTGAAAAGAATGAGAACGTGCCAATTGTTTTCTTGACGGCGAAAACAATGAAAGAAGATGTTCTTAAAGGGTATAAGGCAGGTGCAGATGATTATTTGAACAAGCCATTTGATTCTGAGGTTTTGTTAATGAAACTAAAAGCTATTCTTCAAAGAAAGGCTTCTAACGGATTGGCGGACAGTAAGAAATTTGAATTTACTATTGGTGGTTTCCATTTGAATTCTAAATTAAGATTCTTGAAGTACAAAGATGAAGAATCAATAAAATTATCTCCAAAAGAGAATGAATTGTTACGTTTATTGGCCTTACATGAAAACGATCTTATGCCAAGAGAATTGGCGTTAACAAAGATTTGGAGAGATGATAACTACTTTACTTCTCGTAGTATGGATGTTTACATAGCTAAATTACGTAAGTATTTAAAAGTAGATGATACTGTTGAGATTTTGAATATTCACGGTGAAGGATTCCGTTTGGTCGTAAAGACAGAAGGTGAATAATTCACTATTCCAGATACTAAAAAAGCATCCAATTTATTGGATGCTTTTTTGTTTTAGAGCTTTCTCATAATGTCGTTGACAATATCATTGGGTTCTTGGTCAATTGATACGGTTATTGCCTCTAAAGGTGCTTCAAGAATATCAAATTGAGATTGTAGCAGTCCCGCGGGCATGTAATGATTTTTTCTTGCACTCAACCTTTTGTCTATAAGGTCAAAACTTCCTTCTAAATAAACGAACTTATGCTTGTCCTCTAAATTCTTACTAAGAATAGTTCTATATTTTTTTTTAAGGGAAGAACATACAATTACGGCACCAGTAGCTAAATTTTCTATTGCTACCTCATTTAATTTTTCTAACCAGCCTTGGCGGTCATCATCATTTAAGGGGTGACCTGCTTTCATTTTCTTTACGTTCGCTTCTGGATGAAAATCATCACCATCAAAAAACGGAAACTGTAGTTTATTGGCCAATAATTTCCCAATAGTAGACTTTCCGCTGCCCGAAACACCCATTATATATAGAATCTGTTTTTTAACCATGCTTTAGTTTTTTAATTTCATCGTCAATTTCATTTAAAAGCTTTTTAGGCTCATAATCATAATTTACCCAAATGGTATTTTTATTGCGTAAGAACCAAGTAAGTTGCCTCTTTGCAAATCTTCTGGTATTTTTTTTAATTTCTGAAACGGCAAAGTCTACAGTCCAATCTCCTTCAAAATACTTGAATAATTCTTTATATCCAACAGTTTGTAGAGCATTCAAGTTTTTAAAAGCTAGCATATTCTTTGCCTCTTCCAATAACCCGTTATCGATCATTAAATCAACTCGTTTATTGATACGGTCGTAAATCATTGGTCTTTCCGCCTTTAGCCCAATAGTTAAAACATTGAAATTTCTTTTTTCCTTAGGTTGATTTACAAAAGAAGAGTAGGGTGTACCGCTGCCAATAGTAACTTCAAGCGCCCTAATGACACGTTGCGGATTGTTGATGTCTACTTTGCCGTAATAGGTTGGGTCCAATTTCTTGAGTTTTGTCTGTAAAGCGGCTATCCCGGAATTTTCTAATTCGGCATTCAATTGTTTACGAATGATTGGGTCTACTGTGGGGAAATTATTTAATCCTTCTGTTATTGCATTTACATAAAGACCACTGCCGCCAACCATAATTACTACTTTGTGTTTTTCAAAGAGGTGAGATAATTTTTGTAAAGCCTCTCGCTCAAAATCGCCTACCGTATATGTTTCTAAAACACTTTTATGTTGTATAAAATGGTGTTCGGCTTGTGCCAGTTCTTCTTTGTCAGGAACAGCGGTGCCAATATTCATTTCTTTAAAGAACTGTCTAGAATCCGCAGATATAATTTCGGTCTTGAAATGATTTGCTAATAGAATACCTAATTTGGTTTTGCCAATGGCAGTTGGCCCCACAACAGAAATTAAAATATTATTCATTCAATAAAGATCCACAATTATAACAATGGGTAGCATCATCTCTATGACCCTCTTTGGTGCATGTTGGGCAACACTGTGTGTTAACATGTACATAGCTGCCAGAATTCTTTAAAGTAGAGGTGTCTTTACCTTGTTTTGCAAACTCAGCGGTTACCATACCTGTAGGTACGGCAATAATGCCATAACCCAATAACATAATAATGGTAGCAATAGCTTGGCCTTGTGGTGTTATAGGGGCAATGTCTCCATAACCAACGGTAGTAAGTGTAACAATAGTCCAATATATGCTAGTAGGTATGCTTGTAAACCCAGCTTCGTCACCTTCAACCAAGTACATTAAAGTACCCATCATAACAGATGCGATAAGAACGGCAAATAGAAATACCGTGATTTTTGCCCTACTTGCTTTTAATGCTCTTTTCAGTTGCGATGCTTCACCAAGAAAACGTGCTAATTTTAATATTCTGAAAACACGTAGTAACCTAAATGCTCTAACCGCTAAAAGCACCTGAGAACCCGCAAAAATATAGGAGATATATAATGGAATAGTGGATAAAAAATCAATAATACCATAAAAACTGAATATATAATTACTTGGTTTTTTAATGCATATAATTCTTGCGATATATTCAATAGTAAAGAAAATAGTTACCAGCCATTCTAATATAAATAGTATTTCATGATATTCTGCATCTATAGCTTTTACGCTTTCCAGCATTATAAGTATAACACTGAAAATGATGATGATGAACAAAATAATATCGAACAATTTACCCATAGGGGTATCTGCTTCATAAATGATTTCATGAAGTTTTTGTTTCCATGGAGATAATTTTTGGTCTTCTTTCAAACTAATCGTTTAATTCCAATATTTTAAGTACTCGTTTTTTTCTTAAGTAAGATTCAATTAGATAATTGGCATCTCGTGTACCGTTAATAGGGGTAATTATACTTTCTAAGATATGAATATTATTTATTTGATGGTTCAAATCATAGAAACCTAAACCTACCAAAGATCCGTTTTTAAGTAAAATAGCACTTTGTTCGCCTATTTCCCTGCCTTTGTCTATTACCAAAACCTTGTTGCCCTTAATACTGTTTTTGGTTATTGCCGCGGTTACCCTTTTGTTATACTCGGCTACATCTTCTTTGTTGATACATGCTCCTTGGCACGTGCCTTCATCATAACCTGAGCAATTATTTCTAGCTTCGCTAATGCCATTTAGTTTCTCGCACAGACCAAACTCCTTAGTAATCTTATAACGATAGTTTTTTGCACTAAATACACCGTTAAAAAGACCTAGAGGTTCTTTACATTCTCTATAAGGCTCTATTTTTAACTTATAATACCCATATTCATTAATAGTTGTGCAAATTGCATGACTGTACATTCGTTTTTTAGGAATAGTACTGTATTTAGGCCTTATTTTAAGCAGTTCTTGATGTTCTTTTAAAATTGCTACCAAGTCATTCCCAGTGAGTTCATAAGTTACTTTCTTGGTTTCTTTGGCGAGCTTTTTAAATTTTTGGTTGGACTTGGTAAAGATTTGATTCACCTTTTTCTTTAGATCACTGGTTTTACTTAGGTGAATAATGTCCCCGTCCTTATTGTGCATATAGAATACTCCGGTTTCATTAGGTAGGTCTCTTACGATATCCAATTGCTTTTCAGACAGTTCCCCTTGGGTTTCTTTTCTAATAGCGTCTTTGATGATAATCTTTTCAGAATCTTTGGCCAATAAGAGCTTAAAAAGTTTGACCGTAGCCAAAGCATCGCCATTTGCCCGGTGCCTGTCGCTTACAGGTATGCCCAAGGATCTTACCAATTTTCCTAAACTATAGGACTCTGCATCTGGCAGTAATAATTTTGAAAGATCTACGGTACAAAGCGTTTTGCGTTCAAAATTGTACCCTAGGCGCCTAAACTCTGTCCTTAAGATTCTGTAGTCGAACTGTGCATTATGGGCTACAATAACGGTATCTTCCGTAATTTCTATAATTCGTTTGGCTACTTCGTAAAACTTAGGTGCAGTTCTCAACATTTTACTGTTAATCCCAGTAAGTTTTACTACAAAAGGCTGAATCTCTTTCTCGGGGTTTACTAGGCTTATGAACTTGTCTACTACTTTTTGACCATCAAATTTGTGAATAGCAATTTCAGTAATTCCTTCCTCATTAAATTTTCCTCCCGTGGTTTCAATATCTAAAATTGCGTACATGTATAATTATCTGTTTTGGACGGCGGTAGTTTTTAGCGTTAATTTCTGGAGCCAAAGATACTACTTCCTATACGTACCATAGTGCTACCTTCTTCAATTGCAATTTGGTAGTCACCGCTCATGCCCATTGAAAGCGTTGTAAAATCTGCATATTCACTTTTAAGTTTTAAGTATAGCGATTGTAAGCTTTTGAACTCACGCCTTACTTGATCCATATTTTCGGTAAAAGTAGCCATACCCATTAATCCCACTATTTTTGCATTTTTATGCGATTTGAAATTTTCGTTACGTACTAAGTCTAGCAATTCTTCTTCGTTAAATCCGAATTTGGTGTCTTCCTCAGCAATGTGAACTTGTAAAAGACAGGGTATGGTTCTATTATGTTTTTCAGCTTGTTTGTTGATTTCGGCTAAAAGTCTTGGACTATCTACACCATGAACCAAGCTAACATATTCAGCCATGTACTTTACCTTATTTCGTTGAAGGTGACCAATCATATGCCATTCAATATCTTTTGGCATTTTCTCCCATTTTTCGGTCATTTCTTGCACCCTGTTCTCTCCAAAAATACGCTGGCCTTGGTCATACGCTTCTTGAATATCAGAAATAGGTTTTGTTTTAGATACGGCAACCAATGTTACGGAATTGGGTATGGTTTGTTTAACAGCTAAAAGATTTTCTTTTATGGACATACACTTGATTTCAACTACTACTTAGTTTTTAAATTGACTTGATACCACCTCGGCTTTTTTGCTTACGGCATAATCATAAAATCCTTCACCGGATTTTATACCTTTCTTTCCGGCCATAACCATATTTATCAATAATGGAGAAGGAGCATATTTTGGGTTTTTGAATCCATCGTACATAACGTTCAAAATAGAAAGGCATACATCTAAACCAATAAAATCTGCTAATTGAAGAGGTCCCATGGGGTGCGCCATTCCAAGTTTCATTACTGTATCAATTTCTTCTACGCCTGCAACACCATGATGTAATGTTTCTATGGCCTCATTGATCATTGGCATTAAAATTCTGTTTGCTACAAAACCAGGATAGTCATACACCTCGGTAGGTATTTTTCCTAATTTTTTAGAAAGTTCCATAATAATGTTAGTCGTTTCGTTAGAAGTACTATAACCACGAATGATTTCAACTAGCTTCATTATTGGAACAGGATTCATGAAGTGCATTCCTATTACCTTGTCAGCTCTATTGGTTACAGCTGCTATTTGCGTAATGGAAATTGATGATGTATTTGAGGCTAAAATTGTATTGTTGTTACAAACAGCGTCTAGCTCCTTAAAAATGTTCAGTTTAATAGTTACATTTTCTGTGGCTGCCTCTATGGCAAGGTCTACATTTTTCACCCCTGTTTTTAATTCAGTAAACAGTGTAATGTTGGCCAATGTATTTGTCTTGTCGTCATTGGTTATTTTTTCTTTTGCCACCATACGATCTAAATTGTTGGCAATAGTACTTAAACCTTTGTCAAGTGCTTCTTGCGAAACATCTATTAGGTGAACTTGAAATCCGCTTTGCGCAAATACATGAGCTATTCCGTTACCCATAGTACCAGCACCTATAACTGCTATTTTATTCATATTTTTTTTGGATTAAATGCTGAGATAATTTGTAAAGCTACTTTTAATGCTTGTGTGCCCTGTTTTAAACTAACAACTGGTGTTGAATTGTTTTCAATGGCTTCGGCAAAAGATTCTAATTCGTCTAAAATGGCGTTGTTGGTTTCAATTGATGGATTTTCAAAATATATCTGCTTCTTTATTCCTTCAGCATTTTGAAGGATCATATCAAAATCACCAGGTTCTTTTGGAGCGTCTTTCATTTTGACCACTTCAACTTTCTTTTCCAAAAAATCTACCGAGATATAGGCATCCTTTTGAAAGAAACGCGACTTGCGCATATTTTTTAATGAAATTCTACTTGCCGTTAAATTGGCTACACAACCATTTTCGAATTCCAATCTAGCGTTTGCAATATCTGGGGACTGGCTTATTACAGATACCCCGCTCGCATTAACCTGCACAACTTCAGAATTAACGACACTTAAAATAGCATCTATATCGTGTATCATTAAATCTAAAACAACTGGTACATCTGTACCTCTTGGGTTAAATTCTGCCAATCTATGGGACTCAATGAACATTGGGTCTTTTATAGCGTGTTTTACAGCTGTAAATGCAGGGTTAAAACGCTCAACATGGCCAACTTGACCTTTAACGTTATATTCTTGTTCTAAGGACAATAGAGAGTTTGCTTCTTCTATTGTATGGGTAATGGGTTTTTCTATAAAAATATGCTTGCCCTTTTCTATGGCCTGTTTGGCACATTCATAATGAGAAAGGGTAGGGGTAACAATGTCAACCACGTCTACGGCATTCATTAAATCTTCAAGCTTTTCAAAATAGGTATATCCGAATTCCTTGCTAACTTTTTCGCCATTTGTACTATCGGCATCGTAGAAACCGATAAGTTCATATTTTTTAGAATCATTTAGGAGTCTCAGGTGAATCTTACCTAGATGCCCCGCTCCTAAAACACCAACTTTTAACATTTGTATCGTTTTCCCCAAAAATACGCATAGTTGGGTACTTTTAGGTTATCGCTTATTTCAATTTTATCAAAAAATGGATATTAGTTTTAATAGGTTCTTCCATCGTTAAAAGAACTTTGTTAACTTTGAAGAACAAACCGACTACCATTGAAAGATACCTTAAAACACAGGGGAATGCGCAACCACCTAGCGCAAGTATTGATTGACAAAGGAATAGCAGATAAAAAGGTCTTGGACGCCGTTAGACAAATACCAAGACATTTGTTTATGGATAGTAGTTTTGAAGGTCATGCCTATCAAAACAAGGCATTTCCCATTGCTGCAAACCAAACTATTTCACACCCTTATACCGTAGCTTTCCAAACAGAGTTATTACAAGTAGAGCCTGGTCAAAAAATATTGGAGATCGGTACAGGTAGTGGTTACCAAACAGCGGTTCTATTAAAACTTAAAGTGAAGGTGTATACCATTGAACGACAATTGGAACTTTTTAAAAAAACGAATATTTTTTTCAAGAAAATGGGATATAGACCAAAGCAGGTGATTTTTGGTGATGGTTATAAAGGCTTGCCCAAAGAAGCTCCGTTTGATCGTATCATTGTTACTGCAGGTGCCCCAGAGGTACCTAAGGCATTGTTGTCACAATTAAAAGTGGGGGGTAGGTTAGTAATCCCTATTGGTTTTGAAGAACAAATAATGACCCTTTTCGTCAGAACTACGGAAAAAGAATTTTCAAAGACAGAGTACGGGTCTTTTAGATTTGTACCCTTATTGGAAAATAAGAACTAATTATTAAAGTTCTTTTTAATACGGTCAAGATCTCTTTTGTTATCTCGATCTTTAATGGTTTCTCTTTTGTCGTAGAGTTTTTTACCCTTTGCTAGTGCTATCTGCATTTTTGCTAGTCCGCGGTCATTTATAAATACTCTAAGTGGAACTATGGTAAGACCAGATGTTTTTACTTCTTTGCTAAGTTTTTTAAGTTCTCTTTTTTGAAGAAGTAATTTACGTTCCGCTTTAGGTTTATGATTAAAATGCGATGCATGGGAATACTCGTCTATTTGCATATTGATTACAAATAGTTCTTCATTGTCGTTAAATTCACAAAAGCTTTCAGAAATTGATGCACGACCTTCTCTAATGGCTTTGATCTCGGTACCGGCCAAAACGATCCCTGCCGTGAACTTGTCTTGTAGCTCATATTCAAAACGAGCTCTTTTGTTCTTAATGTTTATTGTATTCTGCATTACCTACAAAAGTAAGAACTATTCATTTAATGATTTGATCTTTTGTAACTAATTACACGTATTAATCGGATAAAATAGTATTATTTTGGACAGTTACAGTTAAATATGAGTTTATCCACAGAAGGTGTGCCATTAGTGATTTTAACTATAAATAAAGTGCCGTTTTCACTGTCGTCAATGCTATAGAATTTTTGTTCGTCAATCAACTTGTTTACAAATTCAGGTGTTGTATTACTATGTCCTACAATTAAAACGTTCTTATTTAAATTTTCCCTTTTAAATTGGGCGATATCAATTAAGGTTGGGTCGTAATATTGAACATCTATATTCTGTTTTACCGAAGTTGGAGCAGCGGTCATAGACGTTCTATTATAATCAGTGGAATATATGGCATCTAATTCTACGTCTGCCAATATTTCTGCCCAGTGCATGGCTCTTCCCAAACCTTGCTGCGTTAATTCTGGGTCTGCATCATCAGGATTGCTTCTATCTTTTTCCGCATGCCTTATCAAGTAAAAAGTAGAAATGGAAGTTTCTTCTTGAGATTTATCAATGGTGGGTTCATCTTTGCAAGAAAGATTGATAGCCAGCAAAATAAAAAGGATATATTTGAATGCTTTCATGAAAATATATTTGGTGTATTAATTTAATAACTAAAATTACTTCAAAATAGTACTATAAATAGTCTAATTTTTGTTTTTTTGCATATGAAAAAATTTTGTGGGACACTTCTTATTGGTTTTGTAGTTCTTGGTCTTAAGGCTCAGGAAGTAGTACTTCCTACCGATTTTAGGCAACAAAACTTAACTGAATACAACGGGAGTATAGTAAACCCTGCATATAGTTTAGACCGTAATAATCCATCTTCTATAGCATTTTGGTCTAGATGGCAGTGGCAAACTTATGACGGTGATCCAACTTCTCTCTTTTTAAATTATACAGCTAGGTTAAATGATGTTTCGGCTGCTGGTATTGGCTTTTTTCAACACAATACGGGTATTTTTTTAAATACAGGGGCAAACTTAAATTATGCGTATAATATTGCACTTGGTGAAGATATCTTCTTAGGGGTAGGGTTAAATGTTTTTGCCTTTCAACAAAAATTAGCTGATGATCGTTTTTTTGTTCCTAATCCTATACAGACCTCCGCTGAAAATGACTTTATACTACAAATGGCTCCCGGTATAAATTTAAGTATCGATAGATTTAATATTGGGTTGACTTCTGAAAATTTGTTCGATTATAATTTTACCACTAACGAACGTAACACTAGTCCTGATGATAGGATGTTTCAGGCATTGGTAAGTTACGATTTTCCTGTAAGTGTGTTAAGTAGTGATGATAGTTCAGTATTTAGACCAATGCTGTATTATAAAACAATTCCAGGATTGGATAATCAAATCGGGTTAATCACCTTATTGACAACTAATAAATATTGGGCGCAAGCTGGGTATAATAGTTTTTATGGATTTTCAGGTGGTATTGGTGGTCGTTTCTTTAAGAGATTATCTTTTGGTGCATTGGTTGAAGTGGGTACAAGTTCAGATTTAAAAGGTCAAGATCCTACATTTGAGCTGGTCACTTCTTATAAATTAGGAAAACAACAGACACTCGCAGAAGAGCTTGAAGAGCAACTAATTGCTGAGGAGAAAAATAAGGAAGAATCACTTGGTCAGCAAGAGGAAGTTGAAGTGGCTTCTACTGAATTGACCAAAGCAGAAAAATTGGCTCTAAAACGTGAGTCTAAAAAACAAGAACGTTTAGCGCTTATAGAAAGTAAAAGGTTAAAAGATTCTATTCAAAATGCATCTAGACAATCAGATTTGGCAGTTAAACAATCTAAAAGGGATATTAAAAGAAAGCGTGACTCGCTAGAGAATGCCAAAGCAGAGCAAGCTTTGGCAGAAGCAAAGGCTTTGCAGCAACAAAGGCAAAAAGACTCCATAGCGGCCGTAATGAAGAGAGAGGCAGAAGCGGTTGCACTGGCACAACAAAGAAGACAAGATTCTATAGCTGAAAGTAAGGCTTTGGCAATGAGAAATGAGGTTGTGGAAGTAAAAGCTGGTGAAAAATATGAAGAAGTTACCAAAGAAGGGTCTTTGGAGCCGGGGTATTATTTGATCGCCAACGTTTTTGGAACTAAAAAATACTTGGATGCTTTCTTGGCAGACATGAAAAAAAGAGGAATAAATGCCAAATCTTTCTTTAGGGAAAAGAATAAATATAATTATGTATACTTAGCTAAGTTTGATTTTATCAAAGATGCTAGACAAGCAAGAGATTCTAAATTGAATGGTAAGTACACGGATAAAATCTGGATATTCAGGGTAACTGGTGAGTAAAGAACTTTATCTCTTACAAAATAGACCCTTGGTTAGAACTGAAATAAGTAAAAGCTTATTTCAGTTCTCTTTTTATAAGCACTTCTAAATAGCTAACCGTATTTAATAGATATTTACGGTCTTTGGTTAAAGTAGCCATTGCAATGGATCCTTGTATTATAGTGAACAATTGCTTTGAAAACTGTAATGGTGTAACCGGTAATTTGAATTCACCACCATTTATTCCATTTTCAAAAACCAAGGCAATTTTACCTTCAATTTCCTTAATGGTTTCTTTAGCGGCAGCGGCAAGTAATCTGTTGTTATGTTGAGCGTCAATTCCAACATTTAAAATAGGACAACCTCCCATATTTAAAGTGAATACATCATATTTTTTATAGAATTCTATTAAATTCTTAATCTTTCCCATAGCATTTCCATCAATTGACAGATGTTCATCTATAGCAGTGAGAAGTAGATTTCTATTAAATTCAAATGCAGCTAAGGCCAAAGCCTCTTTATTTTCAAAATTCCCATACAAAGCACCTTTAGTAAGATTGGTGGCCTCTGTTAAGTCGCTCATACTGGTACCTACGTAACCATGTTTGTTGAAAACAGGTGAGACAGTCTCAATAATATAAGCGGTAGTTCTTTCGGCTTTTGTGGACATATAAGACTGTTTTATGCGAATATAAAAAAATCTATACTGTATGGTATATAATGTTCATAAAAAAAGCGTCCATATAAAAATATGAACGCCATTTATCCTAATTGTTTAAATTAAACGGTAATATCCTCTTGATTTCTAAATACTAAACTGTTATCAAAAGCATCTAACAACACAACACTGTCAGATTTGATTTCTCCACTTAAAAGGGATTTGGACATATTGTTCAGTACCTCTTTCTGAATGGTTCTTTTAACCGGTCTTGCACCAAATTGTGGGTCAAAACCTTTTTCTGCCAAGTAATCGATAGCTTCTTCTGTAGCGTCAAGAGTTATCTGCTGCTTATCAAGCATTTTCTTTAAATGCTCTAATTGAAGTCCAACAATTTCTTTAATGTTATCCTTGGTTAAAGGCGTGAACATTACAATGTCATCAATTCTGTTAATGAACTCGGGCCTAACCGTTTTCTTTAAAAGTCCAAGAACTTCAATTCTTGCGGTTTCAGATGCGCTATAAACATCATCAGTATTTTCAAAGGTTTCCTGTATAATATCGCTCCCCATGTTACTGGTCATGATAATAATAGTATTCTTGAAATCTGCAACACGACCTTTATTATCCGTTAACCTGCCTTCATCCAATACTTGCAATAGAATATTGAAAGTATCTGGGTGTGCTTTTTCAATTTCATCCAATAATACAACGGAGTAAGGTCTTCTTCGCACGGCTTCCGTCAATTGTCCGCCTTCGTCATACCCCACATATCCTGGAGGTGCACCAACTAATCTACTAACCGAGTGTCTTTCTTGATATTCGCTCATATCAATTCTAGTCATGGCATTTTCATCATCAAATAAATATGAGGCAAGCGTTTTGGCAAGCTCGGTTTTACCGACGCCAGTAGTACCTAAGAAAAGGAATGATCCAATTGGTTTCTTTGCATCTTGTAAACCAGCTCTACTTCTTCTAATTGCATCGGATACGGCTTCAATGGCCTCTTCTTGTCCTACAACCCTTTTATGAAGTACACTTTCTAGCTTCAATAGTTTTTCACGCTCACTTTGCAGCATTTTGGTCACAGGTATACCTGTCCATTTAGCTACAACTTCGGCAATATCATCACTGGTAACTTCCTCTTTAATTAATGTTCCCGAGTGTTGTTGATTGCTAAGGTCGTCTTGTAATTGTGTAAGTTTCTCTTGCGCTTCCTTTATTTTACCGTATCTGATTTCCGCAACTTGACCATAATCTCCATTACGTTCCGCACGTTCTGCTTCAGCTTTGAAATTCTCAATATCCTGTTTTGTCTGTTGTATATTGTCAACTACAGATTTTTCACTTTCCCATTGTGCAAAAATTTCATTTCGTTCTTCCTTAATGTTTGCAAGCTCTAGGTTTAAAACCTGTAGCTTTTGCTTATCATTTTCTCTTTTTATGGCTTCGATCTCAATTTCAATCTGCATGATCTTGCGATCAAGCACATCTAATTCCTCTGGTTTAGAATTGATTTCCATTCTTAATTTAGAGGCAGCTTCATCCATAAGGTCAATTGCTTTATCCGGCAAAAACCTATTGGTAATATAACGTTGAGAAAGCTCAACGGCAGAAAGTACGGCCTCATCCTTAATACGTACTTTATGATGTGCTTCATATTTTTCTTTAATACCTCTAAGAATTGATATGGCACTCTCTGTATCTGGTTGATCTACCATGACTTTTTGAAATCTTCGTTCTAGGGCTTTATCCTTTTCAAAATACTTTTGGTATTCATCTAAAGTTGTTGCACCAATTGAGCGAAGCTCTCCTCTGGCAAGAGCAGGTTTAAGAATATTTGCGGCATCCATAGCTCCTTGGCCACCACCAGCTCCAATTAGTGTATGGATTTCGTCAATGAAAAGGATGATATTGCCATCTGCACTAACAACTTCTTTAATAACGGCCTTAAGGCGCTCTTCAAACTCACCTTTATATTTTGCACCTGCAATTAAGGCACCCATGTCTAGAGAATAAATTACCTTATCTTTTAAGTTTTCTGGAATATCTCCTTGAATAATTCTATGGGCCAAACCTTCTACAATTGCTGTTTTACCTACACCTGGTTCACCCACCAAAATAGGGTTGTTTTTGGTGCGTCTAGATAGGATTTGTAGGATTCTGCGAATTTCTTCATCACGCCCGATCACCGGATCTAATTTACCGCTATCAGCTAACTCATTTAAGTTTTTGGCATATTTCTTTAAAGAGTTATAACTGTCTTCAGCGCTTTGGGAAGTAACCTTTTCGCCATTTCGCAATTCATTAATTGCAGAAGCCAAATGCTTTTCGGTGGCACCTTGATCTTTTAAAATCTGTGCTATTTTACTTTTTGATTTTAAAATAGCTAAAAAGAGATGTTCAATGGATACGTATTCATCATCCATATTTTTGGCAATAATACTGGCTTCATTTAAAGTTTTACCACCTTCTCTAGAAAATTGCAACTCACCACCTTGTACTTTAGGAAAACTGGATAACTCCTTATCAAGAATTTGTTGAACCAAAGAAAAGTTGATACCTAATTTTTTAATTAAAAAAGGCATTACATTTTCCTCTACGCCTAAAAGAGCTTTGAATAGATGTTCGTTTTCAATTTGCTGATGTCCGTAATTTTGGGCAATCAGCTGGGCTTGTTGAATAGCCTCTTGTGATTTTATTGTGAAATTATTTATGTTCATTATCTTTAATTTTAGTTTATTGTAATACTTTTGAACATGGTATTTCAACAATCTTACCATTTAAGATTGCAAGACAAAATGGCGTATTTTTTGCTTAAATAAACGACATTTAGTCAGTTCTACTGTAATTGGAAAACAATATTAAATTAAGGATTTTATGGGATTATTTGGTGGATTATTTGGAGGTTCAAAGAGTGGGGAAGGTGATAATTCATCTAATATACCTTGGATATCCTTAACATCTATAGATCAATTAAAGGATGTTAAGGAAGCTTCAAATAGTAAGCCCCAACTCATATTTAAGCATTCTACCACGTGCGGAATAAGCAGAATGGTTTTAAATATGTTTAAAAGCAGTTATAGTTTGGAAGAAGGACAAATGGATTTGTATTTTCTGGATCTACTAGCTCACAGGGATGTCTCTAATGGTGTTGCGTCAGAATTTGGGGTGACCCATCAATCTCCACAACTTTTGATCATAAAAAATGGGGAAGTAGTGGTACATGATTCGCATGGGTCAATTTCAGAAATAAACATACATCAATATGTTTAAAAAGAGCCCCGTAATTACGGGGCTCTTTTTAATTAAAGCGTTGATTATTCAGTATATTTTTAAGATTGTTCTTTAAATCTTCACCGGCATCATAAACCATTTGTTCATTACTTGGAAATGGTACTCTGGCCAATTGTAATAAAGAAACCAAGTCATTATCCAAAGCCCTTTTATCCCCATCGTAATTGGCATAAACATGCTCAAATACAAATTGACTAGATAAAGGATATTGATTAATTTTTTGTTGTTTTTTTAAGTCGATAAAGCTTACGACACCTGTAACTTGTGCGCTTTTAAATTGCGTAAATTGGTAAAAATCACATCTAACAGTTTTAAATTTATCCACTTTAATACTATTGCCAAGACTGTCAGCAACAACATTGCCATTTTGATCTTCAACAAAAGTATAACCATCCTTAATTTGTTTTTCTTTACTTATTTGTTTCTCCCTGATCTGTTCAGGAGAAATATTTATGTCTTGAAAAGACACCTCCATTTGGTAATCATACAACTGGTTTTGAATTCTGTTGGTATGATATTCTGTCCAGTTTGTATTTAATCCGTACGTATTTAAATTTAAAAGTTCATCTTCCAATCTTTTCGGAATTATCTGGTCTGTATTATTGGTCATGTTCACAATAACATAATCTAGCCCTTTTAGGTATGCTTCATCAATTTTAGAGACCACATCTTTATAGTTAGGGTTTGTTTCATTTAAATAATTAAGGTCGCTATAAGCATTTCTATAATCGGATTTATAATTAGCATTTGACAATAGGGTAGTTGCTTTGTTATATAGAAATTCAGATAAAGCTGTTTTTGAGGCTATGATATCGTCATCATAATTTTTAAAATTGAACTGAGCTTTTCTACCTTCATCTTGAATATGCAATGGTAGTAAAGGACGAATTCTCTCTTGTATAGACTTTAATCTATTGTATGTATTGAATATCACCTCATAGTTCGCGGCATTACCATCCTTTTTTAAGAACTTAATGTGCTGTAGTTCCCTTTCGGTATTCTTTTTAAACCCTTCCTCTAAAAGAACAATATATTGTTGATTGCTTTTTTTGGTCTTGTTTTCGGCAATATTGATTACTGCTTTGTTAATGGCAGTCTCATAATTTCCCGAATTTAGAGCCTCCTGCGTTTTCTTTACTCCACTACAAGCTAGTAGTAGTCCAATAAAACTAAATAGTAGAAATTTTTTCATATCTATTATTTTTAAAATTTATAGATGTTATTCAACAGCCGTGCCATAATTCATTTTTATAGTTAACGTTTTAAGGCGCTTAATAGTATATTTTCGATAAACGACATATAGTTGTCATTATATAAGCCTTTGATAGAGGTGTAGTTATTAACTTATTTTAATAAATAAGTTATGCGATTGTGTCATTTTTTATATTTCTTTAAGTGTGCTATTTGTATTTTTGCCACTTATTTAAAAGATATAGCACATGCAACGCGATACCACAATTTTTAATCTTATTGAAGAAGAGAAACAACGCCAAATCAACGGCATTGAGTTAATTGCCTCTGAAAATTTTACAAGTCCTCAAGTAATGGAGGCTCAAGGTTCTGTACTTACCAATAAATATGCCGAAGGATACCCTGGTAAAAGGTATTATGGTGGTTGTGAAGTAGTAGATAAAGTAGAGCAATTGGCCATAGATAGGGCAAAAGAGTTATTTGGTGCAGCATATGCGAATGTACAACCACACTCTGGGTCGCAAGCAAATGCAGCTGTATATCATGCATGTTTAAAGCCAGGAGATAAAATTTTAGGTTTTGATTTATCACATGGAGGTCATTTAACGCATGGTTCTCCCGTAAATTTTTCTGGAAGATTGTATACCCCTGTGTTTTATGGAGTAGATAAGGAAACCGGAAGGTTGGATTATGATAAAATTCAGGAAATAGCAACAAAAGAACAACCAAAATTGATAATTGCAGGTGCATCTGCATATTCAAGGGATATGGACTTTGAACGTTTTCGTAAAATTGCCGATAGTGTAAATGCTATTTTACTTGCAGATATTTCTCACCCTGCAGGTTTAATTGCTAAAGGACTTTTAAGTGATCCAATTCCGCATTGTCACATTGTTACAACAACAACTCACAAAACGTTAAGAGGACCAAGGGGAGGTTTAATATTGATGGGCAAGGATTTTGAAAATCCGTTTGGTATTAAACTTAAGAATGGAAACTTAAGAAAAATGTCGGCATTATTGGATTTAGCGGTTTTTCCAGGAAATCAAGGAGGACCTTTAGAGCATGTTATTGCCGGTAAAGCAATTGCCTTTGGTGAGGCTTTGACAGATTCATATGCTGCTTATATTTCTCAAGTAAAGAAAAATGCCGATGCCATGGCTAAGGCCTTTGTAAAACTAGATTACAATATTATTTCTGATGGTACCGATAATCATATGATGCTTATTGATTTAAGAAACAAAGATATTTCTGGTAAAGATGCGGAGAAAGCCCTAGTGTTGGCTGATATCACAGCAAATAAGAATATGGTGCCATTTGATGACAAATCTCCGTTTGTAACATCTGGTATTAGATTTGGGACAGCAGCAATTACTACTAGAGGTCTAGTGGAATCTGATATGGAAAAGGTTGTTGAATTTATTGATCAGGTAATTATGAATCCTGAGAATGAATCAATAATAAAAGAGGTTAGAGGTAAGGTCAACGAAATGATGAAAACAAGGCCAATATTTAATGCCTAAGTAAGTTTAGTAATGATTTGGGGTTTTTATTCAGATAAAAACTCCAAATCACCACTTACATATGTATTTTTATTTACATCATAGATAGAGGCCTCATCATCTTTATCTAGATATATGCCCCAAAATTCAGAGTACGATTTAGGAGCAATATTCAATTCCTCTTCGTTATTGTCCGGGTTTTCAAGCGTGTCTTCAAAAATGGGGACAAAAATTTCATATGGTTTTTGCGTTAATCCTCTTGTTAGAAACACATAATTAAACGCAATCTGTTTTAATATGTCATTCAGCTGGGTGGGTATGCTTTTGTCATAAATACGTTTTATAACAACACTTGTATCATTTAAAAAGAATGTTAGTTCTTCAATATCAATATGGTACTTGTTTTTTAAGTCAAGAATTTCTAATTCTTGTTGTAGTGGAGATTTTTCTTTGCCGTTATGCCCCCATCTATCCGTATTAAAATGGGCTAGTAGTTCTAATAAATCCAAATTGCAGGAAATTTCCAAAACTAAGCTAATTGAGTTAAATGTAATATGCTTGTTATTTAGCTTAACACTAGAGAAATAATGGAAGTCTAACGATTTTAAAAACTCATCTATACCAATGATTTCCTTGGTATATTCGGATTTAGAATTATTAATAAAATTTTCGTAATTAAATGGCATACGAGTAGAAATTTATAGCATTCTTTATCATAAAGATACTTTTCTAACTTCAAAATCTGATATAGAAAAACCTTAGAATTTCAGAGGATATTATTATAAAATGAATTAAATTTTTATAAAATCCTGTAAATCAATAGTTTGAAAATATGCTAATTCTATAGAAATCCTCTTGTTTTAGCCTCGTTAATTAAGGCAAGGTCATTTCCGTTCTTAACGTCAAAAAGTGCTTTTAGCTGCCTTTTTCTAGCTTCAACAGTTGTATTTGCAGATCCAATTAATGGGGCTATGTCTCTAGTGTGAATTCCTTGAGATAAATGATATAATATTTTCTGATCTTGCTCATCAATAACAATGTCTGTCGACATTCTTCGTCTAATTGCAGATAATGCACTAGCGGTATAGTAAGGTGAATCGTTTGCTATTGTTTCAACCATGGTTTTAAGAGACATTTCATCGATCTCGGATTTTACCATGTAACCATCAGGATTAACCGTTTTAAAAATGTTATTAATTCTGTAGTTATCACTGTAAGATGACATGAAAACAACTTTTGATTTAGGAACTTCATTTCTAGCAACTATACCTAAATCTATACCAGTTCTTGGGTCTTTGGATTCTGGAGAGAACAACTGAATGTCCAATAAAATAATGTCATAAGGTACTGCTCTTTTTGACATTTCAATTTTGCTCTTTCCTTTTTCGAAGTTCGTTGCTATTTCAACTTTAACATTAAAGTTGTCAAATTCAGAATCTTCTAAGATATATTTATATCCAAGAGCAGTCATTTCATGATCATCTACCGCTAAAATTCGTACAGTGTTCATAAGTTGTGATTCTAATCTAATTTACTAAACGTATTAATATAAACTATTATTATTTGTAAAATTATTACTTTCTATTTTAAATGGGGATATTTAAAGATATGGTAGTGCCCTGGCCTTCGGTTGAGTCTATATGAAATGAACCATTTAATTTTTCAATTCTAGAAGTAATATTTCTAATTCCAATTCCTTTTTTACCCTTAATTACATTGTAGCCAATACCATTATCGCTCATAATGACATTAAACTGTTCATCATCTCTGTAAAACGTAACTTCAAAGAATGAGCATTTTGAATGCTTAATTGCATTTTGAAAAGTTTCTTGTATAATTCGGTATACGTTAATTTTAATTTCACCAGCTAGGCTATCCCAGTTTTCATCTTCATTGAAGTGGAAAATAGTTTTGATTTTGGTGTTGCGATTATTGGCAAGCAGTGTTTCTACTGAATCTGTAAAGTTGCTAATTTTTTGATAAGCGCTATGGCTCAATTCGTGTGAAATTGCTCTAATCTCATTCTCAATTTCTTGTAATGATCCCAGGGCTTTTGATTTTTCTTGAATAGCTTCATCCGTGGCACGTTTATTTAAACCTGTTAGTATCATTCTCGCACCCAACATTTTACCTAAAACCCCATCATGTAGCTCTTCTGAAATTCGTTTTTGCTCTAGCCTTTTTACTTCATCAACTTTTTGCTTTTGCATTAACATCAAATTAAAAATCTCTTGATTGTTGGCTTGCTGTTGCTGATCAAACCTTAATTTTTGATTTTTTGCACGTTGGTTGATAATGATGTAGACAGATAGCCCCAGTAAAAAGAAACCGGTAGCAATACCTATCCAAATTTGCTTTTGCTTGGAAAGAACCTGTTTTTCACTTTCCAACTCAATATTTTCTGCAATAAATTCGTCAGTTTCAAAACGTATACGGGCAAATTTATTCTGTTGTTTACGTTCTTCAGATAGTAGACTATCATTTAGTTTAGTAAATTTTTTGAAATAATCTGAAGCATTATTCTTGTCTAAAATGGCTAAGTATTGCCAAGTTTTTAATAACTGTTCGTTTGAACTAGATTCCCGTGCTAAATTTTCTGATTTCTTTAATTTTTCAATAGCATTTATAGTGTCTTTTGCATATGCTTTATATTCAGCATAGTTGAAATAACTTGAAGATAAACTGGCAAGTTCATTTTCTTCTTTTTTTATTTCAATTGATTTTTTGAACAGATTCTCTACATTCAAAGTGTCCTGTGCATATAATTTAGAAGTGGCTAAATTACTAATCGCTTTGGCAAATAAACTGGGGTGTTTTATGTGTAAATTATTTATTTTCAGTACATTTTCAAAGTTGTGAATTGCTTTATCATAAAGTTTAAGATGCCTATAATTTACACCTATGTTATTAGAAACACTTGCCTTTTCAATAGTACTATTTGGTGTCTTTTCTAAATAAAATAATGCTTCGTTGTAATACGCTAAAGATTTGTCAAATTCTTTCAAATCCCCCAGTACAATTCCTAATAGATTATAACATCGATATAGTTGTTCATAGTCATTTAAGATTTTAAAACCTTCTATTGCCTTTATGGTATTTGCTTCGCTACCTACATAATCTTTAATCTTCATTTGAATGACTGCCATATTTAAATACATGCGGCCCATAAGTTCCATGTCTCCAGTACCTGAAAATATGTTGAGTGCTTCTGAATAATAGTAAAATGCACTATCTTTTACAATATTATTGTCTAAAAAATACGCTAAGTCATAATAAGCGTATCCTATAGCGGTAGAATCTTTAATTTGCTTATTTATTAAGATGGCTTCTTTATTTATTTTTCGAAATAATAAGCTATCTGAAAGAAACTGCTGGTTAAATGAAAGATTAGAAAAATACTTTGATTTTAAGGTGTCATTAGATGTATTCTTTGCTAGTTGAAAGGCTTTATTTTGTAATTCTAATTTTCTTTCTGTATTTGCGTTGTAACTTTCATCTATCCATATAGATATGCTGTCATTTTCTTGCTTTTCTACTATAGGTGGTTTTGCGGATTCTGTTTTAGAACAGCTAAAGCTAAGCAGTAAGCAAGATAATATTAATGATAAATAGTACTTATTCAAAAATGGGTTTTAATATGATAATAAAACCAAGGTATAAAAAAAGCCTTTAACGTTCGCGTTAAAGGCTTTTTTTGTATTAATATTTTTTAAATCTATGCAATCTTTTTTGGTGGTTTTCTATCATCTGGTGGCAATGAGCAATCGTTGCAGGTTAAAGCTTTTGATATATCATTCACATTTTCAATTTCATTTGATATATTTTGAGATGACATAGAAGCCATACCAACTGCCATTACTGCTACTGCTAAAATACTTGTTACTTTTTTCATACTGTGTGTTTTAAGGGGTTTTTGGTTTATTATACTACCAAAGTAATATGATAAAGCCGGTTACAATTGATAAAATCACAGCTATGAGTGGATGATTAGGTTCTGTGAGTATATGACCTAATTTTGAGAGAATTCATTAATTTAAGGCGGAAAGTGTGTTTTTGTTCAGTATGCTTTTTAAATTGTCCATATTCCCACGGTAAGATTTAGAGAATGGGATATTTTCGTTTACCTTTTTTATGGCGCATATAGATTTACCAAAGTTTATACGAGAGACATAATTGGTGTTTACAATATAGCTTTGGTGAATACGCATAAAGTTCTTGGGCAAGGTATTCTCAAAAGTCTTTAACGTCTTATATGCATTAATAATTGTGCCGTCTTTCATGAAAAACTCCGTTGTATTATTATCTGCCTTTAGATATAAAATATCATTGGTGTCCAAATATTGAAAATCGTTATATGATTTTAAGCATAGGGTAGCCGGTGCATTTTCCTTTGGCATGCGCTTTTGAAGCTTCATCAATGATTTACGAATATCAAATTCATTGAATGGTTGCAACCAATAATCAAAAAAACCGTTTTTGATTGCATCATATGCGTAATTCTTGGTTGTAGCAATACCGATCAAAATAGGAAGCTGATTCATATATTGATGAATCTCGGTAATCATTAAAAAAACAGAGGCATAGTCATTATTTAGGTTTATGAAAACAATATCTGGGGAATATTTAAGAATATCGTTTAAACCATCAGAAGGGTTGTTCGTGGTATTTATACACTCAAAATCGCCATACTCATCTAAGAAAGCATGTAACTGTAAATTTGAAACAGCATCAGAGTCTATTATGGTGTAAGTATAATTCAAATGATATAGCGTATACCACGAAATTAAACATAGGTTATAAAAGGTTGACCTAGAATGTCCTTATAAAAACAGAGGATATATTTATAAAATCAATGTTTATGGGGTTTGTGAGCGAAAAATCTTGCAGATAAATAAGAATTATAACTAAAATTCCATTTCAATTGCTTGATAAGCACCTAAATCTGGAGAAGATATTCTTGAAATTCCTAAAATATCATAAGGTACGGCGTTTGCTGTATCTACATCCCCTTTGTTAAAGGCTTCACTTTCAAATCCTATTCTAAAATCGTTATCAATGGGTGAAAAATAATCTAGTTCTCCGGACATAATGATATTGCTAAAAAATGCCGTGTTATCGGGGTAATTTGAAGCATTACTTTGATTGATTTTGATAAAACAATTTTCAAAGGAATAATTAAATGTATGTTGCCCGTTAGGGTTCAATGAAATTTCAATTTGACTATTGCCATCAATAATTGAATTTTTGAATTCTGCTTTTTGCAAGTCGTATGCTACTTCAGGATTGGTTTTAGTATCGTTTCTAATTTCCAAAGCAGCATTGAACCTAAAACCTTTGTTCCAATAATTGGATATAGTTGAATGTGTAAAGCTATAATATCCACCATTTTCTATAAGTAAAGACGAATTACCTGCACTGCCTATTACTAAATTTTCCCCTGTAATATTTGCATTTCTTGCCCAAAGATTAGTGGTAGAACTGTTGAAAATTTTGGTATTTGTTATGGTTAGGGTAGATTCAGAATTGTTTTCCCTTCCCTCAACAAACAAACCAATTTGTGCATTCTTAATGGTTAAATAATTTATGGTATTGTTCTGACTTCCAGAGCTTATCCAGATAGCTCCCCATTGTCCTGTAACGTTATCAAAATCCGGTTCAAGTCTGTCACCTTCAAATAGTACTTCCCCTTCTAGGAGTTCTTGGTTGTCGCTGAGCTCTCCATTTATTGAAATGGAACCTCCATTTTTTACCAAAATACCAGAATTCTGATGGAAGTGTATTCTAGATCCAGCCTCAATATTTAATTTTTTGTTCTCCTCAACTATAGCGTAGCCATAAACTACGTAGGGTTTATTGCTTTTAAAGGTTAAAAAGTCGTCTGTTAGCACAAATCCTTCTAATTCTATAGGTTCTGTTGATTCGTCAATTTGAACATCTATTATTTCAGATTGACTCTTTAATTCGGTGTTTGGGTAAAGGAATATGGCATCTTTTGCTAAGGTTACTAATTGCACAGATTGTTGATACGGCCCACTATCGAACTGAATAGCGTCTGTATAAAGTAATTCATTAGCTGTGGGTTCTACAATATCAATGGTTGTTTCAATTAGAATAAAAAGGCTGTCCTTTGCATAAATAGGTATATTATTAAATTCATTACCGGCGACACCATCAACATTAAGTCTGTAGAAACTCGCAGTGCCATTTTCAAGAGCTATATTAGGTATTACCACATCGTCCTTCGTGTCATTAAAAACCTTTAGCGTGTACGTGCTACTACCAATATTTGAAAATACGGTATCTAGATAGACAGTATCCTTGGAAAAAGAAAGATGACCATTACTGGGTGCATATTCAAAATCTTTTCTACATGATGCGGACCATAGAATGGCAAATAGCAGCGGTAAGATGATAAATATTTTGGTACGCACGTAATTCTAATTTTACAACACCTAAGTTATATGAAAATTTCCTTTATATCGTCTGGAATTCTCATGGGTTTGTAAGATTTGCTTTCTAGAAGACACCACTCTGTGCTTGATTTTACAAGTAGCTTGTTGGTAACAGCGTGTTTCATCTCAACCACTCTAATTGACTTTGCACCTGAACTGGAGTCTATATAGGTAGTTATTTTAATTCGGTCGTTCAAAACCGCCGCACGTTTATATTCAATATGATGACTTAATACTACCCAGATAACTTCATTTTGCATTATGGGGGATGCTTTTGTTTGCCAATGTTCTTTAGATATGTCTTGAATCCATTGAACGTATCTTACGTTATTAACATGGTTTAAATCATCTAAGTCATCTACAGTAACTGTAATTTCTTTATGAAATAAATTCATTCTATTTTTTCTGTATTTGAACTTCAAACATTTTATCCCAAAATTTGCCGGTAACAAAAAATGTCTTTCGTTCTGGATGGTAGGCAATACCGTTGAGAACATAATTTACTTTGTCCCAATTATCTGTTTTGGTTATTTTATCGCTTAAGCCGCTAAAATTAATAACCCCTTCAATTGCACCGGTTTTGCTGTCAATAATCATAACACTGGGTTTTTGGTATACGTTGGCATATATCTTGCCATCTACATATTCCAGTTCATTGGCAGAATTAAAAATAGAGGAATTGGTCACTGTTTCTATATGACCTTCTTCTGTCATAGTGTTGGGGTTTATGAACCAAATTTTTTCCGTACCATCACTTTTAAAAATTTTTGTGCCATCATTGGTTAATCCCCAACCTTCTCGACTTTTTTCATATTGAAAATTATCAAGTTTTTTAAAAGTATTTAGGTCGTAAATAAAGCCTAAACCACTTTGCCAAGTAAGTTGGTAGATTTTGTCATTGAGAATTGTAATGCCTTCACCAAAATACGCGGCGTCTAAATCTATTTGCTTGTATACTTCCCCTGTTTTAAAGTTCAATTTTCTTAAAAAAGATTGACCTTTTTTACCTGTTGATTCGTAAAGAGTGTCGTTGTAAAATTCTAAACCTTGGGTGTAGGCTTTGGTATCGTGGGGAAATTCATTTATGATATTATATGTATATATCTCCGGAGCCTTTTCTGATAGTAATTTGAGATTCTTGTTTATTTCAACAGTTTCACCATCAAAAGTAATTTTAGCAGTTAAAACTTTATGCCCTAGTGTAGGCAGATTGACTTTAATTTTACCATTATTTACAGGTAAAGTAGTGTTGTCAATACTATATTCCACACTTTCTATCTGTTTTTCTTTCTTGTTGTTGATGGAAACACCTATTTCTTGATTTTGATTTATTTGTTTTAAATTATTCTCTAATTTAATTTCAAATAATGAAGAGGCTTTTTGGTTGCCACTGCCGCAAGAAGTGAAAATGCTGGTAATAAGAATAATACAGATTATTTTGAAGATATTCATTAAGTAAATCGGTGTTTTAGAATTAGTGGTAATCCACTAAAAGCATGAGTGATTGTTAATAAAAGGCAATTTAATTCATAAAAATTAGAAACTAAAAGGATTGTCAAAGTTTTAAAAGATTGTATATTTGCACCCGGCAAGTCCTACACGACCAGCTCCTGTAGAATCCCCCAGGGTGGGAACGCAGCAAGGGTATACGGTCGTAGCGGTGCGATGTAGGTAGCTTGCCTTTTTTTGTACCCAAAAGTGAAAGAACTTAAACTTGGGTAATATATTCAAAATCAACTCTATATAAAATTTAGCATCACTTATTTTCTTTAAAATGAAAACAAAAGTAGTACTAATAACAGGTGGGTCTTCAGGAATTGGAAAAGCAATAGGCATACATTTAAAGAGTAAAGGGTACATCGTATACGGTACAACTCGTGATGTAAGTAGATATCCTTCATTTACGGATTTTCCTCTTTTGGAAATGAATGTCAGAAATGTAGAAACCATTAAACAATGTATCAATACACTTTTAGGGAAAGAAAATAAGATTGATGTATTGATCAATAATGCAGGTATAGGTATTACCGGTCCTATGGAAGAAACACCGCATGAAGAAGTACTTAATGCTTTTGCAACAAATTTTAATGGTCCATTGAACGTAATGAACAACATTTTGCCGATCATGCGCAGTCAAAAAAAAGGACTTATTATTAATATTACTTCAATTGCCGGTTATATGGGGCTGCCCTATAGAGGTATTTACTCGGCATCTAAAGGTGCTTTGGAAATTGTTACCGAAAGCTATAGAATGGAAACCAAACAATTTGGGGTTAAGCTTACCACATTGGCTCCGGGAGATTTTGCAACAAATATTGCGTCTGGTAGGTACCATACTCCTGTGTATGATAATTCTCCGTATAAAAGTGCTTACAAGAATACTCTTGAGACTATTGATGCTGATGTTGATAGTGGGGGGGACCCGGCAGATGTAGGTAGAAAAATTGCAAAAATTATTGAAACAAAAAATCCAAAACCTCACTATAAAGTTGGTTCCTTCATTCAAAAATTTTCATTGACACTTAAAAATATATTACCAGGACTTTGGTTTGAGAAATTGTTGGAAAGCCATAGCTCTCATTAATTTTTGTAAATATTTGAAAAACCGTCAACAATTACAGAGTTGTCCGTTATGATAGCTTTATTGATGGGATATAACACCAATTTTTCGGTAAGTTCCTTAAAATCGTTACTATGATATTGTAATGTTGGGTCTACACCAAGTGTGGTTAGTATGTTCTTCCACTGGTCATAGTCGGTTTTAATATTAATACCTATAAGTTCGTGATCAGGCTTGTTTTCTTTCAGTACAGCAATTCTCTTGAAGATATCTAAATACTGTTTTCTATTGGTGCCAGACCAAAAATAGAATAATACCTTTTTGTTTGCGGCAATCTCCGTTAGCGTTTTTGATTCGTTTTCAAAAGTAAGAACAGAAAGATTGGGAATCATTTTGGTGGGTTGAAGATTTGCAATTCCCTGATAAAGATTCTCAATTTCCGCTAAGTGCATATTGTTCTTTGAGACCTTCTTAAATTCTTTGATGAAAATTTCTGTGTTTTCCGGAGCATCTTTTTTCTTTAATAGGTAGTCAAATGCAACATTTCTAAATAAGTTGTCCCTTAATTCCTTCTCAACTACAAGGCTATCTATTAAATGGAGCTTGTGTTTTTTGTAATGTAATTGTTTGCTTACGTTTTCATGAATATCGCCACAGTTATCCATACAGGTCATGTAAGATAAATTTCCTAAATGAGCTTTCATGAAGTCATAATAGGGTCTTAGGTAAGTTAGCGTATGGTCATCGTAATTTATGTCGCTTCTATAGGCATAGAAGTCTTTTGGTAAATCATGAAAATTTTCCTCTGCTGTTTTTCTTTTATGTCTAAAAGGATATATTTCTTTATATCTGTTGTAGGTATAGTCAATGCTTCCCGTTAGTAATTTAATAGCTTGATTGGAAATTAAATTTTCAGCATTCAGTTCATTTAGTTTATTGACTTTTTGTTGCTTTAGGGATTTGATTTTCTCTAAAAATTCCAAGGGTTCCAATTCGTAGTATTCAGAATACATGTCAG
The DNA here is from genome assembly GCF_002362375.1 of Maribacter sp. UBA3344. Lineage (NCBI taxonomy): Bacteria > Pseudomonadati > Bacteroidota > Flavobacteriia > Flavobacteriales > Flavobacteriaceae > Maribacter > Maribacter sp. UBA3344. The sequence goes on along the minus strand of NZ_DERI01000008.1, from coordinate 103,048 downwards.
AATCTTCTACTTCTGTTGCCAAGAAAAGATCTAAGAGAAAATTATTTGTTTCTTCATTACTGCCAGAAAAAACTAAAGATTCATCAAAATATATTGTATTGAGCCTAACCATAAGGCTATCACCTTTTTCTAAATACACATATTGGTGTTCTGGAGCTATATTAAAATGGTAAAGACCATTTTCAATTGAAGATAATTTAAACTTGAACCTGTTATTTTCATCAAGTTTTGCTGAATCTATTTTAGATACACCTTTAAGTAAAATTACTTGATCACTTGTTGGGTTTACAATTTCACCAGCAAAAAGTACGGTGTCAGAATCTTTTTTTGTGGAGGAACAACCCACTAATAAGGCTACGCAAGTAGAGAGTAAAATTCTTATCATATAGTATATGGGACTGGTGATAGTCAAAAATAATAAACAAGATCACCAGATGTTGTTAATAGCTAGTTAAATGTTATGAAGTGCTAACTTAAGCATCTTTTAGAGAATTAGATCAAAATCTAAGCCGTGTAAGCCTATAAATTCTGTATTTTTGCACGGATTTTTAAAATTTAGTTTCTATGTTATCTGTTTCTAATCTTTCTGTACAATTTGGGAAAAGAGTTTTATTTGATGAAGTAAACGTTGCCTTTACGCAAGGTAATTGTTATGGTATTATTGGTGCTAACGGAGCTGGTAAGTCTACTTTTTTAAAGATATTGGCAGGACAGATCGATCCAACTTCTGGTCATGTGCATTTGGAGCCTGGTAAAAGAATGTCCATATTGGAGCAAAATCACAACTCTGCAGATGAATATACGGTTTTGGAAGCTGTAGTTATGGGTAATAAACCACTGTATGAAATCAAAAAAGAAATAGACGCTCTTTATGCTGATTATGATGATAAGAATGCAGATAGAATAGGGGAGTTACAAGTGAAATTTGAGGAAATGAACGGTTGGAATGCAGATAGTAATGCGGCCGCCCTACTTTCTAACCTTGGTATTAATGCCGATATGCATTATACCCTAATGTCAGAGTTAGATTCTAAACTAAAAGTACGAGTGTTGCTGGCGCAGGCGTTATTTGGTAATCCAGATGTGCTGATTATGGATGAGCCTACCAACGACTTGGATTATGAAACAATTAGTTGGTTAGAGAATTTCTTGGCAGATTATGAGAATACGGTAATAGTAGTGAGTCATGACCGTCACTTTTTAGATACGGTATGTACAGACATAGGAGATATAGATTTTGGTAAACTAAACCTATACTCAGGTAATTATACTTTTTGGTATGAAAGTAGTCAGTTAGCTGCTCGCCAACGTGCACAACAAAATAAGAAGGCTGAAGAAAAAGCAAAAGAATTACAGGAGTTTATTTCTCGATTTAGTGCAAACGTTGCAAAAAGTAAACAAGCAACTTCACGTAAAAAAATGCTTTCCAAGTTAAAGGTTGATGATATTAAACCGTCTAGCCGTAGATATCCGGCAATTATATTTGATAGGGAAAGAGAAGCAGGGGATCAAATTTTGAACGTTGAAGGTCTTTCCGCTTCTACGGAAGAAGGAGAGGTGTTGTTCAATAATATTAATATAAACCTGGCTAAGGGAGATAAAGTTGCTATTATATCTAGGGATTCTAGAGCAACATCTGCATTCTATGAAATTATAAACGGTAATAAAAAGGCTGATAAAGGATCTTACCAGTGGGGTGTTACTACCACTCAGTCTTACTTGCCAGCAGATAATTCTGATTTCTTTACAGATAACATTAACCTAGTAGACTGGTTGCGCCAGTATGCCAAAACCGAGGAGGAAAGAGAAGAAGTTTATATTAGAGGTTTTTTGGGTAAAATGTTGTTTAGTGGAGAAGAGGCACTAAAAAAATGTACCGTACTTTCAGGAGGTGAAAAAGTTCGTTGTATGTTAAGTAGAATGATGTTAATGCGTGCTAATGTATTAATGTTGGATGAGCCAACAAACCACTTGGATCTTGAAAGTATTACAGCTTTTAACAACTCTTTGAAGAACTTTAAAGGAACGGTGCTTTTTACAACACATGATCACGAATTTGCTCAAACTGTGGCAAATAGAATTATAGAATTGACTCCAAAAGGCAACATTGATAGATATTCTACGTTTGATGAATATATGTCTGACAAGGCATTAAAAGACCAGCGTAATAAAATGTACGCTGTTTAAGCATAGAATAATAGATTAACCCAAATCAATGTTTTATGAAAACCTACAATTTTGTGGCCTGCTTTGTGCTGGCCTTAAGTTTCGTTGCCTGCGATAAATCTACCAATGAGCAACAAGAAGAAACATCAACTAATATAGCTGTAGACTATACGGTCTTTTTAAAAACGAACGATAACGTGAATGCCGTTATTGTGCGCGATAATGAGGGTAATTTGGCTACGGAAAGTGAAGTAGTCTCTTTAGGCAATATACCTACAAGTGCTATAAAAATAAAATCTGTAAATGGCTTAGGGTATTTTTATACAGCCAATTGCGAAGCTGCTTTGCAATGGTATAATTCAGAAAATCAGACTTCTGGTTCAGTTCAGCTGTTCAATGATTTAAATGCCTGTGATGTTAGCGTAGCTTCTGTAACTTATAATGAAGATAATGTGTTTGCTGCGTATGAAGTAGATTTGGCGGGTAAGGACAAACATTATGTAGTAAGGGTAAGTTCTTTGGACAATCCTTCAGCTTTCTCAGAGGTTACCATTGATAATAAACCTGTAGATATTGTGGAATCCTCAGGCAAACTTTTTGTTTTAACTTTAAATGAATTTGTGTCCAATGAATATCATTTATCGGTAATAGACTTAAGTACCTTAGATGAAATGGTCAATGTAGATTTAGGTTATGACGCGTTAAGGTTGTTTAAGAATGATTCTGGTGAAATAATAGTGAGTTATCCTGAATTGCATACGATAATTGATCCAATGACCTTAGATAAGGTCTATACTACCTATGGGGAAGATACAGCACCGGGATTTATTTCTACTCAGGATTATCATATTGGTAATGATGGTAAATTTTATTTTCAAAAATACATGCCAAATGCAGCTATTAAAGAAGTGCCAGCTACCTATGATTTTAATAGGAACGGAACTGTAGTTTATTTGTTTGAGAACTTTTTATCGGATTCTGAATTAAATGTAAAATATAATATAGCTGGTACAACGGCTATTGCATATGATGATAAGAACAATTACATGCTAATTGGTTATCAAAAAACGGGAGCGAACAATGAAGGAGGTATACTAAGAATAACACCTTCGCCCGATTTTAAATTGATAGATAATATAGACGTCTCCGGTATACCCCAAACCATATTTATCAATTAAAATTTAACTGGTTTAACTGTTATAATATTTGCTGTTCCATATAGCAGGGCTAAAGTTTTTTCCTAATGCAAAGCCATAAAAAATAACTACAGAGGCTATACATTTAAACATGAAGAAATAAAGAATCCAAAATTGGGCATTTGTGCTTGATTTGGAAAATAGACCGTTTGGGATCATTAAAGTAACTAGGAAACTAATTAGTAATACTAGTATGATAAGGTTCGCCATGTTTTTAAAAGGCCACATTAATAATTTTCTAAAAGGATGAAGGTCATTGCCCCATTGGTGTATTAAATAGTAATAGCCATTTCCAATAGGGGCAAACAATAGTGGATCATCTTTATCCTCTAACTTAAATAGCTTAGAAGGAGCAATAATTTTAAAACCCTTGATTTCCGTATCGTGTTCTTTTTCAAGGGCTTTAATTTTTGAAAGCCCTTCAGCTGGTATAGTGCCTTTAAAATACTTGGTATCAAGAAAACGTAATCGATAATCTATACATATCTGTTTAATTTCTTTGGTGTGATAAATCTTGTCACTTTTCAATAAATCAATATTGAATTTATTGTTCGCAACGCCATTACCAATAATTACATTGTTCTCTATTCTATCTAATTCATTATCAAGATTGGATAATATGGAATACACTTGTTTAAGGTCTATGTCTTCAGCTAAAATTCGTTTCTTTTTAATAGAAGATAGCTTCTGTTCAATATTTGTTTTAGGCAGTAACATATGTTCTTTTTTAAGCAATACACTCAAAGTTAAGTAATTAGTGTTTTCATGTAAATTCTGTTCAACTTAATTAAAAGTTAATAAAATGTTAAAATTTGTTTTTTCGATAATTTGAACTAGGTGCAAATGGGTTCAAATTGTATATTGACGATGAAATTGACCCGTTCGTCGATTTTTAGAACATTTGCCCCTTAAGAACCAACTATTATGAAAAAATGGACATCCCTCGTGTCCCTGTGTGCCCTATTTTTTGGGTTTAGTATGCATGCGCAGGACAATGCAATTGAATTTAAGTTTGATAATTTAATTTCACAATTACCTTCGGAAAAGTCTATTTTGGAACGAACGGAAAGCTTTGAAAACCATTCTAGTTTGTTAAATGCATTAAGAGCGGTTAATTTGGATAAAGTCTTAAATTACAATGGGGAGTTTACTGTCTTTGCGCCCTCTAATCTCGCATTTGAAAAACTTTCAAAATCAACATTGGATAAATTGTTTGATCCGGAAAATAAAAGGACCTTAAAGGCAATGCTTTCTTATCATATCATTGCAGATAAATTATCGGCATCTAGTATACTTAAAGCAATGTGTAGAGGAAATGGCATAGCTAAATTTACGACCATACAAGGCGATGAAATTACGGCTTCAATGCAAGGTATTGATATTGTCTTAACCGATAAATTTGGTAATCATGCTATGATTACTACGGCAGACTCAAATCAATCTAACGGCATCATTCATGAGATTGATACCGTTTTTGTTCCTGAAAAAATGTTGTAGTTACCTTAGGCTGGCTCCTAAATTACGTTCGTAGCTATTTTGTAGCTTTGACATAATTTTTTCTATTTGCTTTTCGGTCAAAGTACTCTTGTCATCTTGCAAGGTAAAGCTTACGGCATAGGATTTTTTCCCTTCCGGTAAATTTTTTCCTTCGTACACATCAAACAAGGTCATATCCTTTAAATATTTTCTTTCTGCACTGAAAGCAAGTTCATGCAGTTCACGATATGTAGCTTTTTGATCAAGTAGAAGGGCAAAATCCCTTTTTACTTCAGGATGTTTAGGGATTTCCTTGTACTTTACGGGCGTGGTATTAATTTGCTTTAAAATAGAGCCCCAGTCAAAGTCCGCAAATAATACATCTTGTTTAATGTCAAAATGTTTTAATATGGACTTTTTAACCAATCCAAATGATACCAACGAGTTCTTCTTATAGGTAAATGTTAGCCCCTCTGAAAAGATAGGGGAAGATGTAGGTTCACTTTTTAAATTGTCTAACCCCAATCTTAATAGTACTGATTGGACAATTGATTTTAATTCGAAAAAATTAGTTGCCATTGCTTTACTTGTCCAGCTATCCGGTGCAGTGTTGCCGGTTAATAAGATGCTAAGGTATTTAGGCTCAATTCTTTTATCGCCTTTTGCATAATATGTTTTTCCGAACTCGAATAATTTAAGACTGGATCGCCTACGGTTTATGTTGTAGCTAGCAGCTTCCAATGCTGAAAATAAAGATGTTCTTCTTAAAATTGATAGGTCACCGCTTAAAGGGTTAATGATTTCAATTGACCTATGTTTATCTTCATCAGATTCAATTAATGTAGTATATTCAGGGTTGGTCAAGCTATTGGTTAAAATTTCATTATAACCTTTAGATGCCAGTGAATTACCAATAGTGCTTTGTATTTTATGGTCTGCAGCAGCGGTAGTGGTTGCAATAGAGGCGTTTAGTTTTTGGCTAAATGCAACGTTGTTGTAACCATATACCCTTAAAATTTCTTCTATAACATCAACTTGTCTTTGTACGTCTACTCTATAAGAAGGTACTTCAAGACCCATGCCGGCTTCAGTAACGTTCTTTACCTTAATGTCCAAAGAAGCCAATATAGATTTAATGGTATCTTGAGGAATTTCTTGTCCAATTAACTTATTGATTTTTTCAAAAGCAAGAAACACTTCAAAATTAGGGTGTTTCTTAGGGTAGAGGTCATAAATGTCAGAGGTAATTTCTCCTCCTGCAATTTCTTTGATTAAAAGTGCGGCACGTTTTAAGCTGTACTCCACATTTTCAATGTCAATACCACGCTCAAACCTAAACGAAGCATCAGTGTTAAGGCCGTGTCTTTTCGCTGATTTTCTAATAGATACGGGGTTAAAATAGGCGCTCTCTAAGAAAATAGATGTTGTTTCTTCAGTTACACCAGAACCCAAACCGCCAAAAACGCCTGCCAAGCACAATGGCTTTTCGGTGTCACAAATCATTAAATCGTCTTCATGTAGTGTTCTTTCAACTCCGTCCAAAGTGGTAAACTTAGTGCCTTTAGCTAAGGTTTGAACAATGATCTTATTGCCTTTTATTTTAGCTGCATCAAAAGCGTGTAAAGGTTGCCCAAGCTCATGTAGTACGTAATTGGTAGCATCTACTACATTGTTTTTAGGAGTTAATCCTATGGATTTTAATCTATTCTGTAACCAAGTAGGAGAGGGCTGTATGATTAGATTGCTAATCGTAATTCCGCAATAACGAGGTGCTAATTCGGTTTTAACTACATCTACATCAATCTTTAATGATCGGTCATTAATATTAAAGTGACTAGTAGAAGGGGTAATCAGTTCTTTGGTAATTTCTTTTTGTTTTAAGCCTGCTTTAAGGTCTCTTGCAACACCAAAATGGCTCATGGCGTCTGCACGATTAGGTGTTAAGCCAATTTCGAATACTTCGTCTTCTTCAATAGCAAAGATATCGGCACAAGGTGTACCAGGTTTTAGGTCCTTTTCTAAAACCATAATTCCATCATGGCTATCACCAAGACCTAGTTCGTCTTCGGCGCATATCATACCAAAACTTTCTTCGCCCCTTATTTTACCTTTTTTAATGGTCCATGCTTCACCCTCCGAAGTATAAAGTGTAGTGCCTATAGTAGCTACAAGTACTTTTTGCCCGGCAGCTACGTTTTTAGCTCCGCAAACAATTTGTACAGGGGCATCTAGACCTATGTCAACCTTGGTCACCTTAAGTTTATCGGCGTTTGTATGCTTTTCACAACTTAAAACGTGTCCTACAACAATACCTTTTAATCCGCCTTTTACAGATTCAAATTTTTCAATTCCTTCGACCTCTAAACCCAAATCCGTTAAAAGTTCACCGGTTTTTTGTGATTCCCAATCTATTTGTATGAACTGTTTAAGCCAGTTATATGATATTTTCATTCAAAACATTTATAGGCCGCAAAGATAAAACAATGCCCTAATACATTCAATAAGCTATGAAGTCTTTATTTTAATTTTTAATTCTGCCTTTTTAATTGTTTATTAGAAGTTCTTTAAATAATAAAATATGAGAATAAGTATTGCAGTACTTTTTATGTTCATGGTATTAGTAGGTTGTAAAGAAGAAAAGGTGGTTAAAAACTTAGCTAAGGGCAATTGGTTAGTTGAGCTAGAATTAATGGATAACCAAGTGTTACCTTTTAACTTAAAAGTTGAAAAGAACATAAATTGTGATTATGAAATGAATATTATAAATGCCGATGAAGTAATACGAATAGATGAAGTGGAAGTTAAGGGAGATTCTATTTTTATGTATACACCGGTTTTTGAAGGATTTTTGGCGGGCACTTTTACAGATAGTATCATTGAGGGACAATTTATTAAGGAAAGTCTAGATAGGATAGTTCCTTTTAAGGCAATTCATGGTGTTAATGAAAGGTTTATGGTTGCAAATAAGAAAGACAAGGAGAACGTTACCGGCATATGGGAAACTTATTTTAGTCCTAATTTGGAAGAAGAATACGTAGGTAAAGGTATTTTTTTACAGGAAGGAAATAAGGTAACCGGAACGTTTAGAACCACTACGGGAGACTATAGGTTTTTAGATGGTGTAATGGATGGCGATTCTCTTAAATTATCTGCATTTGATGGTGCCCATGCTTTTCTGTTTACCGCAAAAGTTACGGACTCTAGTATGAATGGTGTTTTCTATTCTGGAAATCATTTTAAAGAGCCATTTGTGGCTACTAGAAATGATGATTTTGAACTTCCGGATCCAGATTCACTTACATTTTTGAACGAAGGTTATGATAAATTGGCATTTACCTTTCCGGATAGTAATGGCGATAAGGTTTCATTGTCAGATGATAGATTTCATAACAAGGTCGTTATTGTGCAATTAATGGGAACCTGGTGCCCAAATTGTCTAGATGAAACAAAGTTTCTAGTGGAATATATGGCTGAAAATAAAGATATAGAAGTCATAGGGCTAGCTTTTGAGTCGGCAAAAACAGAAGATAAAGCCTTTAAAGGTATTCAACGTCTAAAAGATAGAATAGGGGTGGGTTACCCAATTTTACTTGCGCAATACGGTACTTATGATAAATTAAAAGCGCAAGAAAAACTACCTATGCTTAATCATGTGCTCTCGTATCCCACAACCATTTTTATCGATAAAAAAGGTAATGTTAGGAAAATTCATACCGGTTTCAACGGACCGGCAACAGGGGAGAAGTATATTGAATTTAAAAAGGAGTTCAATGAATTGGTGACCCAATTAAATAATGAGTAGCTTAGATAATGGTAGATTTACCTAAGCCTATGTTTTCATCGTTAATATTAAAACTACCATCTAATTCCATAATATTATCGGCAATAAAGTCACCAACATAATTGGTCCCATATTTAGAGCTTCCTAATATATCTGGTGTTACTATTTTTTTAGAAAAAGATTTTAAGACCGCTGCTACGACTGCATCAGATTCCTCGTTCATCTTAAAATGTTGCAATAGCATTGCGACGCTTAAAATAGAGGCTACTGGATTTGCTATGTTTTTACCGGCTGCATCAGGGTAAGATCCATGAATAGGTTCAAACATGGCATGCTCTACCCCAACTGAAGCAGAAGGCAGTAACCCAATAGATCCGGCAATAACGCTTCCTTGGTCAGATAGAATATCGCCAAACATATTGTCGGTCAATATAACATCGAACTGTGATGGGTTTAAAATCATCTGAACCGCAGCATTATCAATAAACAGGCAATTCAATTCCACATCTGGATAACTTTCAGAAATAGCACGAACTACGCGTCTCCATAAACGGGATGTTTCAAGAACATTGGCCTTGTCTACCAATGTTACCTTCTTCTTTCTAGACCTGGCAGATTTGAAGGCTAGGTGGGCTATCCTACTGATTTCAGACTCAGTGTAAGTACAAGTGTCCGTTGCTGAATTTTTATCTTCATCATTGGATTTGTTACCATAATAGATTCCGCCTGATAATTCCCTAAAAATAATTAGATCGGTATTTTGAACTTGTGTCTTTGAAAGTGGTGATTGCCTAACCAATGACGGGAACACCTTTACGGGTCTAATATTGGCAAACAGCCCTAATTTTTTCCGTAATTTCAAAAGACCTTGTTCTGGCCATACTTTGGCTTTAGGATTGTCATCAAATTCAGGAAGGCCCAAAGCGCCAAAAAGAGTAGCATCTGTACTTTTGCAAAGTTTTAAAGTTTCTTTAGGTAAAGGGCTGCCCGTCTGCTTAATGGCAGACGCACCAATTAGACCGTTCTTAAATGTAAAACTATGCCCAAAAGTTTCTTCAACAGAACGCAGGCACTTTATAGATTGTGCAACAACCTCTGGTCCTATACCATCTCCCTCTAAAACAGCAATGTCTAAATGCATAATTAGCTTATACTTTGTAAATCTATTTTTGAGGTCTCAATTATTTGATGAATGTCATCGTCTTTCACCTCTTTTTTAACGTCGGCATATTTCAAGAACTCTTGGTATACTTGGTCTAGTTGTGTTTTGGTTAACTCGTAACCCACAATTTTTGCTCTATAGGCCAAGGCTGCTCTACCACTTCTGGCGGTCAACACAATTGAAGATTCTGTGACACCTACATCTGCAGGGTCTATAATTTCATAGGTCTCCCTATTTTTAATTACTCCATCTTGGTGAATTCCAGAACTGTGGGCAAAGGCATTGGCTCCAACAATCGCTTTGTTCGGTTGAACCATCATTCCCATTTTATTGGAAACCATTAAGCTAGTGTCGTATAACAATTTGCTGTTTATACTGGTGTCTAAATTTAAATCCGGGTGCTGACGCATAATCATGACCACTTCTTCTAAAGAAGTATTACCGGCTCTTTCTCCAATTCCGTTTATAGTGCATTCTATTTGTCTGGCACCATTGATGACACCTGCAATTGAATTGGCGGTCGCTAAACCTAAATCGTTGTGGCAATGGCAAGAAAGTGTTGCTTTCTCAATTCCTTTTACGTTTTCACGAAGGTATTTCATTTTTGCTCCGTATTCATCGGGCAAACAATAACCAGTGGTATCAGGTATATTCAATACAGTGGCTCCTGCCTTTATTACGGCTTCACATACACGTGCTAAAAACTCATTGTCCGTTCTACCGGCATCTTCAGCATAGAATTCAACATCTTCTACAAAAGTTTTGGCATAACTGACCGCAGCCACTGCACGTTCTATTATAGCGTCCCTATTTGAGTTGAACTTGAATTTTATATGAGAATCAGATGTGCCTATACCTGTATGTATTCTGGGCATTTTGGCATACTTAAGTGCTTCCGCAGCTACTTCAATGTCATTTTTAACCGCTCTTGTTAAGCCACAAACAGTTGCATTTTTTACAAGTTTGGATATAGCTTCCACAGATTGGAAATCTCCTGGACTAGATACGGGAAAACCGGCCTCAATCACATTTACACCCAAAATGTCTAGGCGTTCAGCGATGACCAATTTTTGTTCCCTGTCTAGTTTGCAGCCAGGTACTTGTTCTCCATCTCTTAAAGTAGTGTCAAATATTTGTACGATATCTTTACTCATATAATTTACGTAGTTTTACTCGTCAAACGAATATATAACCTAAAACACAAAACATACTAATTTTGTGAACATGTTTACAACGTTAAGTCAGTTTTTTAGGTATATAAAACATTGAATTACAATTCTTTAAACTATTATTTTTACGATGACAAATGCGCATAAAGATGCTTTGTTCGTTCTGGTTAAATCACTTTCTAAATCTGAGAAGCGTCAATTTAAGCTTTACGTGGGTAGATTAGGAGTGAATACAGATGCCAAATTTTTAGCTCTGTTCAATTTATTGGATAAAATTAAACAATATGATGAGAAAACAATACTAGAAAGTGGGATTGTTAAAAAAGCTCAGCTTTCTAACCTAAAAGCTCATCTATATAAACAGATTTTGGTGAGCCTTAGATTAAATCCGGTTAACCAAAATATAAGGGTTCAAATAAGGGAACAATTGGATTTTGCTACAATTCTATATCAGAAAGGCCTTTATAAACAAAGCCTAAAAATATTGGATAAGGTAAAAGCAATAGCTATTGAAAATGAAGAGAAGAATATTGCTTATGAGATAGTTGAGTTGGAAAAAATCATTGAAACGCAATATATAACCCGTAGTATTCCTGATCGTGCAGATGAACTTGCAATACAGGCAAAAGAATTGTCTGGGCATAATGTTATGACCAGTAAACTATCTAACCTTTCATTACAACTTTATGGGATGATGTTAAAGGTTGGCTACGTTAGAAGTAATGAAGATTTTCAAAAGGTAAAAACCTATTTTAATGACCATTTACCGCTATACAACATAGAAGACTTAGGTTTTAGGGAAAAATTATGGTTGTACAAGGCCCATTTATGGTACAGTTTTTTAACGCAAGACTTTTTATCTTGTTTTAAATATGCGAGCAAATGGGTAGATCTTTTTTATGATCATAAAGATATGATCTATTTAAACCCGGTATTCTTTTTAAAAGGCAATCATTATTTACTGGAATCTCTTTTTTACGTACAATATAGTTCTCAATTCAAAGAAGTGCTTGAGCGTTTAGAAACTACCATCAAGGAAAAGAACTTTCCAGATAACGACAATATCAATTCATTAGCGTTTATGTATTTAAATGCCAACAAATTGAATTTACATTTTTTGGAAGGCAATTTTGAAAAAGGGTTGTATTTGGTAAAAATAATTGAATACGGAATTAACAAGCACAGAGATAGAATAGATGTTCATCATGTAATGGTACTGTATTATAAAATAGCATGTCTGTATTTTGGAATTGGTGACAATAAAACGTGTATTCAATACTTGAAAAAAATCATTGATAACAAGAATTTAAAAATGCGCGAAGATTTAATGTGCTTTGCTAGGGTTTTAAGTTTAGTTGCTCATTATGAGGCAGGTATGGACTATCATTTGGAAATTCAATTAAAGAGTACATATAAGTTTCTTTTAAAAATGAACGATATGCATGCCGTACAAAAGGAGATGATAAAGTTCTTAAGAAGTCTTGGTGGTATTTATCCAAACCAATTGAAGGCAGAGTTTCAGAAATTGTATACGGAGCTTAAAAAATATGAACATCATCCATATGAGAAAAGAGCATTTTTATATTTAGATATCCTGTCTTGGTTAGAAAGTCACTTACAGAATAAGTCAGTTTCAGAAATTATACGTAAAAAAGCCTTGGCAAGAACACGGTAGGAAAGTGATGAGTAAATGAAAAATAACCATTTTCAGCATTTATTGGAAATCAATTTGGCTATGCTATTTATTTCCACTTCGGGGGCATTGGGTAGATATGTACAGTTGCCGGTGCCAGTGGCAATAGGTGCGCGGGCTATTTTGGCATTTATTGCATTGTTTTTGTATTGTAAATGGAAGGGGTTTGGTTTAAAAATAGATAAAAAAGATACAGGGGTTATCTTATTAAGTGGGTTATTAATGGGCACTCATTGGATCGCCTATTTCTATGCTTTAAAATTATCCAACGTAGCCATTGGCATGCTGTCTATCTTCACATATCCTGTAATTACGGCTTTGCTAGAACCAGTTCTCTTAAAAACCAAATTTCAGCTGGTACATATTTTACTGGCTGTTCTGGTGTTAACCGGAATGTATTTTCTTAGTCCAACTTTAAATTTTGCAGATTCATATACAATAGCTATAGGCTTTGGTGTGTTTTCTGCTTTGGCCTATGCGTTAAGAAACATTCTTTTAAAAAAGAAAGTTTCAAAGTATAATGGGTCAATGTTAATGACCTACCAAACCGCAATAGTTGGGGTGCTATTATTTCCATTTTTATTTACGGTCACTTCAGAGGCCATTGTGGCTCAGTGGCACGTGCTTGTGGCCTTAGCTATATTGACTACAGCTATTGGGCATACCTTATTTTTAATGACATTTAAACATTTTAATATTACTACGGTAAGTATTTTGAGTAGTATTCAACCTGTTTACGGGATTATAATAGGGGCAATTTTTCTTTCTGAAATACCAAGGGGCACAACTATTATTGGCGGTATACTAATATTAAGTTCTGTGGTTATAGAAAGTATACGTTCAAAAAAAGCTGCCTAAGTAACTTATTTGTTCTGGGAGTTGATGCCAGGTGTACTTGCTCCAAATTGATTAATGATATTATCCCCGAATTTAGTGAATTGCTCGTTTTTTGCCATTTCCCTAACCTTTGCAGGATCAAAATCTCCATTGAAATATAAAAAGGACCCGGTTTGGTTGTTGTTATTGTAAATCAGGATTTCCTTGACTAAATTTTTTCTTTCACGAACAGATACTACATTTCGTTTAAGTTCATCGTTCTTACGAAATATCTCTATGAATGAATTTCCGGTAATACCATTCATCTGCTGATTTAAAAATTGAGTGCGACTAGTAGTTGTACTAGGGAATTGCATATATCTTAAATCTTTGGTGTTACCTACCATAGCTTTCATTTCTGGTGAAATTTCACTGATCATGGTAAGCATAAATTGTGGTACTCTAATCGCTGTAACCTGATCATCGTTTTTGTGTGCGTTGTAGAATGAATCAATTGAATTATAGCTGCTGCAAGACGCAATTAGTAAGAAAACGCTTAAAATCGAAAATTTCTTTATCATGGTCATAGTGTTTTCCCTAAAAATAGTGAAATTAAAGACATGCATTCCAAATAGGGTCATTTGGCGGTGGGGCAATGATCTCTAAAGGTTCTTTTTTTACAGGATGTGTTAAACGTAATTTTCTGGCGTGTAAATGTATACTGCCATCATCATTACTTCTATTGAAACCATATTTTAAATCGCCCTTAATTGGCGAGCCAATAGCGCTTAATTGTGATCTAATTTGGTGGTGTCTACCTGTTTCCAAATCAATCTGCAAAAGAAAGTAATGGTTAAGCTTTTTTATGGTTTTGTAGGTAAGCATCGCTTTTTTACTATCGGGAACCTCTTTAATGTTTGCGTAAGATTTATTTTGCTTTGTATTTCTTTTCATCCAGTGAACCAGTCTTTTTTCCGGTTCTTTAGGGTTATTTTTAACAATTGCCCAATATGTTTTCTTTGCATCTTTTTCAGCAAACATCTTATTCAATCTTGGTAGGGCTTTTGATGTCTTAGCGAACACCACAATACCAGATGTAGGTCTATCTAAACGATGAACTACACCTAAATATACATTACCAGGTTTATTGTATTTAATTTTTAAATATGTCTTAACGGTATCGCTAAGAGGTTGGTCTCCGGTTTTGTCGCCCTGTACAATATCACCAGGTCGCTTATTAATGATGATAAGGTGATTGTCTTCAAAAAGTACTTGAAGATTGTCTACGGTAGAATGTGTTTTTTTTGACAAAGAATATGATGATAATAATTAGTATTGCTCGTCATCATTAGGGAAATCTTGGCTTTTTACATCGCTGACGTAATTGGAGATGGCATTTCCCATTTCTTCATAAAGATTCATATATCTACGTAAAAAACGTGGGTTGAATTCATGTGTCATGCCTAAAAGATCATGAACAACCAATACTTGACCATCTGCATATTTGCCACCACCGATACCTATGGTAGGTATGGTCAAATTTTCAGAGACTTGCTTTGTGAGCATTGCAGGTATTTTTTCAAGAACTATACCAAAGCAACCCAGTTTTTGAAGCAGTTTGGCATCTTCCATTAATTTCTCTGCTTCTTCCTCTTCTTTGGCACGTACGGTATATGTTCCAAACTTATAGATGGATTGTGGAGTAAGGCCCAAATGGCCCATTACCGGAATACCGGCTGCAAGTATTCTTTTAACGGATTCCTTAATTTCTGCACCACCCTCTAGCTTTACAGCATGGGCACCACTTTCTTTCATAATTCTAATTGCCGATCGCAAAGCTTCCTTAGGGTCGCTTTGGTAGCTTCCAAAAGGTAAATCTACAACCACCAATGCACGGTCAATAGCCCTAATAACAGAAGATGCATGATAAATCATTTGATCTAAAGTGATAGGTAAAGTAGTTTCATGACCCGCCATGACATTACTAGCAGAATCACCAACCAAAATAACATCGACTTTGGCAGCATCTACAATTTTGGCCATTGAATAGTCATATGCTGTAAGCATGGAGATTTTTTCTCCGTTCTTCTTCATATCCACTAAAGATTTGACCGTAACTCTTTTGTATTCTTTTTTAGCTGTTGACATAACTTGATTTTGGTTTTGCGCCATAAAAGTAAGGAGTTTTAATGAGACTAAGCACTCCCTAATTAGAATCCATTTGAAAAGTCTTCATTCATATTTTACCTATTTTTACCGTAAATAACTTTTCAAAAGAATCCCAATGAAATATTTCTCTTTGCTATTGATGCTTTTTATGATAAATGCAGTAAATGCGCAAATAGACGAAGAGGTAAAGGTTAAGTATGCCGTTGAGACTTTTTTTTATGCTTTTAATGGCAAAAATGAATTTGCCATGAAAGGCGTTGTTGACCCCGATGTTAAAATGCAAACTGTAAATTTAAATGTGCTGGGTAAAATGAGTATTCGGGATAATAACTTTAATGACATAATTAATTTTATGATTACCACGCCTGATTCCATTACCTTTCACGAAAAAGTACTAGACTACAAAATTCAAATAGATGGCGGCATGGCCCATGTTTGGGTACCGTACGAATTTTGGTACAAAGGTGAATTCAGTCATTGTGGTGTTAATTCATTTCAATTGTTTAAAGAGAAAGATGCCTGGAAAATAATCTACCTAATAGATTCCAGAAGAAGAGAAGACTGTAATCCGGTTTCAGAGTAAATGAACATATGCTATTTCCAAGGTCGAGAATTTGAAGCATCGGCTGAAGGGAAATCTTTAGGGATTTCCTGTGTTACTTTTCCCGTTGCCGCCCATTCAGATCCTCGTTGAAGGGTAGTTATAAAGCCGGTACATTCCATAGAATAATCAAAGTGTCCTAGTGTGGAGTGAAAAACACGACCCTTACCATAATTAATGGCCATTAATTGTGGTACGTGTTGTCCTAAGCCGGTAACATTGGGGTCCCATGGTGGAGCATTCTTTTCAACATCGGCATATGCCGTGGCTAGTATAGTCGCATTTTCAAATGGTCCTCTCATACGTTCGTACATTTCATCTGGCGTGTGCAACCATTTTTCAGGTAAACCTTTCATGATAGGATGTTCCGCTGCCCTTGTAGTAATTTGAAATTCGTATTCTGGTCCATGAGAACCGCAAACACCAACTACGGTATCTTTTATAATTTCTCCTTGTTCATTATAGTATACGTAAGGTCCTGATTTTTCATCACGGCCACCCCATGCACCTAATCCGATCATTTTATTGTATTCTTCCCATTCTCCCCATGCATTATCTGCAGCATGTATAACCACAAGTCCTCCGCCATTTTTCATATAACTTTCAAAAGCTTCCCTAGTTTTAACGGGCCATAAAGGAGAATCGGCACCAAGGTTGGAAATGATAACGTCATAATTATCAAAATTGAATGAAAAGTCCGATGTTTTAATAGGGCTGTGAGAAGTTTGATATGTTTTATCTTTCAAAGGGTAGGTCTCAATAAAAGATTCATAAGCTTCGGGGCGTGTTTTATTATATTTTATTCCTAACCATATAGAGTCCATTCTTTCAATATCTACTGTAAATAAATTGGTCTGTTCTAAATAGTCCTTTATCATCATCGTTGTTTTTGGCCACACGTAATGGTTGTTCTGTCCGTCAATAACAAGGGCTTTTATTTTTTTAGGTGACTGTATATGTTCGGCTATTTCTTTCTTTTTTTCTCCGCAAGAAATAAATAGAAAACTAAAAAAGGCAATTGCCATTATATTTTTCATGTTGATGGATTAAGGTTGTGTACAAATATTGTCACTAAATGTACATGAAGTAGACTAGATAACAAAAATCAATATTGATTTCATTGGTTGTAAAAAGTAAGTTCTTATTTGCTGATCATCAAAACTGATCTTAAATTAGCGATGCATAAAAGTTGAAAACAATGAAAATATTAGGAATAGGCTCTAGAATATCACATACGGAATTTGGTAATGGTGTAATTACAAATGTATCCAGTAATATGTATTGGGTGACATTTATGGATAGTGGTTTAGAAACTATTGATATAGATTCTGACTACGAGGTAATCGAGGCAATTGAAAATGAAGTGGATACGGTTAGTTTTTTTGACGTGGAAAGTTCATTGGTCTCCATTTTACAAAAATGGAGCGACGCTACCCAGCGTGTTGCCATAGCCGATAAATGGAAAGGTGGAAATTTAATATTAGAACCAGGTGAGGCTGGTTTAAGTAATAAAGAGATACCTATAAATACTTTTTTTCATAAAATAGTGATGGTTCGTGATCGTATACGGGTTATGGAGCAAAAAATAAATTCCAGTAAAAATTTAGATGATCAAGAGAAGATAGATCTTCAACAATACATTACCCGTATCTATGGCAGTTTAACAACCTTTAATGTGTTGTTTAAAGCTAAAAGCGGTCATTTTGTGGGTGATAAGGGGAGCAAATAAGCTGCTCAATGAAAATATGTTATTTCTGTATATAAAGTGATTTTAAGATTTCATATTGTTTTTTAACAATAGCTTCGTTTAAACCATGGGCTGCATTGGAGACTAAAACATATTCTTTTTTTGGAGCCCTGATTTTTTCAAAATAAGATTGATTTAATTTTTTTGAACAAAGAATATCACCTTCACCTTGTATTAAGATGATAGGTAGGTGAAAAGATTGTGCCGTTTTGTTAAAATTAATGTCCTGAACCATTGATTTTATACCAAGATCCACATCGCCTACAAGGTTTAAAAATGAATAATCATCTCCGTTGTAGCGGTCTTTACTGTCTTGGTTGTTTTCATATGCAGGGTCTATTTTGAACCATGAAGTTGGAGCAGGGGCAGCGTTTTCTTTTTCATACTGTTTGGTTATAAGTAATAGTTGACCATAGGTTTTGGCTTTTGAATAAGGAGGTGGTCCTAAATCTTTAAGTTTTAAAATTATGGATTCATCTTTTTTTGCTTGTGCTATTTGGTGCACTTCTGAATAGGCATTTTTAATGTTTTCTGAAAAGTGGACAAATTGTGCATGGCCAATATATGCATGAAATAAATTTGGATTCTTTTGAGCCATTAAGGTACCAAGAATTGATCCCCAAGAGGTACCTATTAGTATGATTTTGTTTTTGTTAAAGCGTTCAAGTAAGTATGTTGAGACCGCAATACCATCATCGGTCATTTCTGCAATGGAAAGCGGGTTATTCTGATAAAATGTTTCATTGACTTCTTCAGGAGCATTTTTTCCAAATGTTTTGCCGGCTCCGCGTTGGTCCCAATGTACAAGGGTGAACTCTTTTTCCCAATTGGTAAATGGCTCGTCTTTGTAATGGCTCATTGTGCTACCCGGTCCACCGTGTACAAATAAAATAATTGGATTGGTGATATCGTTGCCGTTAATTGTTATCCATTGTTCAATACCACCAATGGTTATAAATTGTTCTTCTGATATTTTGGTTTGACCAGCAACCAAATTAAATAATAAAAGTATAACACTAATTTGTAATGGTTTTATAGGCATTTTAAGGATGGATTGATGATGAATACTTTAAGATACAAAGATGTGAGCAATTTTTTAATTATGTTGTGTGCATTTTTAAGTTTAATAAAAATTCGATATTTACTATTTTCTGTTAAGATTTAAGGTTCGGTTGTAAACCGTAATACTGTTTTTAACTTACTTTCAGGCGTTTTCCTGAAATCGGACAAGTAGATTTCCTTGTGGACTTTAGACTTTCTCTTAAGCCCTTTATTCTTGGCAAATGTTTCCATTATTTTAAATGTTTCGTCTTCCTTGTCAAAACTGCCCATGTGCAACATTTGAATACAATCACCTTCATCAATTGTCTTGAATTTTACCTTGTCAAGCACTTTTTGAGGCTTTTTATTCTTTACAAGTTCAAGCATTTCATTAAAGAAATCACTTGTAATGAAAGCGGGTTGCCGTATCATTAACTCAAAAACCAATTCATCTTTATTGATTTCTCCAGTGAAATTTAATTTTGCTTTTTCAGAGATGTCCCAAAAACCTTCTAAAGGATAAACTGTCCAATCCATATAATTGTTTGGTAATAGTTCCATTTGTTTTAGGTTCATTTTAATTGTGTAAGCCGTACTGTATAAAGCTTGTATGTGTTCTTGAAAAAGTTTGCTGTTAGGGTTACCAGAACCCTTAATCGTGATATATTGAAATTGCGGAATGGTAAGAAGTACAGGTTCCTTTTTAGGAAGGTAAATATTCTTTTCTTTTTTTCGCCATTCGTGTTTAAGGGAGTGCGCCATATAAACAAAGTAAATAAATATGTACAAAGGTTGCGTTTAAAAATATCTAAATGAATTATAAAAGTAACCGCAGTGTTTATGCAAACAGAAAGTTATGTCTCATTTCAGCCTAGTTTTGATATATTTTTTTGGAACTATAGTTTTTTGATAATCATTGGTTATTTTAGGATTAAAATTATTTTATGGGACAGATAATAACATTTGGCGAAGTTTTAATGCGAATATCACCACGCGGCAATAAGAAATTTGTGCAATCTAATATTGTGGAATTTTATTTTGGAGGAACAGAACTGAACGTTGGTATATCCATTTCTAATTTTGGAGGAAAAGTAAAGCATATTAGTGCCGTTTCAGATGATTTTATTGGTGATACAGCAATGACCTATATTCAAAAATTTGGTGTAGATACTTCCGCTATCGTAAAATCAAAAAGACCTCTTGGCGTCTACTTTTTAGAGGTAGGTGCGGTAATTAGACCTAGTATGATATCGTATAACCGTTCACATTCGGCATTCTCAGAAATTGAACCATCTAAGGTAAATTGGGAAACGGCTTTAAAGAATGGTGAATGGATGCATTGGACCGGTATAACACCTGCGCTGTCAAAAGGTGCTTATGACTTGCTAAAAGACGGTTTAAAACTGGCAAGAGAAAAAGGGATGGCGGTTTCTGCAGATCCAACTTACCGTAGTGGACTTTGGAAATATGGACAAGATCCTAAAGAAGCTTTGATAGAACTTTTAAATTATTCAACAATTTTTATAGGCGGAGTAAATGAAATTAATGAAGTTTTAGGAACAAACTTTGGTTATGATAATGAAGATTTCATTAAAGCAAGTAAACAGTTGATTCTTGAATTTCCGAGTATTGAAAAAGTTTTTGATAAAATTAGAACTTCTTTAAATTCATCATGGCACAAAATAAGAGCTAGAATGTGGAACGGTCAAGAATTTAGGGAAACTGAAGATATTGATATTACACATGTTGTAGATCGTATTGGGACTGGAGATGCATTTGCTGCAGGCTTAATTTACGGACTTCAGCAATATGATGATTATAAGGCTATGGAATTTGCAAGCGCAGCATGTGCTTTAAAACATACGTATGAAGGGGATGTTAATTTTGCGACGGTAAGCGAGGTGAATAATATTATTGCCGGAAATGTAACGGGTAGGTTGGTTCGGTAAATGCTGTTTTGCCAATATTGATTAAATTGATTTTATCAAATAAAATACTATCGTTTGCACGTTAGCTAGTAGCGGTTATTTTAATGCTGCCGGTTATAGTACATGATTGTTTTATGGTATTATAAATGGTACCATACTTCTCAATATTCTTTTTCAAAAGCGATATGTTTATTGTTTCATCTTCACTATAAATGGTTAAAGAGTACTCAATATCATTCATTCTTGAGGGGTTTTCTAGTCTTACCGCAGATACTTCTAAAGATGTTTTCTGGTAATCAAATTTCATCATCAAAGAAAAACGTTCCACATTTTTGAGCATACAGGCAGCAAACGAACTCAAAAATAGTTCCGCTGGGTTAGGGAGTGTATTTGTTGTTTTAGAGGTTGTCCTAAAATCAATAGCGGATTCTTTTATATGGATGGTGGCATCGTTCTTTGATTGGGAAGTGGCAAGTATGCTGTAATTCATCTTGAAATAATAAAATGTACTTTATGTGACATTCAGTTAGCTACTTCAAAATTATATTGAATTATAAAATTAACAGCTGATTTATATCATATTAATTATGTTCATCTTTAGAAAATGTATTTTTTAAACATAATTATAGAATAGGTGGTGCGTATTTGTTTCTAAAATCAAAAATCTTTTGAGAAGGTCCGTTTTTCTGCAAATAATCTAATTGTTCAACTGCATTTTCCACGCTTGGAAAATCTCCTTCAGAAATCCACCACATGGCTGTAGTAACTTTTCCAAATTTTTGAAACCATTCTTTTCTTCTTTTTAGAAAATCTGTATGTACAGTTTTGTAAACAAAGGTTTCTAAAGATGCTATAGATTGCCATACCGAGATATTAATGATCACCTGCTCGTCATTATAAGGATTAAAACTTGTTGCGTCGTTATTTTCATCTTTTAGTCGCCATACAAACCCTTCACTTTGTTCTGCTAAATTATTAACCTTGTCTAAGTTATCAACAAACTCTTTCATAATAGGATCATTAATATTCACTCCTATCATACGTGAAATATTGATTTGTGCTAACTGGTATTTTTTATCTAACATAATATTTGTTTAGTATACATTTAAAGACTATAACTTACAATATATGAATTAGATAAATAAAACTAAACAGCTTCTTTCTTCTCCGATAAGTATTTCCAATAACGCTTAGGTACATGTTGCACATGTAGTTTTGTATTAATACGAGATTTAATGGTGGTACTTTTAAAGTAGTTATTCCACAAATCTTGATATTCATATTCTTCATTGATAAATGCATCGCTTTTTTCGATACTGTTAGTGTGTATATCATTAAGGTCAAGCGAAATGATTTCAACAGTATGTAAATCATAGAAGATTCCGTATTTACGTTTTACATCATAAATGATCCACTGTTGGTCTGCGTATCTATTTCTAAAATGTTTGGAGATTAAAGGTATAACATCAAAATCTGGTTCTATGTTTGCAAAATAGACATCGTCTTTTGTTAGTTGAAAACGTACAAAAGCTTCCATACGGTGTTTTTCTCTCCCTACTTTATGTGCAAGTTGATTGATTTTTAAAACTCCGTCATCGCTAAAATCTGTAGAACCGTAATATTTACTGCCCATAAGTTTTTGAATATAATGATAGAGTAGGGCTTCAATATTATTGTGCTCGCTTAGAAAGGAAAAATAGATGTTCTTTATTGCTGTATTACTCTTTTTTTGAACACCGTTCCATACTCGTTGTGCTTTTTTAACATTGGTGAAAATGGTTTCATTTTCTGCAAAAAGTCCGCTTTGTAGCTGATTGTTCTTCTGAATATCTGCGTGCGTTAATTTCTGCTCAAATCCGGTGAATACAGCAGTTAAAAATCCGTTGAAACTGCCATCGTAAATTAAGGTTTTAGAAGCGTTCATAACTATAGTTTTAAAAGTTGAAGAAAAAGATTCTAGAAATAATTTTAAGTCTTTTTTTAATTTTACTTTTTATAAATACCAAATGGTATCCAATGGATAATATTTTACTTTGAACACGAGCAATTATGGTGTTCAGAATTGAAATTTGAGAAGTGGTTAAGGTGTTGTCAAGGGTTTCCATAATGTGTTAATTTATTAAATGGTTACTTTAATTAAATAGAGATAGTTGATTGTTATGTATATTTTTATACTTACTATGTTGTGATTGTAAAATCATACCTTTTATTTTATTGGCATCAAGATCTCTACGTTCCCAATCATTAGAATTGCATATGATAAAATACTGAGCACGATTTAGGGCTACTCCCATTTTTTTAAGATGTTCCCAGTTGAGATTTCTATATTTCCTGCCACTTATTATTTTATGTACAGAACCCATTCCTATGCCTGGTATACGTGCTAACATTCGGGCATCTGCTTTATTGATATCAATAGGAAAATGATTAAGATTACGTAGCGCCCACATTAATTTAGGATCAATATCCATATCAAGATTGGGGTTGTTGACATCTAAAATTTCATTTACGCTGAATCCATAAAATCGAAGTAACCAATCTGTTTGGTACAATCTATTTTCTCTTAACATTGGTACTTCAGAACCCAAAGAGGGCAATCTACTATCACTGGATATAGGTACGTAACCAGAATAATACACACGCTTCATTTTAAAATTTTTGTAAAAGTGGGTGGCAGAATACATGATATCCTTATCGCTTTCGCCTGTAGCACCAATAATCATTTGAGTACTTTGACCGGCGGGTGCATATTTAGAGGTGCTTTTAATAATCTTCTTCTCCTCTTTGTAGCGTATAATTTCATCCTTTACCTTTTGCATAGGTTTAATGAAATCTTCATGTTTTTTGTCTGGAGCCAAAAGTTTAAGGCCGGAAATAGTGGGGATTTCAATGTTGACCGATAAACGATCAGCATATAAACCGGCCTCGTACATTAATTCATCGCTTGCACCTGGTATGGATTTTAAATGAATGTATCCATTAAAATTTTCTTCTTCACGTAGTTTTTTAGCTACTGCAATTAAACGCTCCATGGTATGGTCTGCGCTTTTGAAAATACCGGAGCTTAAAAATAAGCCTTCAATGTAGTTTCTTCTATAGAAGTTGATGGTAAGGTCTACTACCTCTTGAATTTTAAAAGCAGCTCTTTTAATATCATTACTTTTTCGCGTAACGCAATACGCGCAGTCAAAAATGCAATGATTGGTCAATAAGATTTTTAACAATGAAACGCATCGCCCATCTTCAGTATAAGTATGGCAAATACCATTACCGGTATCGCCTAGACCATTATTCTTGTTTTTTCGGTTACTTCCACTGCTAGAACAAGAAACGTCGTATTTAGCGGCATCTGCTAATATATTCAGTTTTTCTTTTATTCGGTTAAAATCCATATTTCGATTTGTAATTAATCCAAAATTATGGAAATAATCCTAATTATGGAAATAATCCAAATAATTAATTGGATATAATCCATAATTAGTATATTTGAGGTGTCAGGAAAGTTAATGTCTTGATAGAAAATGACTTACTATGGAAAATGAATTGACGTTAAAACGATTTACAGATTTACGTAGGGAATTGGGTTATACCCAAGCGGAGTTTGCCTCACTAATCGGCGTATCGAACACCACAGCAGATATAGAACGTGGAAGAACAAAACTTTCAGGTAAAGTAGTATCAGAATTATTAAAACAATTTAAAATCAATCCTCTTTGGTTGTTTGGGGAAAGTGAAGAGCAATATTTGGAAACATCAAAAACCAGTGTCATACCAAAAGTAGTTACGGTTGATTCTGCCAACCGGGACAATATGGTTTTGGTAAACGCCAAGGCAGCCGCAGGGTATCCGCAAAATATTTCAGATACCAGTTGGTATAAACAATTGCCAGCATTTGATTTGCCTATTCCAGAATTTAGAAATGCAACCTATAGAGGGTTTCAGGTAGAAGGAGATAGTATGTTGCCTAATTTACATCCGGGGGAATGGGTGTTGGCTAGAGCTATTGAGCATATTGACTATGTAAGTGCAAATAAAATGTATGTCGTTGTTTTGCAAGATTCCATTATGGTAAAGAAGATAGAGAAACGACCTAACTCAAATAACATCACGCTGGTTTCTTTAAATGAAACTTATCCTCCTTATGATATTAAGCCTTTTCAAATACAAGAAATTTGGGAAGTTAGTAGTAAGATAACTTTTAATGTTGATGCAACTACCGATAGTGGATTGTTACGACAATTACAAGAGTCTATGAAAGAGTTAAAAGATCAATTACAGCATGTTAAGAAAGTTAATTAAAGAATTGGTTTAATGTATAATCCGCTTTCTTTTAGTTTAAATCCTAAGCTTTTGTAGAGTGAAATGGCGGCTGTTCTATGGTGTCCGCTAAACAATAGTACCGTACTAAGCTTTTCTTGTTTTGCGTGTTCAAGCAATTTTTCCATTAGTTTTCTCCCTATACCCTGTCCTCTATATTGCGAAGAAACTACAACATCTTCAATCATGCCTTTATGGCCAGAGACTACTTTGTATTTTGCCATCATGGCTATGCCAACCAGTTTTTCCTTGTCCAAACAAACGACAACATCTGTGGTGTTGTAATCCGATAGAGCGGATGCTAGGTCCAGTTGAGTTATTTCGGCATTGAGCTCTTTATATAATTCCGTAAGTTGAGATTGTAAATCTGCTGTTACTTCGTTAAATGTGATTAGTTTAATGATTAGATCCATAGTTTAAAATATAATTATTTACCTACAACCTCTCCCATAGATATAGATAAAGGACCAAGTTTATGGAGGGTAGGTAAAAATACTCCGCTTTCTGTTTTTGTCCAATCTTGCCATGTAGCTTCAACTCCGCCTATGGGAATGATCTTGGTCCAAAGTTTAAAGCTTTTTGGTTTTCCGCTAGGTTCTATGATCCACATATAAGAATCACCAGGTGTATCTCCGCCTTGTGTATAGGTTACCAATAATGCTTCAGAACCATCTTCTAGGTCTACTAAATAACGTTCTGTTCCATGGTCAAAAACTTTAAAAGGGGCTACTAACCAAAAAGAATCATTGTTAAAGTAGCTTTGGGCTTTTTCTATTAAATCCATAGTTTTATCATAAGAGGCACTTGAATTGTTGATTGTAGCCTTACTGGAAGAAGGGGTGATCAGGTCTAAATGTACCGTGATATCATCCCATGAAACGGAGACAATTTCTTTTCTTCGATCCCATTTATAATGATGGTCACCACGAAAAGACCATTCCAAGACATTGGTGTTATTATAATTTTTGTAATTAAGGGCATCTAACATTCTATAGGCTAAAGCATCTGCTTCCGGACCAGATTCTCCTGTAGGTAGGGGTTCATTATATAAATAATATAATACACCATAGCCAATGGCAAGCACTAGTGCAAGAAGTCCAATAAACTTAAATAGTTTCTTTATCATATGTATTGTAAGATATTGATTTAAAATTTATTATAATAATATTTAATTCCTAAAATTATAATTTTTAGATACATCTAAAACCCAACTGCAGCGTCATCACCGCGTTTATCTGCACCACCTTCAAGCTTGCCGTTGTCCAAAACACGAATGGCATCTACTTTACCTATAATAGGTGTTCTTTCCTCGTTGATAATATACCCTTTTGTTTTAAGCTCATCTGTAAGAGTGGTAGAAAAACCGTCTGGTTCAAAAATTACCATATCAGGAAGCCATTGATGGTGAAATCTTGGTGCATTGACAGCATCTTGCATGCTCATTTTAAATTCATAACTATTTAAAATAGTCTGGGCTACGGCGGTTATAATGGTTGAACCTCCAGGTGTGCCAACAACCATCCAAAGCTTACCATTACGTTCAACAATGGTTGGGGTCATACTGCTCAACATCCTCTTTTCAGCAGCAATACTGTTTGCTTCCGCACCTACCAGTCCAAACATATTTGGTACGCCTGCTTTTGCGCTAAAATCATCCATTTCATTATTTAAAAAGAAGCCTAGCTCATCTGAATAAAGTTTAGAGCCGTAAGCACCATTGAGAGTCGTTGTAACGGATACCGCATTACCTTCTTGGTCTATGATGGAGTAGTGCGTGGTTTCCATGCTCTCAACAATTTCAATATTGCCATGTTGTACCTCAGAAGATTTTGTGGCTTGATCAAAAGAAAAATTAGCCATTCTTTCGTTTAGGTAATCCTCGCTTAATAATCGGTCAAAAGGTATATCTACAAAATCTGGATCACCCAAAAAGTAATTTCTATCCGCATACGCTCTTCTAGATGCTTCGGTAAATAGTTGTACCATTTTAGGACTGTTGTGTCCAAATTCCGCAACATCATATTTCTCCATCATCTTAAAAATTTGATTTATGGTAACCCCACCGCTACTAGGCGGACTCATGGAAATAATGTGTAAATCCTTATAGTCGAACGTAATTGGATCTCTCCATACTGCTTGGTATTTTTCTAGGTCTTGTTCTGTAATATATCCGCCTTTTTCTTGAATGTACGCTGCTAATTTTTGAGCGACTTCACCTTTGTAAAAGCCATCTCTGCCGTTTTTGGCGATACTTCTAAACGTTTTTGCCAATGCAGGATATTTAATGGTATCGTTTTCTTTGAATTTAGTAGCAAATTTGGTGCTGTCACTATTTACTTCTATAAACTTATCTCGTTGACTGGCAAGTCTTTTTTCTTGATTAGCAGTAACCACTACACCACGTTCGGCCAGGGCAATTACCGGGGCCATAATCTCTTCAAGAGGTAATGAACCAAATTTTTTGTGTACTTCTATAATACCGGCAACTGTGCCAGGTACCCCAACCGCGGTTGCTCCTAAAGTACTTTTGTTTGGTATTACGTTGCCCAGGGAATCCAAATACATGTCTCTATGGGCAGATAGTGGAGCTTTTTCACGGTAATCTAGAGCACCTGTTTCTCCGTTTGCTTTTCTATAGACCATAAAGCCACCGCCACCTAGATTTCCGGCAAAAGGATAAGCAACTACCAAAGCCATTTCCGTAGCAACCATGGCATCAAAAGCATTACCTCCTTTTTGCATAATGTCACTTCCTATTTTTGAAGCTTCTTCACGTGCGGAAACAACCATTGCCTTACTGGTAACTGTTCCGGTTGGTGCGGGTGGATTCTCTTTGCAGCTGCCAAAAATCACGAAAGCTATCAGTGTAATGGCTAATTTTAGATGGTTCATAGTTGGTTAAATATTTAGGTTAATAAAATGTATTTAATGTTTTGATAAATAGACTTATAGAATATTATTTACTAAATAACGATATGTACTTATGTTTTGAAAATGTAATTAACTCTTCAAAAAATTCGGTGAATTCTTTTTCAAAAGAATCATAATGTTCTTCGAGGTCTATAATGGCAAAATTCATTTTAGATTTGTTTTTCGTTCTTCGGTTCATACCATTCAGTACATTGCCAATGCCTTCCATTTTAGAATAGTTGTAAAGCCAATTGTCAGAAATCATATACGGCATCATGCGTTTTACACCTTCAGGTAAAATTTCATAATTATCTTCCAAGAGGTCGTAAAAATCTTCTACAAATATGTCTAAAGGTGTGTCAGAGTATTTGGACCAATTTTTAGCTAAAAAATGGTCGTAATAGATGTCTACGATAACCCTACTATAATGACTATAATTGGCATGCAATCTTCTACTGCTAATCTTTGGGATACTATGCGCATCTGTATAGGTGTCAATATGTCTGTGAAGTTTTATGCCCTTTTGAACTTTTGTAGGTAAGTGTTGAAATTTATTAGCGCGAATACTATCGGCAATAAAGTTGCCAATGGTGATTTCTTTGTCTCCGAATGATAGAAAGATATGTGCTAAAAAATTCACGCTATTATTTTTATGCTTATAAAGTCGAATTTACAAAGAAGCGCAATTGTGGTAAAAACTAACCGTTTATATTTGCAAAAACTTATTAAGAAATATGACACTTATAAAATCCATATCAGGAATACGAGGAACAATAGGAGGTAAGCCGGGAGACAACCTTACACCGATCGATGCAGTAAAATTTGCTGCTTCTTATGGGGTTTGGTTAAAAGAATACTCTAAAAAAGAAAAGTTAAAAGTGGTAATTGGTCGTGATGCTCGTTTGTCTGGTGAAATGATCCAAAATCTTGTTGTATTTACTTTGGTAGGTTTGGGTATAGATGTGGTTGATCTTGATTTGTCAACAACGCCAACAGTAGAAATAGCAGTACCTATGGAAAAGGCGGACGGCGGAATTATTCTAACCGCTAGTCATAACCCTAAGCAATGGAATGCTTTGAAATTACTCAATGAACGAGGGGAATTTTTAGATGCCGCCCAAGGTGCTAAAATTTTAGAAATTGCGGAAAAAGAAGATTTTGAATTCTGTGATGTTGATGATTTAGGGCAGATAAACAAGAATGATAGTTATATAGATATCCATATCGATGAAGTGTTGAATCTTTCTTTGGTTGATGCAGAAGTCGTTAAAAAGGCAAAGTTTAAAGTTGTTGTTGATGGTGTAAACTCTACAGGAGGTATTGCCATTCCAAAATTATTAAAGGAATTTGGAGTAGAAGTAGTTGAGCTATATTGCAAGCCAACGGGTCATTTTCCACACAACCCAGAACCGTTAAAGGAGCATTTAAAAGATATTTGTGACCTAGTCGTGAAGGAAAATGCCGATTTTGGTATTGTTGTAGATCCAGATGTTGATCGTTTGGCCTTTATTAGCAATGATGGTGAAATGTTTGGCGAAGAATATACTTTGGTTGCTTGTGCAGATTACGTGCTCGGTAAGACCAAGGGGAATACGGTTTCTAATTTATCATCTTCAAGAGCATTACGTGATATCACTCAAAAACACGGAGGTACCTATGAGGCTGCGGCAGTTGGTGAAGTGAACGTGGTAACAAAAATGAAGAGCAATAATGCTATAATTGGTGGAGAGGGTAACGGAGGTATTATCTACCCAGAGAGTCACTATGGTCGAGATTCTTTGGTGGGTACCGCATTGTTTTTAATGTTATTGGCTGAGAAAGGCGGTACAGTTGCGGAATTAAGGGCAAGCTATCCTAGCTATTTTATGAGCAAAAAGAAGATTGAGCTTACACCAGGTTTGGATGTAGACGGAATTTTAAAGTCAATGGCGGAAAAATATGCCGATGAAGAATTATCTACCATTGACGGTGTTAAAATTGATTTTGCAGAGAACTGGGTGCACCTTAGAAAATCTAATACAGAACCTATTATAAGAATTTATACGGAAGCTAAAAGCCAAACCGAAGCCAATGATTTGGCAGATAGAATAATTGGTGAAATAAAATCTATTGCAGGTTTATAGCTTTAGTTATACCTATTTAAAAACCCGAAAGTAAGCAATCTACTTTCGGGTTTATTTTTGTTGCATGTTAATTTACTTCTGCAAAAGCTGCAGCTTTTTTATCTCTATGTTTCCAACGTTTATGGGTCCATAGATAATATTCCGGTTTTTCTCTTATCTGTTCTTCTGTTAGTCTAAGAAAAGTGTTGGTTATTTCGTGTTCCTTGGTTTCTTTACTGTTTAGGGCAATAGGTATGAATTCGGCTTTGTAATGACCTCGTTTCACCTTGCTTACTTTCAAGAAAACTGTGGCCAATCCTGTTTTGCGCGCTAAAATTTCACCTCCGTTGAATATGGGTACGGTAATTCCCATAAAATCGGTCCAATAATGAGCTCTATGAGCTTGTGGAGATTGGTCGCTTACCATACCGTAAGTTGCCCTTACGTTATTTCTGAAATTTTTAATTACCGTTTTAGCGGTTTGCGCTTGGGTTATTAATGTGGTGTTCCATCTGGCCCTTACTTTTCTAATAAAATTGTCAAAATAAGAATTGTTTACTTTTTGGTAAACGGCATAGCCTTTGGAGTGTACATAATTATTTATGCTAACGTTCCACTCCCAATTGGCGTAATGTGCGCATAATATAATGATGCTACGCTCTTTTTCAATTTCAAGCAAAACTTCCGGATTAACTATTTGGTATTTTTTAGCAACGGACTCTTTACTGAGGTTCATAGTTTTGACCATTTCAAGAAAGGTGTCGCACAAATGTTTGTAGAAGTCTTTCTCAATACGATTTATTTCATTTTTGGATTTCTCGGGAAAGACCAAATTTAAATTCTCTTGAACAACCTTTCTTCTGTAACCAAAAACGCGGTAAATGAAAAAGCAGGCAAAATCAGATAACCCGTAAAATAAACGATGTGGCAAAATAGAAACAACCCATAAAAAAGGATAGATCAAAACAAAGGCCAATAGTTGCATGCTGAAAAAATTATGGGCAAATATAACTATATTTGAAGCCAAATAAACAGTAGATAATGTACAACCTAGATTTAGCGACAATAGCAATAATTGCGGCAAATGTATTGGTTTCAATGAAAGGGTTTAATGATACCACCTTTTTTGAAAGATATAAATTTAGTATAGGAGCTATTAAAGCGGGACAGAAAGATCGTATGGCAACTTCTGGCTTTTTACATGTGGATGTTTCGCATCTGTTGTTTAATATGTTGACGTTGTACTTTTTTGCTGGTGTTGTGATCAATTGGTTTGGTCAAACCCAGTTTTTAATAATTTATGCTGTTAGTCTTTTGGCTGGTAGTCTTTTGGCATTAAATTTTCATAAAGATGAGCCGTATTATTCAGCGGTCGGTGCTAGTGGTGCGGTAACCGGTATTTTATATGCTGCAATATTATTACAACCAAATATGCAATTGGGTATTATGTTCATACCAATTCCTGTTCCGGCATATGTTGTTGGTATTGGTTATTTATTATATTCTATATATGGTATGAAAAAACGATTGGGAAATATAGGTCATACGGCCCATTTTGGTGGCGCTATTGGTGGTTATGCCTGTACATTGTTGTTTATGCCTAGCTTATTACAGACCGATACTTTAATGGTGGGGTTAATGGCATTGCCAATTATTTTGCTTTTTGTTTTAGGCAAAATGGGAAAAATTTAAGTTTTTCTTAAGTTTTGTAATATTATTCTGTAAGATGGTCTAATATATAGTGCATTTCATCGGATTTCTCTGTGAATAGACAACAATACGGCAATTCGGGTCGTTAATGCAAAAACCCGAATTTAAAATGAAATCAAACCTATCTATCAGAAAATCATGGCTACTAGCTATTTCCGCAGTATTTTTTATTATAAGTTGTAGTGATGAAACCACGGTTTTTGAAAACCCCGAAGATAATTTAGTAAATGAAACAGATCAGTCAAAGCTTTTAAATAGTGTAAGTTTTGATGAAGCAGGTGTCCTTGATATTTATGAAGACCCTTCTGCTAGCGCTAAAAGGTACAATACTACCGGCAAGGCAGAACCTGCTGGTGACTATCCGTTGACCCTGGTAGCTCAAATTGATCCTCCAACATTTACCAATGGAGAAAATTTAGCAGCAACACATGTCGCTTTAGACGGTGATTATGGTTATGTCTCTTATAACACTGTAGGGCAAGACTATGTTGGTGCAATTGATGTTGTAAACATTAGTGACCCTAACAATCCTAGAGTTACATCTAGGGTGTATTACACCAATGCGGATTTGAATTCCATTGCTTATGATAATGGATATATATATGTAGCCGGTGGTGTAGACTCAGAACAATCTGTAACCGCCACGGCAAACTCATTGGTTGCTAAAATAGCTGTTAGTGGTGGTAGAATAAATACATCTAACATAAGCTATGGCTTCCAAGAAGGTTTTAATGCAACAGATGTTCGTATTGTAAATAATGATGTTGTGGTAACCAGTGGACAAGACGGCTTTGTAGTTGTTTATGATAAAAACGATTTAAGCGTAAAAAATGAAGCTGCTTTTTCAGATTTGCGCTCTGTAGCGTATAACGGTAACGAGTTGGCGGTATTGGATGCTGCGGAAGGCGTTAGTTTTTTAGATGCCAATTTAAATACCGTTAGAAGCATAGGTATACAATCAGATTTTGGAATTGATGCTAAGCGAACATTGGATTTTTTAGGCAATAATATTATTGTTTCTGAAGGAACAAAAGGAGCTGGAGTGTACAATAGTGCATCTGGAAGCTTTGTTGAGTATTTACCTATTTTAACTAATCCTGATAATGCAGAGCCTGGAGAAATTGTAACCAATGGTGTTGCAGTAAATGATGATGTTCTTTTAATGGCAAATGGAGCTGGCGGATTAAGTCTTTCAGAAACTAAAGCTGATAATACTGTTGGTGTAGGCGTTATAGAGCTTACGGGCTCCATAAATTATGTGGCATCAAAAGATGATTATATATTTGCTGCTTCTGGTAAATCGGGCTTTCAGATTATTAAACTGAATAGACCAAGTGAGAGTTTAGAAGAAAGATGTTCAGAGCTTTCAAATTATTCTGGTAGCGCTAATCTGAACGTGAATAGCGGAGAAGAGCTGGCTTACAGTGGGTCAAAGAGGTTTAATAACGTAAATGTTAATGGTTCCTTATTACTTTGTGGATCATGGACAGTCAAAGAAGGTGTGGCTATTAATGCTAATGGCTTGTTCGAAATGAACGGTACCTTAGTTGTGGGTAGAAATAATCGACAAAGAAATATAACCATCAATTCTGGTGCAACCTTAATTGTAGAAGGTGATTTGGTCATCTATGGTAATTTGGTACTAAATGATGGTGCTTCCATAGCATTTTTAGGTGATGATTCTGTAATTGCCGTAACTGGTGAGGTAATTAAAAATGGTGATGTTACCGTTACGGGTAATTTTAATGACTACTACAACAAGTTTTAAGACTAAAATCAAGTTATAAAAAAATCCCCTAGGCAACACCTAGGGGATTTTTTTATAAATGAACTCAAAAACTAGTTCAGTAATTCTGCAACCTTAGCCTCTAAGGCAGGTCCTCTTAAATTTTTAGCAACGATAACACCGTTTTCATCTAAAAGAAAAGCAGCTGGTATGGCATCAACATTATATAATTTTGCAATCTTATCATCAAAATAAGCGATGTTGGAGATATGATTCCATTCCAAACCATCTTCGGCTATCGCTTTTTTCCAGGCTTCTTCGGTACGGTCTAAAGAGACGCCCAAGATATTTAGCCCTTTATCGTGGTACTTGTTGTAAACAGCAACAATATTGGGGTTTTCAGCTCTACATGGTCTGCACCATCCTGCCCAAAAATCTATTAATGTAACTTTTCCCATTACATCTTTTAATGCAAGAACGCTACCATCTAAACTAGGTCCTGAAAATTCTGGAGCCTTAGCGCCAATACTTGAATTTTTTCCGGCCTCTTCAGAAGCTTTTAATTTTTCTATGCCTTCTTGAATTTGTTTTCCTGTCTTGCTGTTTTTGATCTCTTCGGACAACGTTTTGTAAATTTCCTCGACTTCTTCTAATCCTACGGCTTTTGTTGCAATGGCTCTATCTAACACTAATGCGGAGATTAGTGCCTTTGGGTGGCTTTTAACGTAGTCCAATTCAAAGGTTTTGTACTCTTCTTGAAGTTCTTTCATTTCATCTTGCAGGGCAATAGCGGCCTCACCAGAAGCTGATTTCATATCTTGCTGTATAGATTGGGCTTGAAGGGAGATTTCTCTTGATTGCTTCATGTAATCGGCAAAAGCATCATTTTGAAATGTTCCGCTTATTTCAGCAAACCCCATACTGTCTCTTTGGGCGCTAAAATCAATTTCTCCATTTTCTAGTATTACCGCGGTATATCCAGGTAGTTGTTCTACAAAAATATAGTGCAGTTCTGGTATATCGGCTTTACCGGTAAATGTAAACTCACCATTGGTAGTGGTTGCGGTATCTATATCCATTGGTTGGTTGTTCTCGCCAATGGTTTTGAGAAAAACACGGGTGCCATCCGTCAATTCCCCTCTTAGTTTACCGTTAAGGGTAAAGCTTTCCGGTTTAGAATTACAACTGAACAATAAAATTCCGGCAAGCAGTATTACAATACTATTTTTCATATATCTCACTTAGGTTAAGCTACAAATGTACTTATATATGAGATATAAAAAAAGACCCTTAACGCAAGGTTAAAGGTCTTTTTTCTAATACTATTATTGTAGTTAGAACTGGTATCTAATTCCTAGTCCTATATCAAAATCAAAATTGTCAGAGAACCCATCGTATCCTATGACGCCAAGTTCTGGTCTAAAGTCTAGAGATAGAATTAGGGGTATGTCAAAATTGTATTCAATACCTATATCTCCGGCCGCAAATATAAAAAGACCGCCATCATTGTCGTTATTGGGGTTGTTTGGGAAGTCTACGCTTCCTAAACCGCCACCAACACCATAATACCAATTGAAATCTCCTTCAATAGGTCTTACCCATTGGTAAAGACCGGCTAACTTAAAAGCGTCAAAGTTTCTACTATCTCTCCATCCTAGGTCAAATTCTGCTCTAGTGTATCTAGTTAGTGATTTTTGATAACTAATTTCTGCGCCAAAGCCATCGCTATCTCCTAATCTTAATCCAAGTGCGTGATCGGCAATATCTTGAGCGGAAATTGTAAATGTTGCCAGTAAGGACAACGCTATAATACTTTTTAAAATCTTCATATACTTATAGGTTTTTGTGATGAAAAATGAGCTAATTTATAATGTGGCTCACACAATAAAACTTAATTTAGCAATCAAAATTGTGTTACGTTGGATAATAATTTGCTTTCAAAGTTACGAGAAGATTTAGAGGGAGATGTACAATTTGATAATCTTACCAAAACACTTTATGCTACCGATGCATCGGTGTATCGTAAAATACCATTAGGTGCGGCTTTTCCAAAATCTGTTGAGGATATAAAGAAAATAGTGCGTTTTGCCAATGATGAAAACATTAGTCTTATACCTAGAACTGCAGGTACTTCATTAGCGGGCCAATGTGTTGGCGATGGTTTGGTTGTAGATGTGTCAAAACATTTTACCGGCATTATTCGTGTGGATGAGGCTAAAAAACAGGTTACTGTTCAACCGGGAGTCATTAGGGATGAATTGAATGAATATCTAAAGCCATACGGATTGTTTTTTGGTCCTAATACATCAACATCTAATAGATGTATGATCGGTGGTATGGTAGGTAATAATTCCTCTGGTACCACATCTATTCAGTATGGAGTTACCAGAGATAAAGTTATCTCGATGAAAACTGTATTGTCCGATGGTAGCGAAGCTGAGTTCGGAAGGATTTCTATAGAAGAATTTAACCAAAAAATACAGGAAAACACATTTGAAGCTTCACTTTATAAAAAGGTATATAATGAGCTATCAAATAAGGAAATAGCTTCGGAAATTAAGGAGAATTTTCCAAAACCAGAAATTCATAGGAGAAGTACTGGGTACGCTGTTGATGAGCTATTGAAAACAGATATTTTTGGGGGTGATTTGTCTTATTTTAATATGGCGGAACTACTATGTGGAAGCGAAGGCACATTAGCTTTTACAACAGAAATAACCGTGCAATTAGATCCTTTGCCGCCTGCACTTTCTGCCATGGTAATTACCCATTATACCACCTTGGAAGATTGTTTGATGGATGTTGTTCCGGTAATGGAGCATCCATTACAATTATGTGAAATGATGGATAAGGTTATTCTGGATTGTACTAAGAATAACCGCGCTCAATTGGCGAATAGGTTTTTTGTTGAAGGTGATCCAGCGGCCTTGTTGATGCTGCAAGTATCTGCGCATACAAAAAAGGAATTGGAAGATGCGATTGCGGCATTGCAAAAAACAATTGCAAATTCAGGTTTAAGTTATGCCAATCCTGTATTGTACGGTGATCAAATTGCCAAGGCTATTGAGCTGCGCAAAGCAGGTTTAGGGCTCTTAGGTAATATTGTAGGAGATATGAAGGCGGTAGCATGTATAGAAGATACGGCGGTAGCATTGCCAGATTTAAAAGATTTTATTGCTGAGTTTTCCTTGATTATGAAGGGTTATGGTCAAAGTGCGGTTTATTATGCCCATGCAGGGGCGGGTGAGCTTCATTTAAGACCAATTCTCAACCTGAAAAAATCTGCCGATGTGGGCTTGTTCAGGGCAATAACAACCGATGTTGCCAAGTTGACCAAAAAATATAAAGGTTCTTTTAGTGGGGAGCACGGAGACGGTATTGTGCGTGCCGAGTTCATACCCTTAATGATTGGGCAAAAGAACTATGAATTGTTAAGAAGGATAAAATCATATTTTGATCCTAAAGGAATTTTCAATCCCGGTAAAATTGTTGATGCCTACCCAATGGACCAGTCTTTTAGGTACGAAGTTGACCGTAAAGAGCCAGAGGTTGATACGTTGATGGATTTCTCTGATAGTCAAGGTATTTTGAAAGCTGCTGAAAAATGTAATGGAAGCGGCGATTGTAGAAAAACAGACAAAGCAAAAGGGGGAATGTGCCCGAGCTACCATGCTACAAAAAATGAAAAAGATACCACAAGGGGAAGAGCCAATACCTTACGGGAATTTTTGACCAACCCAAATAGTTCTGCCAAAAATAGATTTGACAGCCCTGAAATTAAAGAAGCTTTTGATCTCTGTTTAAGTTGTAAGGCGTGTGCAAGTGAGTGTCCCAGCAATGTAGATGTGTCTACTTTAAAAGCGGAGTTTTTGTATCAATATCAAGAAGCGAACGGTTATTCTTTACGCGGTAAATTGTTTGCCTATAATACTAAATTGAATAGTTTGGGCAGTAAGGTTTCTGGGCTGACCAATGCGGTATACGATTCCAAATTTCTTGGAGGATTATTGAAGAAAACCAGCGGTGTGGCAAAAGAAAGAAGCTTGCCAAAGGTTTATAGCTTTAATTTTGATAAACATCTTCAAAAATTTGATAATAAGAAAGTTATAAAAAGTAGGAAAGTTGTACTGTTTATAGATGAATTTACTCGCTATTTAGATATTGAAGTAGGTAAAGATGCTATTGAATTGATGACAAAACTTGGTTATGATGTTTCATTGTACTATGCTGAAAGCGGAAGAACATTCCTTTCAAAAGGGTTTTTGAAACAAGCTCAAAAATTAGCTATCAAGAATTCTGAACAATTACAGAAATTCGCAGATGCCGGGTTGCCGGTTTTAGGTTTGGAGCCTTCGGCAATTTTGTCATTTAGGGATGAGTATAAGCGAATGACCGGTGATAGAGAAGTTGCACAGAAAATTGCTGATAATTCATTTTTAATTGAGGAGTTTTTAGCTAAGGAGGTAAGCGATGGCAATTTAGATGCGACCAGTTTTACAACTAATGCCAAAGACATTAAGATTCATAATCATTGTCATCAAAAAGCGCTGAGTAACCAGAAAGTTACCTTTGATATTTTGAATCTTCCCAGCAATTATAAAGTGACCATTATACCTTCTGGATGTTGTGGTATGGCAGGTTCTTTTGGTTATGAGGAAGAACATTACGAGACCAGTATGAAAATTGGTGGTTTAAAACTTTTTCCTGCAGTAAATAAATCTTCGGTAGAAACCATTATAGCTGCAAATGGAACAAGTTGTAGGCACCAAATTTTTGACGGGACCAAGAGAATCGCGAAACATCCGGTAAGTGTTTTAAAAGAAGCTTTAATTGCTTAATTATCGGTAAAACCGTCTTTTGCTTTTTTAGACTCCCGTTCTTTTCTTTGGGTAATGGTAGCAATTAGTTCGTTCATGTTCATGGATTTGAGTTCTTCATCCATATAGAACGATGCTAGTTTGTCATTTTCATATCGGTACAGTTTCCAGCGTTTAAAAGAATATTCCAGGGCAGTCATATGTTTTACCCAATCGCCAGAATTTAAGTATAGACATTCGCCCTTTTTGGTTTCAAAAAGCTGTTTGTTGGGAGAATGGCTATGACCACAGACCACATGGTCATAATGATGGTTTACCGCCATTTTTACAACGTTATTTTCAAATAGGGAGATTTGGCTTGGGTCTCTTTCGCCATAATCTAATTCAGGGTTGGAGAACGGCTTGTTTTTCTTACCGAACAGTCCTAAAACCTTGGTCTTTAATTTTGCTAGTTTTAACAAGGTATCAAAACCCGCTTCACCAAAATTCAATAACCAATGGGAATGTCTAAATGAAAAGTCAAAAATATCGCCATGAAAAAAAAGTGTGTTTTTGCCATTTAGCTTTAGAGAAAGTCTATTTGACACCTGAATGGTACCCATATAGATGTCATCTATTTTTCTAAAAGGTTCGTCCTTGTTGCCTGTTATGTAGTGTACCACAGTTCCCTTTGCTGCTAAGGAGAATATTTTCTTGATCACCTTTAAATGTGCTGGAGGAAAGTAATTATTGCGCATTCTTTTTGCGTCAATAATGTCACCGTTAAGAATTAGTATTTTAGGATCAATACTAGATAGGTATGTTAATAATTCTTCCGCGTGACAAGCGTATGAGCCTAAGTGAATATCAGATAGAACCGCTATTTCAAGACGACGTTTTTTCAATGAGGGTAATTTTTAGGACAAAATTAAACTTAATGGTATACATGCCAGTCATTTGGAGGGTCAACAATCTATAATGATTAGGTTAATTAATCATTATCACAAAACAGTTAGGTTAAGGTAATATTAAGCACTTTATAAATTTTTCTTTCATGCATTTAACATTTACCTTTGAAGCTTGTGAAATGGTAAGTAGTGATAACTTACGTACATAAAAAGAACGTACTTAATTATGGCAGGTAATAGCTTTGGAAATATATTTAGGGTAAGCACATTTGGAGAATCTCATGGTAGGGCAATTGGTGGAGTGATAGATGGTTGTCCTTCTGAAATTGAATTGGATTTTGAAGCCATACAAAGAGATTTAGATCGTCGTAAACCCGGGCAGTCTGCTATAGTTACCCAGCGTAAAGAGCCGGATGAAGTAGAATTCTATTCCGGTATTTTTGAAGGTAGGACCACAGGTACTCCAATTGGTTTTGCTATACATAATACCAACCAGAAGTCTAAGGATTATGGTCATATTAAAGATTCTTACAGACCGTCTCATGCAGATTATGTATATGATCAAAAGTATGGTTTTAGAGATTATCGTGGTGGAGGAAGAAGTTCAGCAAGGGAAACGGCTAGCAGGGTAGTGGCAGGTGCCATTGCAAAACAGTTTTTAAAAGGAATTGAGATACAAGCCTTTGTTTCACAAGTGGGTGATTTGGGCTTAGGTAAGCACTAT
Source organism: Maribacter sp. UBA3344 (assembly GCF_002362375.1). Classification (NCBI taxonomy): domain Bacteria; kingdom Pseudomonadati; phylum Bacteroidota; class Flavobacteriia; order Flavobacteriales; family Flavobacteriaceae; genus Maribacter; species Maribacter sp. UBA3344. The sequence goes on along the minus strand of NZ_DERI01000008.1, from coordinate 62,910 downwards.
ACGGAATTAGATCTTTCTCTAACGGAATCCAATGTGGTGAGATGTCCTGATTCGGAAATGGCCGCTAGGATGGAAGAGTATATAAAATCTATTAAAAAGGAAGGTGATACCATAGGTGGAATAATTACCTGCGTCGCCAAAAATGTACCGATTGGTTTGGGTGAACCTGTATTTGATAAGTTACACGCTGAATTAGGCAAGGCAATGCTATCGATCAATGCTGTTAAAGGCTTTGAATATGGTAGTGGTTTTGAAGGTGTAAAGATGAAAGGTAGTGCACATAACGATCAATTTAATAGTGACGGATCTACAAAGACTAATTTCAGTGGTGGTATTCAAGGGGGAATAAGTAACGGAATGGATATTTACTTCAATGTTGCATTTAAACCAGTGGCTACAGTAATACAAGGCTATGAAACTATTGATAAAGAGGGTAATATGGTGAAAACACAGGGTAAGGGAAGACACGATCCATGTGTAGTGCCAAGAGCGGTACCCATTGTAGAAGCTATGACGGCATTGGTGTTAGCGGACTATACGCTTATGAATAGAACTATTAAATTATAGGTTCGTTTTTAGCACTTTTCCTTGCAAAATACTATCTTACTTCCCTAAACTAAATTATTTATGAGGAAGCTTGAGTTGCATTGGCAAATTCTATTGGGAATGTTGGCAGGGGTTTTATTTGCTTTAGCAATGGTTCAATTGGAATGGGGTCCAAAATTTATTTCAGATTGGATCAAACCATTTGGTAACATTTTTATCAACTCATTAAAATTAATAGCGGTACCACTTATTTTGGGCTCGTTAATAAAAGGAGTATCGGATTTAAAGGATATTTCTAAGCTTTCACAGATGGGAGGGCGCACCATAGCTATATACATTGCCACTACCGTTATTGCCGTTACCATAGGTTTAGGGGTAGTAAATATTGTGAAACCTGGGGGCTCAATTACCGAACAGACAAGAACTGAACTGGTTGAAAACTACAAGGGTGATGCCGATGCCATAAAGTCTAAAGCGGAAAAGCAAAAAGAAGCGGGTCCGTTACAAGCGCTGGAAGATTTGGTGCCTAGTAATATATTTAATGCAGCTTCTGATAATGGAAACATGCTGCAAGTGATATTTTTTGCCATTTTCTTTGGAATAGGATTGATACTCATACCTGAGGAACAAGCAACACCTGTAAAAAAGTTCTTTGATGGTTTTAATGAGGTAATTCTAAAGCTTATAGATTTAATTATGCTGGCGGCACCTTATGGTGTATTTGCATTATTGGCAGCCTTAATCGTGGAATCTCCAAGTATGGACCTCTTTAAAGCCTTGGCGTGGTATGCTTTCTGTGTTATTCTAGGATTAGCGCTAATGTTAGGTGTTTATCTACTTTTGGTTTGGATTTTTACTAAAACTTCTCCAAGTAAGTTCATGAAAGGCATGTCACCCGCACAACTTCTAGCTTTTTCAACAAGTTCCAGTGCTGCTACGCTGCCGGTCACCATGGAAAGGGTAGAGGAGCATTTGGGGGTAGATGAAGAAGTAACAAGTTTTGTATTGCCAATTGGTGCAACTATAAATATGGATGGTACTAGTTTATACCAAGCTATTGCAGCGGTTTTTATTGCTCAAGCTTTTGGTATGGAGCTTAGTCTTTCCGCGCAATTGGGTATTATTGTAACGGCTACCCTTGCATCAATAGGAAGCGCTGCGGTACCCGGAGCAGGTATGGTAATGCTGGTTATTGTTCTTGCGCAAGCAGGAATACCTGAAGCTGGATTAGCGCTTATATTTGCTGTTGATAGACCATTGGATATGTGTAGAACGGTAATTAACGTGTCTGGTGACGCTTCCGTTTCTATGATGGTAGCAAAGTCAGTTGATAAATTGCACGAACCAAAGGTTAAGAATTGGGACGATAATTATAAAAAATAAATTTTTCAATCATTGTACTTGCGGTAGGCTGCGGTACTGAACATGAACAACCCATAGCAAACCAAACCGGCAGCAACAAAACCTAATAAATATTTGCCATAAGCTTGATCTTGTATAAATGAAAAAGCTTCGGCAGTACCTTTGACTTGTTTAGAAGAGGCATTTAAATCAATTCCTGTTGACAGAAAAAAATAGGAAATAATACTGGTGACAATGCCTCTGGATAGTAAACCGGCATAACCCATTCTTTTAATATATTTTCGTGTGTTCAGTGATGTGACGGATTGTATGTCAAAGTTGTTAATGAAATTACCTTTATAGATTTTAACAAATTGGTATACCGCTTTTATGCCAAGGGCACCTCCAATGATAATAAAAATCAAGGAGCGGGTGGATGTATTTAATAGAGGTTCTTTGCTATTGTTGCCAGTACTATAAATGGAAAATAAACCGAACGCTTCGACAATGGCAATTAAGCCTAGTGAGAAGTAAATGATTCCGCTTATGGAAAAACTAATTCGTTTTACTAAACCTTTAAAATCGGTTCCAATGCCTTCAGGGTCGTTTACCCCTTGTATCAATCTCCAAATGCCATAGCAAATAAGTCCTACACCTAGTAAAACTACAATTACAGAGCCTAGGGTTTGTTGTTCCAAATAATTAATAATTGAAATTTTTCCAGCTTTTCTTCCTCCCATATTAAATGCCGATAAGAAAGCTAGAATTCCTGTAATGGAAAATACGATGCCTTTGGAAATGTAACCGCTAAGGGCAATTTTTTTTATAGTATCGTTCATTATTGTTTGGATGAATAATTTTTCCTGGGTTTGGGTAGCAATTGGATATTTTGATTTAATTCTTTTTTGATTTCTCATTTAACTTATCGGCTCCATCGGCGGCATCCTTAAAGTTTAAATCATCATCTGTAATGTCCTTATAAGCCTGTATCCATGCATTTCTGAAAATTCGCGTAACTGTGGGCCAGATTTTTGTTTTAACGCTGTTAAGGTCTCCTTCAACCGGAATTTTAGTGGCGAGCGTATCTTGCTTATGATTTTTAAGAATGAATTTAAAAAAGCCAACAAAGCCTTCCCATAAGGTTTTCAAGAAGCCGTCATCTTTGCCAATTAGTTTGGCATTTTTTAAAATAGGTTTAAACGAACCCTTTAAATATCCATCGGCAATGGCAAGTTCTCCGAACAAATCAAATGAACCTTCGTCAAAATCAATTCCGGCGTAGTGGTTAGTAAAGTCGTTAAGAGCCGTTGCATTGGCATTTTCCAAACTAAAAGTAATATCCATATCCGGTATTTCTTTTACCAAATTCATATCACCTTCTAATATTACATCACCATTACCGATAGAGGTGGCAGTAGCCTTAATGTTAGATGGTAACGTTCTTGTTTTTTCAATTACATTTCTTAAGTTGGTTGCGGAGAGTTCTACATGAGACAAGTGCAGATCTATGTTGGGGTCAGCTTGCAGCTGTAAAAATGTAAGTTTTCCATTTTTAACTGTAAATCGGTTAATATCAATTGGAACTAGGTCGGTTAACGCTTTGGTCCAATCTTCAGCATCAGCTTGTGTAGTGGAGTCTTGTTGGTCTTCAAAAATATAAATGACAGTAGGTTCTCTCATTTCGATTTCACTAACGATCCTTCCGTGAAATAGAGCATTCCATTCTATGGATATATCGGTTTCTTTAAAATCTAAAAATGGTACTTCCGTATTGCCGTTAACTGTATTGAGGTACATGCCGTGTATGGTGTAGGCACCCCGAATAATAGATAGGTCAATGTCTTCAACTTGACCATAATATCCAGGAATGTCCGCAAGAACATTATTTACGTAATTTTTTACGATGTAGGGTAGGGAGAGCCGTATGGCAATTAGTAAAACTATTAGTGTGATAGGTATTACATATCTTTTTTTCTTATATCGTTTCCTTTTTAAATCGCTCATTAAATTCAATGTTTATATCAATGTTGATAATATAAGTCATTGATAATAAATGTATGAGCTTAAATGTTAAATGGAGTAAAACTATACTTATTAGAATTAAAATTTAAAACCTAGGAGGGGAATTCAAGAGATTAGATGAATTTGCTTTTTAATTCCTCACTCGGAATCATACAATTATCTTTTTTACCATACCATTTATATCTATTTCTAGCAATAAAATCGTATACGATATTTCTTAAAGCCTCGGGTAGCCACAGTAAAATGGAAGATATTGCCTTAAGTCCTTTTAAATGTTTTCCAATTTCAAGAGCGGCTGTGGATTTTGTGTAATAGGCAATATTGGGTTCTATAAGAATTATAGAGTCAATTTCTTGGGTGTCAATATTTCGTTCTGTTAATAGCCTTTTTCCTGTTTCACTTTGTAAGGCAGCGAATTGGAATACATCGTTAATATCACGCTTAATTACAAATTGCACACTATTGTTGCATAAGTTGCAAACGCCATCAAAGAGAATTATTTTTTTAGACTGTTCCACATTGTAAAGATACATTAGAGAAAGTGTACCTTATTAAATTTTATGATCTATTTAAGGAAATGAAAGTAAGTTTAAATAAGTCCGCTAAGGGGATAAAGCGAAATTTTTAAGTTCGATTTTAATGAAATCCAGGTTTGAGCGAGAATAGGGGTATGGATTTAATAAAAAAACACCTACAAAAATCGTATATGATTTTTTGTAAGTGTTTAATTTTCAGTTATATTTCTTCTAACTAAACCATTTTGGTCTAATTTGAATACCTCATTTTTAATAATGATCAGTTACAACTTTTCTTAGGGTTACTTGTGCGGTTTGCTCGTAATCATCATGCCAGCCAAAGTAGTTTCCGGTTTTAAAATAATTTTGATAAGCATATCCATTACCAACATAATCATACATTAGGGTGTAGTCAATAGAAATATCTTTTGCTTCACATTCTAATGCGTAGTAACACTTACCATCTTCTATTTTTAATTTAAAAGTAAATATTTCGTTATCAACATCGGCCACATCTATCTTGTTGTCATAAGTACTGGTCCATGACTCGTTATCATTAGGTACGGTGTAGTAATCCAATTGAATGGTACCACTGTTCCATCTTATCTTAACGGTTGCTGGTGACCCCTCTAAACCTTCGGTTTCTTTTCCGTGAATCTGTGCAATTATAGTTCTACCGTTACCTTCAACAAAATCAACGTTTAAGGTAGTTTCCAATATATGCGTTCCTTCATCCATATACCAGTTATCATCCGTGCTTTGATTGCCTTGCCAAAATTCTCTTAATTCCGTTCTGCAATATTTATCACCCAATTCAGAAGTTCCAGAAGTGGTGAATCCTGTAAATCTCGTGAACATGGTATACGTGCCATCATCATTTTTATAAAAATACTCGGACTCTTCATCAGTTAATTGCTCATTTACAATATCCTCATAAAAAATAGAGGTAGCCTTGCCATCGCCATTGTCAATAGGAACAGATAAGTACCAATTTTCCCAAACAATGAGACTTTCTTCATTTTCAATTTCTGGTTCTTCTTCTGGTTCTTCCTCTTCATTAATCTCGGTCTCTTCTACTAAAACTTCGGTCGTTTCTTCTTGTTCAATAACCGTATTGTCAGATGAAGAACATGATAATACATTAAGAACAATGCCTAATGATAATAGACTACAAAAATGTTTTTTCATATCGTTTACTTAACTTTTGGGGGATTATATTGTTTTAATAGAACGTATATATCTTTGAATTCTTATGAGTACCGAATAAGCTATTTTTTCTTTTCAACCATTTCTAACTGGTCAACACTGACATTGGTGGTGAAAATGCCATAATTAACAATTGCTTTCCCTTTTTCTAGAGAATCTATGCTCCCAACAGCTTTACCATCTTGCATACGTACCCGATCACCAACCTTAAAAATTGGTCTTGGTTTATTCCTTTCCTTAATAATCGCCTTTTTCTTTTCTACCTTCTTTTTCTCGCGAATTACCTTTACTTCTTTTTGTACTTCCTGTGCAACTTGAGCTTTTTTGGCTCTTTCCAATTTGGCTTGGTGCGCCGTTTTCTTTTTTCTTTTACTGTTTTCTGTTTCTACAATTCGCAAAAGTTCAGAAACCAAAGGTCGTTTCTTATTATCTTGAAAATATTTGTCTGCAGCAACGTTTACCTTGTTCCCCAATTGGATCATTCGCTGATCATGATCGTAGAGCTCTTGATAGTTTTCAAGTTTAGATTTTATTTTTGCATTTAGTTTTTCCAAACGCTGACTTTCTTCTCTGGCCTTGTCTTCTTCCTCTTTTAATCTAGACCCTGTTTGCGCCATTTTATTGCGTTCTTTCTGCAATTTTGCAATGGTGGCATCAAACCTTACTTTACCTCGTTCAATTTTCTTTTTCGCCTTATTGATCAATGAATAGGGAATACCATTTTTTTGGGCTACTTCAAATGTAAATGAACTACCGGCTTGTCCTAAAATTAATTGAAAGGTAGGTTCCAATGTTTTGCCGTCAAAAAGCATATTGGCATTGGTTACGTGCGGTAATTCATTGGCAAGAGCCTTTAAATTGGCATAGTGAGTAGTTATGACTCCGTAAGACCCGCGTTCATAAAACACTTCTAAAAACGCTTCGGCAAGCGCACCGCCCAATTCAGGGTCACTACCTGTTCCAAATTCATCTATTAAAAACAGGGTGCTATCATCGCATCGCTTTAAAAACTGGTTCATGTTCTTTAAACGATAACTATATGTACTTAAGTGATTTTCAATACTTTGGTTGTCTCCTATATCGGTTAAAATCTTTTTAAAGAAGCAAACTTCACTTCTCTCGTGAACAGGTATCAACATTCCGCTTTGAAGCATTACTTGAAGCAAGCCAATGGTTTTTAAGGTAATACTCTTACCACCAGCATTGGGACCGGAAATAACAATGATCCTGTTTTCTTGATGAAGTTCTATAGTCTGTGGAAAAGTCTTTTCCCCTTTGCGCTTATTGTTTAAAAATAACAACGGATGATATGCTTCCCTCAGATACAACCTATTGTCTGCATTGATTTCAGGCATTAAAGCGTTGATATCTTCCGCGTACTTAGCTTTTGCTGCTATGACGTCTATTTGTGTTAGAAATTCTTGATATGCGCTTAAAAGAGCTCTAAATGGTCTAATTTGGGAAGTTAACAGCTTAAGGATACGCTGTACTTCTTCCTTCTCTTCAAATTCTAGGTTGTTTAGCTCTCTGCTGTACTTTAAGGCAGCTTCCGGTTCTATGTAAACTATACTTCCTGTCTTTGATGTACCCATGACGGCACCTTTGATTTTTTTACGGTACATGGCCTTGACCGCCAACACGCGTCTATTTTCTACGACCGATTCCCTTATTTCATCAAGGTAATCCGAGGCTTGGTAGGTGTTAAGGGCAGCACCAAAACTTTGGCTGATTTTTCCCCTTACGGCATTAATTTGTCGTCTTATGGCAAATAACTGATCGGAGGCATTGTCTTTAACCTCTCCAAATCGATCAATTACGCCATTGATTAGATTGGGTATTTCAGTATTGGGTTCAAGTTTAACGGCAAAATCATTTAATAATGGATAGTAATCCTTGAATTTTTTAAAAAATTTTTGATGTTGTGCCACCGTTAAGCAAATACTGGCTATACGTTTAAAACCTTGGAGTTCTAAAGTGGTGTTTTCAATTTTCAATAGCTTTAAATCGGTATTGATACTATCAAAACCATGATTTGGAATACGATTTTCACTTACTAATGAAGATAGGTATTCAGCAGTTTTGCCCAGTTCAATTTTGATGACCTCTTCCGTAATGAAAGGGGCAATTTGTAAAGCGGTTTCTTTACCTAGTTCAGTATGGCACCTAAGGGATACTTGTTGTAATACCGATGGAAATTCTAGGTCTTGTAATGTTTTGGAATGTATGTTGGCCACGTTATCTTAATAATAAGTGGCAAAGGTACACATTGACAATGAAATCTAATAGATGGAGCAATTATCGGTTGATCCGATGAAATGTGTTCTGGGGCTAATTAATGGAATTATGTTTAGTATTTAATTGTTATGACATGAGTTGACTTGTGATAATCATAATATTACATTTGAAAAAGATGAATGATCTATTGAATACCTTACAAAATAAACTAGTTCCAAGTTGGCGACATCAACTCGTGGGTGAATTTGAAAAGCCTTATTTTAAAGATCTTATACAATTTGTGGACAATGAGTATAGTGAGCACACTTGCTACCCCAGTAAAAATGACATCTTTGCGGCATTTGATTATTGTGATTTTAATGATGTAAAAGTTGTAATTATAGGGCAGGATCCCTATCATGGTCCTAATCAAGCTAATGGATTATGTTTTTCGGTAAAGGATGGTGTAAAACATCCACCATCATTAGTGAATATATTTAAGGAACTGGAAAATGATATAGGCAAAACATACCCGCAGAGTGGAAATCTTGAAGATTGGGCTAAACAGGGTGTTTTATTGTTAAATGCTACGCTTACCGTACGGGAACATGAAGCCGGAAGTCATCAGAAAAAGGGGTGGGAAACATTTACCGATGCTGTTATAAGATCGCTTTCAGAGAACAGAGAGCAATTGATTTTTCTATTATGGGGTGGCTTTGCCAAAAAAAAAGCGAAACTGATCAATGCAAAGAAGCATTCGATTTTAACATCGGGTCACCCATCGCCATTAAGTGCTAATCGTGGGTACTGGTTTGGTAATGGACATTTTTCTGCCAGTAATAAAATTTTGAATGATTTAGGCAATAAAATGATAACGTGGTAAGTTAGATAATAAATAAATACTTTAAATTTAGTAGGTATCAAAAGGTACACCACTCAATCAAACAAACTAAAACTACTTAAATGAATAACTTAGACAGGCTGAATACTATTTTACTGGTCGATGATGATGATGCAAGTAACTTCTTGCATTCTATTTTTATCAATAAGCTGGATATGGACGTCAATATTAATTCTGCATTAAACGGTCAAGAAGCTTTAGATTTTATTCTAGGTAAAGGTCAAGAGCAGTTGGAATTACCTTGTATGGTCATGTTAGACCTAAGAATGCCGGTGATGGACGGTTGGCAGTTTATGAAAGCTTATGAGGATATGGTTCCTAAAAAGCTTAAAGATCAAATAACCATTGTTCTAGTTACAATTAGTGATAATAAAGACGATAAAGAGAGAGCTAATACAAACAAATATGTTGCCGATTATGCGCAAAAGCCTTTGTCAGATGATACCTTTAAAGCATTGATTCAAAAGCATTTTAGTTTAGCGACAATATAAAACTATTTTAAAATATCTGTTACGGGAATTGAATCTTCTATAAGATTTAGTTCCCGTAATGTGTTTTGTACATGGGTCAAAGTCTCTGCGGGTAGCTGTTTTTGACTCCAATCGGTTATTTGCAACCACTCTTGAATATCTTCCAATTGTTGATGATACCTATTTGCTAGCGTAGTATCTATTTTAGGTATTTGTTTAAATTCTCTAGTATAGGTATTGATTATCTCAAGTATATGATCTAGAATTCCGCTATTTTCTTCAAGAAAGGTGTTGGTTCCTACAAGAACAAAACAAGGCCATGGTGTAGGGCAATTTCCTAAATGTCTAAAAGTACCTTTATCTACCAAAGGCTTTGTGGTAAAACGCTCCCACATAAAATAATCAGCATCACCAGAAGCTAAACCATTAATTGCACCTTCAAGATTGTTTATAATGTTGAATTTTAGATTATAGGTGTCCCATCCCATTTGCTTAGCTTGAACGTAAGCCATTAAATGGCTGCCACTGCCAAAGCGACTAATGGCTGCAGTGGTATTTTCTAACGCATTTAATGATTGGAACGAACTTTTGGCGTCTACGTGTATACCCCAAAGCAGGGGAGATGCAATATATTCTTGAATAATTTTTACGGGGTTACCTTCGGTGATGCTCTTAATAATACCTTCTGTCAAAATGATTGCCAGGTCTGTTTCCCCATCCTTGAGCATTTGGCTCATTTTACCTGTTCCTTCAGGTATATCTGTCCATTCAAGTTGAATACCACGCTCCTCAAAAGCACCTTCTTCAATGGCTAGATGCCAAGGAAGGTTAAAATGTTCTGGAACTCCAATTATCTTAACCGTTTTCATTCAATTTACTTTTTAGATAGTCATAGATTGCGTATTGTGATCTTGTTGGTGCGTCACCATCGGCCATATCGACTTTTTTGTTGGTGTTGTTTACATCAAGTATACGTGCTTTTTGATTGTCATTTAGCTGCAATGACAGAATATGCTTCAATTCGTTAAAGATGTCCTCGTCCAAAATGGGTGTTAATACCTCAATTCTTCTATCAAGGTTACGGGTCATCCAATCAGCCGACCCAATGTACATTAGTTCGTCTCCGCCATTTTCAAATAAATAGATACGCCCATGTTCCAAATACCGATCTACAATACTAGTAATGTACACGTTGTCTTTCATGCCGTCACTAGGATTTTCGTTAGATGTTAAATAGCAACAGAACCCTCTTACGATTAACCTTACATGAACACCTGCATTAGCAGCTCTGTACAGAGCCTTGATCATGTTAGAATCTTCAAGGCTGTTCATTTTCGCAGTAATACCAGCTTTCTTTCCGTTCAATGCCGCCGTAATCTCATTTTGAATAAGGTTCATAAACGTAATTCTGGTTGTAAACGGCGAAACCAATAAACGCTTCAATTTAGGTACGATCAATTTACGTTCCAGCACCTGAAAAACCTGGCTTAAATCTTTGGTTATTTTCTTATGAGCGGTAAATAAACCGTGATCACAATAAATTTTGGATGTTTTAGCATTAAAATTACCAGTGCCAATATAAGCGTAGCGCTTTTCAATTTCGCCCTCCGTTCTATATACCATGGCAATTTTTGAATGCACCTTTACTTGTGGTATGCTGAAAATTACTTTAGCGCCTTTCTCCTCAAAAATACGTCCCCATTTAATGTTATTGGCTTCATCGAACCTTGCTTGTGCCTCTACGAATAAAGTGACCTCTTTATGATTATCCAATGCGGTCAATATGGCATCTGCTAGAGATGATGACTTGGCAATACGGTAAATGGTCATTTTTATAGCTTTTACCTGTGGGTCTGTGGCTGCTGCTGTCAAAAAATCTTCAACCACCTTAAAATCTTGGTACGGAAAATGTACCAATTGGTCTTTTGTGGCAATACTATTAAATATATCCGTTGTAAATGATAATTCTGGGTGAGGCAATGCCGGTTTCCCTTGGTATTGTAAATGTGCTGTTCCATCTGGAGCGGGAAAAGAGAAAAAATCGGATAAATTATGGTAAGTGCCGCCTGGTGAAAGATCAACGTCTCCTAGTTTAAAATCACGTTTCAATGAATCTATGAGCCAATTTGGCATTGACTCATCATAAAGTAGTCTGGTGGCCTGACCGGATAGGCGTTTGTCCAAAGAATTGTAAATTTTCTCAACAAGTTCTACATCAGAGTAATCGTCATCCAAATATAATTCCGCATCTCTAGATAGTTTAATAGAATAACAACCAAGGACCACTTTTGACGGAAGTAATTTTTCAATATTAAGCCTTATTGCATCATCTATATAGCAAAATTGATGACCATCTCCTGGAATAGGAATAAAGCGTTCTTGTCCATCTGTTGGTATTTTAACAAGGCTATATTCATCTCCAGGGTGTGCTACTACTAAATAAAGCGCACCATCGGTTAAAAATGCATTTTCCTCATGAATCTCACATGCATCTTTTATGTCATTCAAAAACAGCTCTTCTAAAAATTGCTTCTGGTTTTCACTAATGTTTTTGGAGTTCTTAATGAATATGTCATGTTCTTCCAATTGAGCTAGGGTAGAAGCTATGACTTTGCCAAATTGTACTTGTTGTTCGTTTACGGTTTGTAAAATATGCTGTAAGGTAGAATTAGCCTTGAACATTAATTTTTTACGAAACTTTTTATCAAGATTTTTAATTTGACGAAGCTGAGAGACACGAACCTTAAAATACTCATCTAGATTAGATGAGAATATCGCCAAAAACTTTAATCGCTCTAACAACGGTGTGTCACCACTTTTAGCTTCAAGTAGAACACGCTCGTTAAAATAGAGCCAATTAATATCCCTATGCTTTAAATTGTCTTTTTTCATTGTAAGATTTGCGTAAAAATAAGTAGTACAATTTTAAGATTATTGTAAATCTATGTTAAGCCAATCTTTCTAAACAGAATTCAATAAGTTTATCTACCGAAGCGGTTGGGGTAGTAGAGAACTCCCCGGTTGACCTGTTCGCTAAAATACAATTTAGTGATACGGCCTCGTGACCTAGTAGCTGTGAAAGGGCATAAATACCCGAAGTTTCCATCTCAAGGTTGGTCAATTGAAGATCATTATAGGAAAAAGAGGATAATTTCTCCATTAATTCCATTTGACTTGGCTTAATTCGTAATTGTCGCTGTTGAGGACCGTAGAACCCTGTATTTGTTGCTGTGAATCCTAATCGTATACGATTATCCGTAAACAGTTCTCCTAGTTTTTTTGAGTAGGATAGTACGTATGGCCTTGCTTTGGTCTTATGCCAAGAGGTGTGTGCTATGAATGATTCTTCTATTTCTGGATAATTGATGTTATTGTGCTCATAGAAATGCAAAAGCCCATCAAATCCTATAGCATATTCACTTATTAAAAACGAATCAATGGGTATGTTGGGTTGTATGGCCCCACTGGTCCCTATTCTAATAATATTTAAAGAAGTGTGCTCTTTTTTTAATGTTCTTGTCTTAAAATCAATGTTTACCAATGCATCTAACTCGTTTAAGACAATATCAATATTATCCGTACCTATGCCGGTAGAAATAACAGAAATTCGTTTGCCGTTCAAATGCCCGGTATGGGTATGGAATTCACGCTTTCCTTTTCTGACCTCAATGGTATCAAAAAAACGGGAAACCTGACCAACCCTATCTGGGTCGCCAACGGTGATAACTGTGGTTGCAATATCTTCTGGTAATAAATTCAGATGATAAATACTGCCATCTTCATTGATGACAAGCTCAGCAGGCTTTAGTTGCATGCTATAATTTTAAGATTCGGTTCGTAGTAGTATTATAAAGGAAATTGTACTTTAAAGCACCTCCTAAATACACATCGTTGTCTTGAATACAAGAATAATAGCTTGTTTTGCCTTCTAGGATTTCCTTTCCTTTTTTGGAAATACGGACAGGATTTAAGCTGGTGATCAAAGGTTTTAATCGTGTTATGGCACGATCATATTGAGTATTGGAAAAACCAAGATTTCCCTGATTTTTAAGCAGCACATCCATGTATTCTGTTTTGGACTTTGGTTTTTTGTCAATGGCCAATTTTAAAATGGTATTCTCCATATCATTAAGTCCGTTATTAATGCTTGGAAAACGTTTTAAGTGGGATTTTACGGCATCACCTAAATAATCAAACTGATAATCCTTAAAGTCGGTCAGGTTCTCTAACCGAATAGGGTTATTGCTACAGTAAAGTTGCCAAACATAATCGGCATATTCGGTATCATCTTGTGTTAATACCTTTTTGTTTTTGTAAAGACCCAATAATTGTTCGTCAGATAGCTCGTTAAGGCTATACATCTTATCAGATTCATCTTCCTTACCACTACATACCAAAGATATTTGGGCATATTTTCTATGGGTGAGAAGCCAGCTAATGACCGCTAGCATATTCACTTGACAAAAAAGATCATATTCGAACCAAAGTACGATATGATCTTGTTGTTTATGACTACAGAGCGATCTGTATTCTTTGAGTGTCTTTTCTATAAACCACGATTTTGAAACTTTATAATTTTTATGGAGAAACTCAAAACGTGCTTTCCAAAATGTTTCCGTACCTACGTTAGGCAGTGTTTGGCCTTCACAAAGCATTTCGCGCCATGTAATGACGTCACCGTCTAAATTTAATTTCTGAAGGCGTTCGGTAAAAACATCTCCATTGGTAATGTGTAAGAGAGAACTCATACCAGGTTTGATTTAGTTAGAATGATTAAAAATAATACTTATAACAACGTTATAAAATTATTTAACAGAAAACAAATGATAGTTTTAAAGACTGAAATAATGTTAAATTAACCGCCTACACGCTTCACTGCAAAGCCTTTATCTTTAAGTATTGACATGATTTTATCGCGATAATCTCCTTGAATTATAATTTTATCGTCTTTAAAACTGCCACCAACACTCAATTTCGTCTTTAGTTCTTTGGCCAATTTCTTAAAATCTTCGTCTGCACCGGTATAACCTTCCAATATTGTAATGGGTTTACCTTTGCGTTTCTCGTACTTACAGATTATTGGGTCGTCTTGAAGCCAAATAGGGTTTTTCTCCTTATTTTCTACCTCGTTTTCTTCGGGTTCGTGGTCTGGAAAAAGATTCTTTAACTGGTCTTTTAGATCCATGGTTATTATTTTTTAATTAACCCTAACTCAATTAATCTTTCATGTAAAAATTCTCCAGCAGTAATATCTTCATATAGTTTAGGATGCTCATCATCAATACAGTTCTCTAAACAGTTTAGCGGCATTTCGCTAACAGGATGCATAAAGAAAGGAACAGAATATCTAGAAGTGCCCCAAAGTTCCTTAGGAGGGTTAACCACCTGATGGATTGTGGAAAGCAATTTATTATTTGTTAATCGTGACAGCATATCGCCAACGTTGATCATTAACTCATCTGGCTTTGCAATGGCATCTACCCATTCGCCTTCGTGGTTTTGCACTTGTAAACCTTTACCATGTGCACCCATTAAAAGGGTAATCAAATTTATATCGCCATGTGCAGCAGCTCTAACGGCATTCTTTGGCTCTGACTTTATAGGTGGGTAGTGGATTGGACGTAAAATTGAATTTCCGTTTTTTATGAAGTTATCAAAATAAAACTCATCTAAGTTTAAGTGAAGGGCCAATGCGCGTAAAACGTATTTTGCCGTTTTTTCCAACATTTTATACGTTTCCTTACCTACTTTGTTAAACTCAGGTAATTCTTTTACAATGACATTTGCAGGATATTCCTTTTCTAACTTATCATTATCCTCAACATACTGTCCAAAATGCCAAAACTCTTTTAAATCACCTTCTTTTCTACCTTTGGCATGTTCTTTACCAAATGAAGTATAACCACGTTGCCCGCCTATGCCTTCAATTTGGTACCCGTCTTTTACATCATCAGGTAAATCAAAAAAAGCTTTTATCTCTGCATAAAGCGAATCTACCAGCTCATCGGACAGGAAATGTCCGCCCAACGCAACAAAGCCAATCTCTTCAAAGGCTTTTCCAATTTCATTTATAAATTTCTGTTTTCTTTTTGGATCTTCCGAAAGAAAGTCAGTCAAGTCTACACTAGGTACCAAACTCATATTTTAAAGATTTTACGTAAAATTAATAATTATTGCTGATTTAATAGCGTTGTTATAATCGATACTTGCTATATCCATTTTTGTTACATTTATAGTTTAATAGTCTAAATTGACCTTATCAATGAATTACACCGATTTTAAAGTAACGGAAGACGTTAAGTTAAAACTTTATAAATCAATGCTTAAACCTCGTATGGTAGAGGAGAAAATGTTGATATTACTGAGACAGGGCAAAATTTCCAAATGGTTTAGTGGTATTGGTCAAGAGGCTATTTCTGTAGGGGTAACTACGGCTTTAAAGGAAGATGAATATATATTGCCCATGCATAGAAACTTGGGTGTTTTTACAACCAGGGAAATTCCATTATATAGATTATTTGCGCAATGGCAAGGTAAAGCTAGCGGATTTACACAGGGTAGGGACCGTAGCTTTCATTTTGGCACACAAGATTTCAAGATTATCGGTATGATCTCTCATTTGGGTCCGCAGTTAGGTGTTGCAGATGGTATTGCTTTGGCTCATAAACTCAAAAAGGAGAAAAAAGTAACTGCTGTATTCACAGGGGAAGGAGCAACAAGTGAAGGAGATTTTCATGAAGCGTTAAATGTCGCCGCTGTTTGGGAACTTCCTGTACTTTTTTGTGTTGAAAACAATGGGTATGGATTGTCTACTCCCACAAACGAGCAATTTAAGTGTGATAATATCGCCGATAAAGGTGTGGGTTATGGTATGGAATCGCATATTATTGATGGGAACAATATTTTAGAAGTTTATTTTAAAGTTGCTCATTTGGTAAGGGATATGCGTATAAATCCAAGACCAATTTTGTTGGAATTTAAGACGTTTCGCATGCGCGGACATGAAGAGGCCAGCGGAACAAAATATGTGCCTCAAGAGCTTCTGGATACCTGGGCGGCTAAAGATCCGCTAGAAAATTTTACGACTTATTTGATCGGCGAAAATTTGTTGACTCCAGAAAGTATGGCGGCTTACAAAACTGAAATACAGGTAGAAATTGATGAACATTTGAGAATTGCTTTTGCTGAGGATACTATTAAACCTAATGAAACTATAGAGTTAGGTGATGTGTATCAAAAATTTGATTATAAAGAAGTTAGACCTAGTAAATTTATTACAAAAATCCGTTTGGTAGATGCCATATCAGAAGGTTTGAGACAGGCTATGAAGAAGTTTGATAACCTGGTGATAATGGGACAAGATGTCGCTGAATACGGTGGGGTATTTAAAATTACCGACGGGTTCGTTAACGATTTTGGTAAAGAAAGAGTACGTAATACACCTATTTGCGAATCGGCAATTGTTTCGGCTTCTATGGGTTTGTCCATAAACGGTATGAAGGCGGTTATGGAAATGCAATTTGCGGATTTTGCCAGTAGCGGATTTAATCCTATTGTAAATTATTTGGCAAAGAGCTATTACAGATGGGGAGAAAACGCAGATGTAGTTATACGAATGCCCTGTGGTGGTGGGGTAGCGGCAGGTCCTTTTCACTCCCAGACCAATGAAGCATGGTTTACCAAAACACCCGGTTTAAAAGTTGTGTACCCCGCGTTTCCATATGATGCAAAAGGATTGCTTGCTACGTCAATTGAAGATCCGAATCCGGTATTGTTTTTTGAACATAAAGGGTTGTACAGAAGTGTATACCAAGAAGTACCTGTTGATTACTATACCCTGCCCTTGGGGGAAGCCAGTCTTTTAAGGCAGGGAGATCAAATAACTATTATTACCTATGGTGCAGGAGTGCACTGGGCATTGGAAACTTTAGATAAGCATACGGAAATTAGGGCAAATGTATTGGATTTAAGAACTTTGCAACCCCTAGATACAAAAGCTATTTATGATTCGGTTATAAGAACAGGAAAAGTTATAATACTACAGGAAGATAGCCTTTTCGGCGGAATTGCAAGTGATATTTCTGCAATGGTCATGGAGAATTGTTTTGAGTACCTGGATGGTCCAATAAAAAGAGTTGGTAGCTTAGAAACGCCAATACCTTTTAATGCCGAACTAGAAGCACAATATCTTGCAAAATCTAGGTTTGAAAAAGATTTGCTAGAGCTCATAGCTTATTAAAGGAAACAGGTCAACAAAAATGTTAAAAGAGGCAATAAGTATATTTGTTTAAGAGCATCTTTGCAGTGTCAATTGGTCGAAAATATAAAAAGTTTCCATCCAAATAATGACAAACGACGTATATAGATCAAACCTAAATAATTTACTTATGAAAAAAATGATTTTGCTTTTTAGTGTGGTACTCTTAATATCCTCATGCTCAATTTCGAAGGATGCTAGGGGCAAGCGCAACCTACTAAGCGGTACTTGGACCTTGAACAATGTTTCTTTTGAGGGTAATACGGGCAATGTTAAGGCTGTTTTGTTCAATGATGTTGAAGATATTTGTTTAGAGGGCAGCGAATGGTTCTTTAGAGATAATAACAGCACTGGTAGATATACCATTGACCAATCCACATTTTGTACAGGGGGCGATCGTTATATTAGATGGTCAGTTGTAGAACGTGAAGAAAATTATACAAGCCAACTACAGTTCAAATTCATTAACGAGAAAAACCAGGATATTTCCGGAGGTGCGGGTTACCGTTTAAATATTGAAAACCTTACGGAGTATGCAATGACCCTAAAATCTAACGTTATGGTAGAAGGATCACCCGTGAACGTAGTTTATGAATTCAGTAAAAAATAATTACCTACTTATAAATTAAATAAAGTATATGAAAACAATGATATTACGCAAAACTAGTTACATAATCGCTCTTGCCATGGTAATGAGCTGTAGTACAGTAAAAAATGCAAATAAAACCCAAAAAGGTGCAGTAATAGGCGCAACGGGTGGAGCGGTAATCGGTGGTGTTTTAGGAAATAACGTAGGTAGTGGAAATAATACCGCTCTGGGTGCAATTTTAGGTGCTGCCATAGGTGGCGCTGCCGGTGGATACATAGGAAATAGAATGGACCGCCAAGCTGAACGTATAGAAGAGGAAATTCCAGGAGCAGAAGTGAAAAGGGTAGGTGAAGGTATCAATGTTACGTTTAACGAAGATGCCGGAGTTTATTTTGACACCAATAAATCAAATGTACAAGGTACATCTGCAACTACATTGAACAAATTGGTTGGTATTTTCAAAGAATACCCAAAATCAAATATTTTGGTAGAGGGACACACTGATAGTGCAGGTGCAGAAGAGTATAACCTTAATCTTTCTAAGCAAAGAGCGGAGTCGGTAACCAATTATTTGATAAGCCAAGGCATAGACGCTAGTCGTTTTGATACCAAATGGTATGGAGAAACACAGCCAGTTGGTGATAACAGTACCGCTGCGGGAAAAGCAAAGAATAGACGTGTGGAGTTGGCAATTGTTGCCAGTGAGTCTCTAAAACAAGAAGCTAAAACCCAGACGAACTAAGATTTTCAAGTTTGGTATTGAGTTAAAAATAAAAGCCCTGCATTGCAGGGCTTTTTTGTTTTTGGTGTAACTTCCATGCAATGAAGGAGCATAGCATACTGATAATTGGAGGTGGTCTAGCGGGACTTTGCGCCGCGGTTCATTTGGCTATGGAAGGATTGGATGTTGCCATATTGGAGAAACAGACTTATCCACATCATAAAGTATGCGGTGAATATGTGTCTAAAGAAGTTGAGCCATATTTACAACGTTTGGGTATAGACTTAAGAGCCAAAGGAGCTATAGAAATTTCCCGGTTTAGTATGAGTGCCATTGATGGTTATAGTATAGTAACCAAACTGCCTTTGGGCGGATTAGGTATAAGTAGATATGCATTTGATAACTACCTATATCTACGGGCAAAAGAACTTGGGGTCATTTTTTATTTTGAAAAAGTAATTTCTACGAGGTTTAAAAATGATCAATTTACCGTGGTAACAAATGTAAAGAACTATACGGCAAAAATAGTCATTGGCGCATATGGTAAGCGTTCTGTACTAGATAAGAATCTCAATAGAAACTTCAGTAGAAAGAAGTATTCTTGGTTGGCGGTAAAGGCACATTATAAGGTTGCTGATTTTCCAAAGGGTATAGTAGCATTACACAATTTTAAAGGAGGTTATGGTGGCTTGTCCCAAACAGAAACAGGAGCAATAAATTTTTGTTATTTAGCACACTACAAAAGTTTTAAAGCTTGTAAAGATGTGGATAGCTACACACAAGAAATTGTTGGGGAAAATCCGTCTTTAAGAAAATTTCTAGAAAATTCCGAACCTGTTTTTGATAAACCCATGACCATAGCACAAATATCCTTTGATAAAAAAGACAGTATAGTAGACCATATGCTAATGTGTGGAGATACTGCGGGACTTATACATCCACTCTGTGGCAATGGTATGGCTATGGCAATACACAGTGCTAAAATTGCTTCAGAACAGATTGTTCTATTTTACGGTCAAAGCAAATATAGTCGTGTTGCTTTAGAACAAGGTTACCGGAAAGCTTGGTCTAAAAATTTTGCTAGAAGATTATGGTTTGGCAGAATATTACAAGGCATATTATTAAATGAAAAATGGGTTTCAATAGGCTTAAAAACCATTGGAAGATCAAAAACAGTATTAAGATATATTATTTCAAAAACACATGGTAAGCCTATAGTTTAATGATAGATTTTAAGCATAGAAGTGAAGAAGTGGAGATTATGGATACCTACAAAGGTACCAGCTCCGAGCTTGAGTTAATATTAAATGATATTAATAGGGTCAATAATTTGCTAGGTGGTTACCGTATTACTTTAAATGCTGTTTTTGAATTACTTAGGTTTAAAAAGAAAGAATCGTATACGATTTTAGATATGGGTTGTTCCGATGGAACCATGCTGAAAAAGCTTGCGTCTGCAGCCAGAAAGAAGAATATGGACCTTAAATTAATAGGAATAGACTTAAATGCAAAAGCACTGGAGTTGGCAAAGCGGAATACCATAGATTATCCAGAAATTAGCTATATACAGGCTGATATTCTTTTGCATGATTTCTCCAATTTAAAAATAGATATTGTGATGTCTACATTGACCCTTCACCACTTTACGGATGATGGTGTTTTAAAGTTTGTAAATCGGTTTGTACAATTAGCTTCAATTGGGGTGGTCATCAATGATTTGGAGCGTAGTCCGGTTGCCTATTACTTGTTTAAAATATTTAGTTGGTTTTTTATAAAAACTGAAATTGGCAAAAAAGATGGCTTATTATCTATTCGAAGAGCAATTAAAATAAATGAATTGCGACAAATAGCTCATAGGGTTTCTAATGTTACGCATCACATACAATGGAAATGGGCATTTAGATATGTATGGGTTTTAAAAAAGAAGTAGTAGATTGAAGAATAAGAAAGCTATGAATTACACAAGAATTGTAACTGTCACCAAAGAATTACCACCGTATTATAGAAATACCGAGGATATTATTCCCCTTGTTGAATATTGGTTAAGTGGGCAAGAGCAACGGTTTACCAGAAAAGTGGTTAAAATATTTGAAGGCGCTGCGGTAGATAAACGTTATTCAATTATGCCACCGGAAGATGTGTTTCAAACAACTTCTTTTGAAGATAAGAACAAGATTTATAGCAGAGAGGCCAAACGTATGGGGGGCAATGTTTTAAAGAAAGCCTTGGGCAAAAGTAATTGGGCGGCTTCATCAATAGATTACATTATTACGGTTAGTTGTACAGGTATAATGATTCCATCGTTAGATGCATATTTGATCAATGAATTGGGTATGCGACAAGATGTAGTTAGACTTCCCGTAACAGAAATGGGTTGTGCAGCTGGCGTTTCTGAGCTCATATATGCACACAATTTTTTGAAATCCAATCCGGGTAAGCGCATTGCCTTGGTATCGGTAGAAAGTCCCACCGCAACCTTTCAGCTTCAAGACTATTCCATGGCAAATATGGTGAGTGCGGCAATTTTTGGTGATGGGGCGGCATGTGTGTTATTATCATCCGAAGAAAATGCAATTGGACCTAAAATAATTGGAGAGGAAATGTACCATTTTCATAATGCTACCCAAATGATGGGGTTTGACCTTACCAACCACGGATTGAAAATGATACTTGATCCCGCAGTACCCGAAACCATTGCTGATCATTTTGCAGAAATAGTACATCCTTTTTTAGGAAAGTACGGTAGTTCCATTCAGAAAGTAGACCACTTGGTATTTCATCCTGGTGGAAGAAAAATTGTGCAGACCGTAGAAGCTTTATTTGGCGCTTTAGGTAAAAACATTGATGACACTAGAGAGGTATTGCGTCTTTATGGAAATATGAGCAGTGCTACGGTGCTCTACGTTTTAGAGCGCTTCATGGATAAGAAAATTCCGGAAGGAGAGCAAGGGCTCATTCTAAGTTTTGGACCAGGATTTTCGGCACAACGGATATTAATAGAATGGTAGTATATTTTAGGTATGGAAAATAGGTATTGGGCATTAATTTTAGGCGGTAGTAGCGGGTTAGGGTTGGCAACGGCAAAGAAATTGGCTTCACATGGCTACCACATCATCATAATTCATCGGGATAGACGAGCAAATATGGATATCATCGAAGAACATTTCAAGGAAATTGAAGCATTAGGCAATCAATTACTGGCAATGAATGTAGATGCCTTAAATGCTGAGAAAAGAAAAGGAATTATTGATGATATAAGGCAGAAGTTGCCTTTAGGGCATAAGATTAAGGTAATGGTACATAGCGTGGCAAAAGGAACATTAAAGCCTATGTACTCCAAAACAGCACCTACCTTAACAGATGTAGATTTCAGAATAACTTTTGACGCAATGGCATTAAGCTTGTTCGATTGGACAAAAGCCTTGGAAACAGCAGGGTTGTTTGCTGATGATACTAGGGTAATATCGTTTACCAGTGAAGGTAATATCAAGGCCTTACCTAATTATAGCGCTGTTTCAGTGGCTAAGGTGGCGTTAGAGGCATTGACAAGAAGTATTGCACTGGAGTTCGCTTCCGTAGGTATAAAGGCAAATTGTATACAAGCGGGTATTACAATGACCAAATCATTATCAATGATTCCCGGTTTTGAACAAATTAAAGAAAATGCCCTGAGTAGAAACCCTAATAATCGTTTAACCACTCCAGAAGACATTGCCAATGCAGTGTATTTACTTACCACTGATGAGGCAAAATGGATAACGGGTACCGTAATCAAGGTAGATGGTGGTGAAAGTTTATTGTAAATGTAAAACATATGAAAAAATCATATTCTTATATATTGGACCAATTGCCTTATGCGCATCCTTTTTTATTTGTAGATGAAATTTTAAATGCGCATGATACTGGTATTGATGGCTCATATACGTTTAAGGCTGATGCTGATTTTTATAGTGGTCATTTTAAGAATAACCCTGTAACGCCTGGGGTCATATTGACGGAGTGTTGTGCCCAAATTGGTTTGGTGTGTTTGGGCGTATATTTAATGGGGAAAGATGAGGCAGAGAAAACGGTTGGTATAAGTATGAGCAGTTCGGAAATGGATTTTTTATTACCTGTTTTTCCTGGAGAACGGGTAAAAGTAATTTCAGAACTGAAGTATTTTAGATTCCAGAAATTAAAGTGCCATGTAAAAATGTATAATGAACAAGATAAATTGGTCTGTAAAGGTATATTGGCAGGCATGATGAGATAGTTAATGGGTAGACGCGTTGTAATTACAGGTTTAGGAGTTTGTGCACCAAATGGTGTAGGTCTTACTGATTTTACCCAGGCATTATTGGATGGTAAAAGTGGCATTAGGCATCAACCAAATTTAGAGAAACTTGGCTTTGGTTGTCAAGTAGCGGGAGAGCCCTTGGTGAAAGATAATTTGATCAATTCTTATTTTACTCCCTTAGAAAGAAGGGGGCTAAATGCTTCGGGAATTGTGTATGGTGTAATTGCAGGTGTGGATGCTTGGAATGATGCGGGACTTGTTAAGAACACGACAAATGAGCCTAGTTGGGATCGTGGAATTGTTTTTGGAACAGGTATACTAGGGGTAGATAAATTTAGGGAAGCCATTCATTTAATAGATGATGGTAATGTGAGAAGATTGGGTAGTACTTCGGTTATTCAAACCATGGCAAGTGGAATTAGTGCTTATTTAGGAGGTATGTTAGGGTGTGGAAATCAAGTGACCACCAATTCTGCAGCTTGTACCACGGGAACAGAAGGTATAATTATGGCTTATGATAGAATAAGCCAAGGAAAGGCGGAAATTATGCTCACAGGTAGTTGTAGTGACAGCGGACCGTATGTGTGGGGAGGTTTTGATGCCATGCGTATATTGCCTAGGGGATATAATAATGACCCGGCAAAGGCGAGCCGGCCAATGAGTGCAACTGCAAGCGGATTTATACCGGGTAGTGGGGCAGGAGCTTTGGTATTAGAATCTTTAGAAAGTGCGCAAGAACGTAGTGCACACATATACGCCGAAGTTTTAGGTGGGGAAATCAATAGTGGAGGGCAAGTAGGTGAAGGTTCTATGACAGCTCCCAACAGCTTGGCGGTACAACGCTGTATTACGAATGCTGTAGTCAATGCCGGTATAGAAGCATCGGATATAGATGTTGTTAACGGACATTTGACGGCTACCTCAAAAGACGGCTTGGAAATTGAGAATTGGAGCGTGGCCTTAAATAGAAAAGGGGCGGATTTTCCTTTAATCAATTCTTTTAAAGGTGCAGTAGGTCATTGTTTGGCAGCTGCAGGTAGTATAGAATGTGTGGCAGCTATTCTTCAATTTAAAGAACAAGTTGTTTTTAAAAATATCAATTGTGAAGATGTTCACCCTGAAATAACTGAACTGATTGCAGATTCATGTATCCCAAGAAAGACGTTAGAATATGCACCTAGTATAATAGCCAAAGCCAGTTTTGGATTCGGAGATGTCAATGCCTGTGTAATTTTTAAAGCGTTTACTAAATGACCCTATAAGTTTATACCGAATAGTATTAAAAATTGAATAGTAGTATGCAAAAAGAAGAAAAGTATCAAAAATTAAAAAATATAATAAAAGTCTACCTTCCTGAAGACGTAGCGTTTTCTGATATTTCAGAAGATAGCCATCTGATGAACGACTTAAATATCAATTCTGCCAACTTGGTAGATATTGTGTTGGATGTGGAGGATGCTTTTGATATTCGGTTAGAGAACGAGGATATGGAAAAAATGCAGACCGTTAATGATGCCGTTGCTATTATAGATGCAAAATTAAATACAAAATAATGTTAGCTCTCCGTACCGTGTTCCTTGTTCTTATCCTTAATTAGAGTAGATGCAAGAATACCGGAAATCAGTGCTACCGAAATTACGGTCAGCGAGACCCATTCAGGTAAATGAACATAATGTGAGAAAAGCATTTTTAGACCTACGAAAGCTAAAATAACCACTAAGCTATAATTGATGTACCTGAATTTTTCTAGCATTCTAGATATTAGAAAATACATAGATCGTAAACCTAAAATAGCAAGTATGTTAGAGCTGAATACAATAAACGGGTCAGCTGTTATCGCTAATATGGCAGGTATACTATCAAGTGCAAAAAGAATATCTGTCAATTCGATCACTATTAATGCAACAAAAAGCGGTGTAGCAGCATTGAGCCCCATTCGTTTAACAAAAAAATCGTGACCATGCATAGTCGTCGTTACGGGGTAAATCTTCTTTATTTGTTTAAACACAAATGAATTTTTGGGGTCAAAATTATCGTCATCGCCCTTTAACATTTTAAAGGCGGTATACAATAAGAATACTCCAAAAACGTAAATGATCCATTCGAATTTGGTTATTAATGCAACACCAAATAAAATCATTAATGCTCTAAATACGATTGCCCCTAGAATTCCCCAAAATAGCACACGGTGTTGGTATAAAGGCGGAATTTTAAAGGATGAATAAATAACGGCGATTACAAATACATTGTCCACACTAAGTGAAAGCTCAATGAGATAACCCGTTATATATTTTAAAACGGCGTCATTTGGCGTAAGTGCAGTTGGGTTGTCAATTATTTCCGCATTGAAGAGCCAATAAATAACACCACTGAATGCTAGGGCAACCGTTACCCATATAGCGGTCCAGATGCCTGCCTCCTTAGATTTGATTACATGTTCGTTCTTGTGGAATACCCCTAGGTCAAGGGCAAGAAATACAAGTACAAATGCGATAAAGACTATCCAGACTATCATATAAAATTTTTGAAGTTGCAAAGGTATTAAAAAATGGAAAGTAGCACTGTGATTTGTTTAAAACGTTAATGCTTGATTATCATTTATTTAAATACCTTATCGTTTTTGCAAAGGTGATATTTGTGTTTAAAAAGCATTACATCTTTTGACTATATTTTTAGCCTATTTGCCATAAGTATCTAAAAAGCTTGGCAGATTACCTTTTGCAGTTAAAGCGAGCAATACTTTCGATGAAGTGCAAGTAAGTTGCTAGTTTTTTGACCGGTAGTAATAAAATTGCTACTTTAAGGGTAGAACAACTATATGAAATGAAAAAACTAGCTCTTTGGGGTGGTGTTTTCATGTGCCTTTTTTTGGGGATGAACACTGCTGTTGCACAAAATTCAGATACTGTTAGTGCAAAAGTAAACAAACGCCCTTTGTTGAATCAATTTGAATCCGATTACGTTTTAACTGCTTCGGAACGAATTGCATTGAAACAAAGTCGTATCGCATATCAATATCGTGTAAAGGAAATCTTGGATTCTGTTGAAATATCGGATCGTAAAAGAAAACGGTTGCTTTTAGAATTAAAGCGAAATCCTTTCTCTGAAAAAATTAAAGAAGCGGTCGCGGAATATACGTTGATTGAAGAATAGGAAGTGGTATAAAAAAATGCAGTCTAATGAGACTGCATTTTTGCTTTTCTTTTTTCTAATTGTCGGTGTAAATCCTCAATCGAAGAAGCTATGGAAGCTTCAAAACTAGCTGAAGAGGATTGCGCAAATAATCGCGGTCCCGGTGCACTTAAGCGTATGTTGCAAACCATACCTGTGTCGGGGGAAGAGGTATTCTCTTTTTTGAAAAAAACATCGGATCTTACAATAAAATCATACTTATCCAATAATTTCTCTAATTTTTGCGCTGCCATAATCTCTAAACGATTACTGGCTTTTACATCGTCGTATTCAAAATTGATATTCATAGGCTATAAGTTTAGTTTAAGATACTCATTTTGGTAATGCTTCACAATTAAAAATATCTTAATAATATGGTAGGTCAATATTAAGTTTTGCTAACTGTTTTGTTTTTATAAGGTTAGCAGTTTCGGTTCCATTTTAAAATTAAGTTAAACTTACACAAACATAGTACAAATATGAAGTGTTTATCTTAAATTGAAGTAAAATTCCCACATTTTTACTTTTAAATCAACCGCCATGGAAAATG
Organism: Maribacter sp. UBA3344; assembly: GCF_002362375.1. Classification (NCBI taxonomy): domain Bacteria; kingdom Pseudomonadati; phylum Bacteroidota; class Flavobacteriia; order Flavobacteriales; family Flavobacteriaceae; genus Maribacter; species Maribacter sp. UBA3344. The sequence continues at coordinate 36,131 of NZ_DERI01000008.1, read as the reverse complement.
TACAGGATAAATCTCAGTGCTTAGGTAAGTTGGAACGTTGTAAAAACACTATCCAACATTTTAAAATTAGGGTAGATTCCTATTTATATGAACCTACAACGATGGCATTGTTTGAAACCAAGGTGCATTTGAAAAATACGATTAAGAAGCTTTCAGAGGTTAATAAAAGTTTGCTTGAGTATTTAAAGTCTACTAATGATCTATTGCCGGATCAATACAACATGGTCAATTTTCATATCAGGGAAACTTCTGAACTTGAATTCGATTTTATGGAGTACACGTTAAAATTTAGAAAGCGTATTGATTCAAGACAAACCGTTTAAAAGCTTATTTCTTAGGTGATTGGTAAATTTGAATATTATTTTTCTTTAACTATTGGGTTTCTTTACATTTTAAAATAATTGTTCTTAATTTAGAGGTAGAACACTTATGAAATTGATATGAAACTATTTATGCGGCTAGCTATTTGCTGCACATTTTTTTGTACTAGTTTGTTGTACTCACAACAGAACACTACGCCTTCTGTAAAACCTAATGAAGAAGATGAAGGACCAATAATGTTTCAGTTTGAGCCTAATTATGAAACTGCCGTTATGTTGCAAAGGGCAGCTTTAAAGCAAAAAATAAAGGCACTTGATACATTGGATATTTCAGATAGAAAACGTCAACGATTGATAAAGGCATTGTACAAAGAGTCCCACAGTGTCAATTTTAAGAAATCGGTTTTAGCGAATACCGAGTTCGAGGAAGAAGAATTTGAAGATTAATTTACACTCTTTGGCATAAAATTGGTAGCGATTAGGGTGTGTAAAGTTAAACCTTATGAAAGCACCATTTTTATTTGTACTTATCTGTTGTATCATGTTTAGTTGTAAATCATCTAAAACCTTAATTGATGATGCGCATCCTATACATGCCTTAATTTCGTCAAAGAATTTTGAGTTTTCAGCTAAATCTGCTAGTCCCATGGCTACGCAGAGTTTAACTGCTATTGCCAACAGCGGACTTTTACCACCTGGAAATAGTGTTTCTAGAATAGACTTAAATGGTAACGGATATTTTTTAAAAGTATTCAATGATAGTGTTTCCGCAAATTTGCCTTACTACGGTGAAAGACAATTTGGAGGTTCTTACGGTATTGCGGATGGGGTTGAGTTTAATGGTGTTCCCAGCGACTATGAACAAATTTTCAGTGAAGACAAACAAAAGTATATCATCAACTTTCAAATAAGCAACAAAACGGATCGGTATACTATAACCATGCATATATTTCCAAATAAATCTTGTTTGGTAAATGTGAATACTACCAATAGGAATACTATTCAATATAATGGTAATGTTGAATCCTTACATTCTGAAAATATAGATTAAGTTTGGTCGTAATTAAAGGTAATCGATCATAAAGGGTAGGCTTTTAAAGGTTTACGTGCTAATAATGTTAAGATGAGGCTAAAAAAGGAAGGTTTTTCTATAATCTTCGTTATTCCCTATTAAGAACAATACCTTTGTATCTTAATTAAGTGAAATAGTAGAAATTAATAGTATGAGCAAAGTAAAAGCAGATAGTCAAGTACGTGTACATTACACAGGAAAATTAAGTGATGGTCAAGTATTTGATAGTTCGGTAGACAGAGAACCTCTAGAAGTAAAATTAGGACAAGGTAGTTTGATTCCCGGTTTTGAAAAAGGTTTGTTGGATATGGAACCTAACGAGAAAAAGACTATCGTCATAGCTAAGGAAGATGCATACGGGGAAAAGCAAAAAGAGCTTTTTCAAACTGTACCAAAATCTGAATTACCAGCTGAAATTGAGCCAAAAGTAAATATGGCTTTAATGGCCACTAATGCAGATGGTAGTGAAAGACAATTGCGCGTAGCAGAAGTAAATGAAAATGACATAGTGGTTGATGCAAATCATCCATTGGCCGGTGAAGATTTGACCTTTGAGCTAGAGCTTGTTGAGATCAAATAAATAAACTCGGTAATAAATTAAGAACCGCCTAATAGGGCGGTTTTTTTTTGGTTTAATTTCTAATGTTTTAAACCATTGAAATATTATATTTGGGTATGTATTTAAAAACACTGTTAATCATAGTTTTGGCTACTGCCATGGCAAGTTGTAAAGATGTTAACACCAACACTCAGAAGGCAACGGTTAATGAAGATAATGTAGTTGAAAAGAAATCGACTGCTACCTATGAAGATTTGGAGGGCAACGCAATTTCCTTAAGCGATTATAAAGGCAAACGGGTACTCTTAAATTATTGGGCTACGTGGTGTAGGCCATGTATTGCGGAAATGCCGGATATGGAAAAGGCGCAGGCTATATTAGAGAATGAAAATTATGTATTCTTATTTGCTTCGGACCAGTCCGTGGCAAAAATTGAAAAATTTAAAGAGGCACGAGGTTTTAATCTGAATTTTATCAAATTTAATGGTGTCTATGCAAACAAAGGGGTAAGTGCCTTACCGGCTACCTTCATCTTTAATGAATTAGGTGAACAGGTGTTACGTTTTGATGGAGGCTTAAAATGGGACAGTCCAGAAATGATTGAAAAACTTAGAGCTGTTCAATAATGCGTAAATTAATATGTACTGCTGTTGTATTCTTGGTTTTAGGTATCAGTTTTGGGTGCAAAAATTCAACCACTAAACCGGAACCCAATAAGCAGCTGCCACTGGTGCAAAAAATGACTTCTCCTGCTGCCATGGCTAGCTCTTTACCTCATATCATGGTAAATAAAGATGTTGCCTTAATGTCTTGGGTAGAAACTGTTGATGATACTTTGACCACTTTAAAATATTCAGAATTAGTGGATGGTGAATGGCAAGAATCAGAAAGTATACTGAGTGGTACAAACTGGTTCGTGAATTGGGCAGATTATCCTATGATCTCTGAAAATAATGGTAGCCTTTGGTCTCACGTTTTAAAAAAATCTAGCCTTGGCACGTATTCTTATGATATTAAAATGAACGTGAAACCAAAAGGAGAAACACATTGGAATACAGATTTGCGTTTGCATACGGATGGCACGCCTACTGAACATGGATTTGTAAGTATAGTTCCTTATCAGAACAATTTTTTTGTGAATTGGCTAGATGGAAGAAATACCGAAATAAATGAATTAGGGGAGCGCGGGGCAATGACACTGCGTGGTGGTGTAGTTTCTGCAACGGGTAAACTTATTGAGGAATATGAATTAGATGACAGGACTTGCGATTGCTGCCAAACAACTTCCGCGATTACCGATAACGGTCCTATTGTAATTTATAGGGACCGATCAAATAAAGAAGTTCGTGATATAAGTATAGTTCGTCAGGTTAACGGGGCGTGGACGGCACCTAAAGTAATACATGAAGATGATTGGCAGATCAAAGGATGCCCCGTGAACGGTCCTAAAGTTGATGTTTTAGGTAATAATTTGGTCGTAGCTTGGTTTACCGGTGCTGGCAATAAACAAAAAGTACAACTGGTATTTTCCGCTGATGGTGGTGCTCAGTTTTCAACTCCAATTACCATAGTTGAGGGAAAGGTAATGGGTAGGGTAGATGTACTTTGGGCAGATGAGGAAATCGCTGTTGTGAGTTGGATGGAAGCAAATGATAAGAACGCTTTGTTCAAAGCAATGGCAATTACTTTGAGCGGGAAAACGTCTCAGCAACAAGTAATTACCGAAATGGTAGATTCTAGAAAATCCGGTTTTCCTCAAATGGAAATTATGGAAGAGACCTTGTACTTTGCTTGGACGGAACAGGAAGCAGCCGTCACCCAGGTTAAAACCGCAAAAATGCAGGTAGAAGCGTTATCGTTTAATTAACCGAAATCAATTCAACTTCAAATATTAATACTGAACCGCCTGGTATTCCATTGACATCAAAACTACCATAACCTAGGTGTGCCGGTATTAGTAATATTCCATTTCCTCCCTCATTAAATAAGGGTATACCCTCGGTCCACCCGGAAATCACTTGGTCTAATCCTATGGTAAGTCCATCCGTATTTTGGTCAAAAACACGTCCATCAAGTAAGTATCCTTTGTAAGAAACGGTTACATTCGATGTTGCTGTAGGTTTTGCGCCCTCTCCTTGGTTTTCAATAATGTAATGTAGACCAGAATCCGTTTTTTGAGATTGAAGAAAATTATCTTCTAAATACGTATTAATTTGCTCTTCGTTGATTTCAGTATAATCAATTGGTTCAACAACTATAGGATTGGTATCATCCGATAACTTGCAAGAAACCAATGCGGTAAAAAGAAAAAAGCAGGTAATATATTTCATATGTTTTTTAAGGTAAGATACGTTCTAGGTTGATTATACTTTTACTCCTTAAGAAGTAATTAACCCATTTTAAAAATGATAAACTTAAACTTTTAGGCAATAAAGGTGTTCACAGAGAACCTTACACTACAATGCTTATATAAGTATTTTTGAAATTTAAGTGCTTGGGATTGCGACTCAAAAATAACAGCTTCTGTAATACTGTTGGCTAAAACAAGATGCCCAATTAGGTATTCTACGTAGTAGGTGTTGTTTTCAGAAAGAAGAACAAAATTTGGTTTCGTTGTCACGCTTATTAAATTATGGTACTAAAATAAAGTTTTTATTTTATTGATCCTAATTTTTTCTTTTTTCCTTGTTGAACAGTCTTGAGATCGTAGTGATTTTACTTTTACTGTTTCTGAAGAAAATGTTGATGTTCATCTATTTGTTTAGATGGTGAATGATTAATTTGGATTGTTTTATGATGGATAAAATCAATAGAATTAGCAAAATAGCACCTTTTGTATTAAGATAATTAGTAATTTTGCATGTAATGAAAATGTTAGCTCACAAATTTATCTCTGTTGTTATGGCAGTTGTAGTGCTTTTATCTACAATGTCATTTAGTGTAGATATGCATTATTGTGGAGATATGTTGGTTGATTTTTCTATCATGGAGCAAGTGAAAACTTGCGGTATGGAAATAGTTAAAACTGATTGTGAGAACACCACTATAACGGAAAAATCTTGCTGTACAGATGCTCAATTGAATGTTGAAGGAGCGGAAAGCATGAAAGTATCGTTTGATCAATTATCTTTTGATCAACAGGTTTTTGTGGCTACATTTACTTATTCTTATATCAATCTTTTTCAAGGAATTGATTCTAATAAATTTTCCTATAAAGATTATTCCCCTCCGTTTGTCAAACAGAATGTGCAAGTGCTGCACCAGACGTTTTTAATTTGATTTATTAAATAGTTCCGGTTTTTGATCGGAAATTGAGCCCTACAGGATACCTGATTTGGGCATGTTTTGTTTGTTATTGTTTTAACATCTAAACTTTTAATTCAACTATTTAATATCAATGATATATGCTAAATAAGAGCATTAAATTTCTCATAGAGAACAAGTTGGTTGCTGTATTGTTACTGGTCTTGTTTGTATGTTGGGGTATTGTAAGCACTCCTTTTAATTGGAACACGGGTATTTTACCTTCTAATCCGGTGGCAGTAGATGCCATTCCCGACATTGGTGAAAACCAACAGATTGTTTTCAGTAAATGGGAAGGTAGATCTCCTCAAGATATTGAGGACCAAATTACCTATCCTTTAACGACAACCTTATTGGGTATACCTGGGGTTAAGACTATCCGTAGCTCATCTATGTTCGGATTTTCCAGTATATATATCATTTTTGAGGAAAATGTTGAATTTTACTGGACCCGGAGTAGAATTCTTGAAAAACTAAATTCACTACCTAGTGGTCTGCTACCGGACGGAGTAAACCCCACTCTAGGTCCAGATGCAACAGGGTTAGGACAAATTTATTGGTACACTTTAGAAGGGCGTGATAAAGATGGCAATGTAACTGGTGGATGGGATTTACAAGAATTACGTAGCATACAAGATTATTATGTAAAGTACGGTCTTGCATCGGCTGGCGGAGTATCTGAAGTAGCATCTATTGGTGGGTATGTACAGGAATATCAAATTGATGTGGAGCCTGAAAAAATGAGGCAGTACGGTATTGGATTGGGAGATGTAGTTAAAGCGGTGAAGGAGTCCAATCAGGATATTGGAGTGCAAACCTTAGAGATGAACCAGGCGGAATATCTGGTTAGAGGTTTAGGCTATGTAAAATCAATTGCAGATATAGAGAATGCCGTAGTTACCTCAAAGGATTTTGTTTCAATACGTGTTAAGGATGTAGCTAACGTTCACTTGGGACCACAAACTAGAAGAGGTATTTTAGATAAGGAAGGTGCAGAAGTTGTTGGTGGGGTTGTAGTGGCTAGGTATGGCGCCAATCCGTTAGAGGTAATAAACAATGTAAAGGAACAAATTACAGAGATATCTTCTGGTTTGCCTTCAAAAATATTAAAGGACGGTCGTACATCTCAATTGACCATAGTACCGTTTTATGACCGTACGGAACTTATTCAAGAAACCTTGCATACTTTGGATGAGGCGCTTACCCTAGAGATTCTTATAACCATTCTTGTAATTATCGTAATGGTATATAATCTGCGTGCATCCATCCTAATATCGGGATTATTGCCCGTTGCCGTATTAATGGTTTTCATAGCAATGAAACTATTTAATGTAGACGCTAACATTGTGGCCTTATCGGGTATAGCTATCGCTATTGGTACCATGGTAGATGTAGGTGTAATCCTGGCGGAGAATATGATAAGACATCAAGAGGACGATAAACTACGCCTTAATGCCAATGGGGAGGAATACACTACCAATGAAATTATTTATAATGCCACTTCAGAAGTTTCTGGAGCCATACTAACGGCGGTTTTAACCACTATCATTAGCTTTTTGCCTGTATTTACCATGATAGGGGCAGAGGGAAAACTTTTTAGGCCATTGGCATTTACAAAAACCATGGCATTAACGGCATCACTGGTTATTGCACTTTTCTTAATACCGCCCATTGCCGCATTTCTTTTCAGAAAAAGAAGTATAAAAACAGGTACGGCCTATGTTGTAAACGGTCTTTTCGTTTTACTTGGTATCACTGCGGTTATATATGGTTTTTGGTTAGGATTGCTATTAGTTGCCTTTGGGATAATTGCTTTTTTAAAGTTGAAATCATTTATCTCTACAAGCCAAGAAAATCTTATCAATATAGGTGTTTCTACTTTAGCAATCGTAATGTTATTGGCAACGTATTGGAGACCACTTGGTTTTGATCGAAGTATTATTTTGAACTTGATTTTTGTCTCCATTATCTGCTTTGGTCTTTTGGGGGTTTTTGCAGTTTTTAGAAGATATTATGATCAAATTCTGCGTTGGGCACTAAAAAATCGTTTGCTCTTTTTAACGATTCCCACTACTGTTTTGCTATTGGGGTTCTTGATCATGAGAAATACGGGTAAGGAATTTATGCCGGCACTTAATGAAGGTTCTTTCCTCTTAATGCCCACTTCTTTGCCGCATGCCGGTGTAGAAGAGAATAAGCGTGTATTGCAGCAGTTAGATATGGCCGTAGCCGGTATTCCTGAGATAGAGACGGTGGTAGGTAAGTCTGGTAGAACGGAGTCTGCACTTGATCCAGCTCCGCTATCCATGTATGAAAATATGATTCAGTATAAGTCTGAATATATGCGGAATAGTAATGGTGATAGACAACGTTACAAAGTAAATAATGATGGCTTGTTCGTTCTCAAAAATGGTCAGTTTGTCATAAACCCGAATAACCAGATTAATGAAGACGCCAGTTACAAAGCTTCACAGCTTAAGACAACTGCTACAAATAAAGATCTGATAGCGGATGAAGACGGATTATATTATAGAAATTGGCGCCCCGAAATTAACAGTCCAGATGATATTTGGAACGAGATCGTTAAAGTGACCAAATTTCCAGGTGTGACTTCTGCCCCAAAATTACAACCTATAGAGACCAGGCTTGTAATGCTACAGACCGGTATGCGTGCTCCAATGGGTATTAAGGTGAAAGGTCCTGATCTTAAAACCATAGAGAATTTTGGGCTGCAATTGGAATCTATTTTAAAAGAAGTAGATGGGGTCAAAAAGCAAGCTGTATTTGCAGATCGTATTGTTGGTAAACCATACCTGCTAATTGATATTAAACGTGATCAGCTAGCGCGTTATGGACTTTCTATTATGGATGTGCAAGAGGTGTTGCAGGTTGCCGTTGGGGGTATGCCATTAACACAGACCGTTGAAGGAAGGGAGCGTTATGGTGTAAGGGTTCGTTACCCTAGGGAATTAAGGTCCAATCCCGATGATTTAAAGAACATATATGTTCCTATAAAAAATGGGTCTCAAGTACCCTTGGATGATCTAGTTACTATTAGGTATGAACAGGGTCCGCAAGTAATTAAAAGTGAAGATACTTTTTTAATAGGCTATGTATTGTTTGATAAATTAGATGGTTTTGCCGAAGTAAATGTTGTTGAGAGTGCCCAAGCTTTAATTGATAAGAAAATTGAAGAAGGCAGCTTAACGGTACCTCAAGGTATAAGTTATCGCTTTACGGGAACTTACGAAAACCAACTAAGAGCAGAGAAAACCCTTTCTATTGTGGTGCCCATGGCATTATTGATCATTTTCTTGATCTTATATTTTCAATTCAGGTCGGTAACCACATCCTTAATGGTGTTTACGGGTATAGCGGTTGCTTTTGCCGGCGGGTTTGTAATGATCTGGCTTTACGGACAAGATTGGTTTTTTAATTTTAGCTTGTTCGGTGAAAACCTGCGCACACTTTTTAATATGAAGACCATTAACTTAAGTGTGGCCGTTTGGGTTGGTTTTATTGCCTTGTTCGGTATTGCTACAGATGACGGCGTGGTCATGGCAACCTATTTGACCCAGACATTTGATAGTGAGAAACCTACGGATAAGACTGGAATTAGAAAAGCAACTTTAGAAGCTGCAGGTAAACGCATTCGTCCTTGTTTAATGACTACCGTAACCACAATATTGGCATTGCTACCGGTATTGACATCCACAGGAAAAGGTAGTGATATTATGATACCTATGGCAATTCCAATATTTGGAGGAATGATTATAGATATCACTTCATACTTTTTAGTTCCGGTATTGTTTAGCTGGAAAAAAGAATATCAACTTAAAAAATTAAACAGATGAAAAATAGTATTCTAAATCTCTGTTTTTGGTTTGTTGTTCTTTCCGTAAAAGCACAACATGTTCAAAAGTATATAGAAGAAGCGGTTGAAAATAATCCTGAGATTCAATCTCTGGAATTAAGATATCAAATTGCGGATGAAAAAGTAAATGAGGCGGCTTGGATTCCTAATACGGAAATAAGTGCCGGCTATTTTGTAAGTGAACCAGAAACTAGGGTTGGAGCACAACGTGCAAGGATAGGGGTAAAACAAATGTTGCCATGGTTTGGTACAATTACCGCCCGTGAAAATTACGCTACCTCAATGGCAGATTCGGAGTATGTGGAAATCGTTATCGCAAAAAGAAAATTGGCGCTATCGGTATCCCGATCATATTATGAGTTATTTCTAATACGTTCAAAGCAAGGAATACTTGAACAAAATATTCAACTATTACAAACCTATGAGCGCCTGGCATTGACCTCGGTACAAGTTGGAAAGGCTTCTGCGGTAGATGTTTTACGATTACAGATTCGCCAGAATGAGCTACAGCAGCAAATAGAAATACTAGAAGAAGCTTTTATTTCTGAACGGGCAGCCTTCAATATTTTACGCAATAGAGAAGAAAATTCAGCTGTGGAAATAGTTGCCTTATTGGAAATTCCCAATGAAGATTTTGGTATAGATACAGAAAAACTTGCCCTTAACCCAGAGCTATTAAAATATGATAAACTTTATGAGTCTGTTGTAAAATCAGAATTGCTTAACCAGCGTGAAAGTGCACCTGCAATTGGGTTTGGTATAGATTATTTACCGGTTAGCGAACGTACCGATATGGTCTTAGATGACAATGGTAAAGATATTTTAATGCCCATGGTTTCAGTTTCAGTGCCCATTTTTAATCATAGGTATAAATCTATTTCCAAGCAAAATGAATTACGAAAACAAGAAATAGAATTTCAAAAGAACAGTCGCCTTAATGTATTGGAGTCTGCTTTTGCAAAAGCGATATCAGAACGTAACCAAGCTAGGATAGCCTACAACATTCAAAGTAAAAATGTAGCGCAGGCCAAAGATGCCGAGCAAATTCTAATTGCCAATTATGAGACCGGCACAATTGACTTTAATGATGTGTTGGACATACAGGAACTACAGCTCAAATTTGAGTTGAATCAAATAGCATCTATTCAGCAATACTACCTGCAATCGGCAATTATTAATTACTTAATAGACTAGGCTATGGACAAGAAATTATTTGTAAAGAATATGGTGTGTAGTCGCTGTATTAAAGTCATTAGAAGTGAAATTGAAAAGTTAGGTATTACATTGAAAAACATTGAGTTAGGTACAATTACTTATACGGAAAATTCTAGTAATGACTTTGTAAATATACAATCGGCATTAGAGCAAAATGGTTTTGAAATATTACTTGGTCAAGAGCAACGATTGGTAGAACAAATAAAAATTGAACTCATTAAGTTGTTACAAACATTACCGTTTCATTTAGAACATACACTGTCTAAGTATTTAGAGGGTTTAATGGGCTTGGAGTATTCAAAAATCAGTAAGATATTTTCCGTGAATGAAAATGTTACTATTGAAAAATACTTTATAAAACTTAAGCTGGAAAAGGTGAAAGAATTGGTGCAATTGCAAGAATACAACTTTACCGAAATTTCACAATTACTTGATTATAGCAATGTAAATCATTTAAGTAGGCTTTTTAAGAAAGAAACAGGTATGAGTTTAACGGAATATAAAAACAATCAGTTGAATAGAAGAAACACCTTAGACGGAATTACGTAGATAAGAACCATAATTATGACACAATAAATTTTAATTAGTGCATAATTTTATTTGGAAAAACTAGCATATGAAAATCAATAAAATACTAATGTTTTTAATAGCCTTGACTTATGGAGTTTATGGTCAAGAAGAACAAGGTAACGTTAATAATCTTCCAGTAAGAGAGCACACGATTACATTACGTGAGGCTACTGTTAATAAGGCGGGAAAAGATGTTATGGGTATGACCGTTGACGGTACAATTCCAGGTCCAACTTTAGAATTTACAGAAGGGGATTACGCGGTTATATATGTGAAAAATGAAATGAGTGTAGAGACTTCTGTGCATTGGCATGGTCTATTGCTACCAAACTTTTATGATGGAGTACCATATTTGAACACGCCGCCTATAGAACCGGGACATACTCAAAAATATGAGTTTCCAATAAGGCAAAGTGGAACCTATTGGTACCATTCCCATACTATGTTACAAGAGCAAAGTGGTGTTTATGGTTCTATTGTTATAAAGCCAAAGGAAAAAACTTTAGAGTATGACAAGGAGTTGGTTTTGGTGCTTTCTGACTGGACTAATGAAAAACCTAGGAACGTACTTAGAAACCTTAAACGTGGAAATGAATGGTATGGCATTAAAAAGGGAACGGCTACACCCTTGAATCAAGTTATTTCTCGTGGGGCTTTTGGGGCACAATTAGATTTTTGGCGACAACGTATGGAAGGTGCGGATATTGCAGATGTATATTACCCAGCTTTTTTAATTAATGGGGAAGAAAGTATTGAATATTCCCAGTTTAATCCTGGCGAAAAAGTGCGTTTAAGAATTATAGACGGGGCAGCATCTACATCATTCTGGATGACCTTTGGGGGCAGTGATCCGTTGTTAGTGTCGGCCGACGGTCTTGACGTAGTACCAGTTAAAAAGAATAAAACATTTATAGGGATAGCAGAAACATATGATTTTATTGTGACTATTCCTGCAGAAGGCAAAATAGAATTCAAGATTATGGCGCAAGATGGATCGGGAACGGCATCCGCGTTTCTTGGTACTGGCAGAATTTTACCTGCTCCTACAATTCCTAGACCCGATAAGATTGGGATGATGCAGAAAATGGCAAAGATGGATATGAAAATGGGGGCTCATGCCTTGAAGTTTCGTCCTAAAAAAGATGAGCGTTTTGAGATCAAGGCCGAATATGGAATGCAAATGGATAAAATGGAGCATTCAAAAACGGCAGAAATGGATATGAAGAAAGATAAACCAATGTCTGGTATGAATATGACCAAAGACTCAATGTCAAGGTCTATGGATCATTCTAATATGTCAGGAATGAATATGAATAAAGAGCAGACTATGCCAGCAACGCAAATGGAGGGTATGGATATGTTTGCCGAATATAATTATGATTACTTAAAGTCGCCCGAAAAAACTAGCTACGACAAAAATGTTCCCGTCAAAGAAATATTATTAAATCTTACGGGTAATATGAACAGGTATATTTGGAGTATGAATGGAGTACCATTATCTGAAGCCGACAATATTAAGATAAACAATAAAGAGGTAACTCGTATTACTTTCAATAATCTTACCATGATGCACCATCCTATGCATTTGCACGGGCACTTTTTTAGGGTACTCAATGATAATGGTGAGTATTCACCTTTAAAGCATACTGTAAATGTACCGCCCATGCAACAGGTTACTATAGAGTTTTATGGTAATGATGGCGATGAATACGGTGATTGGTTTTTTCACTGTCATATACTTTACCATATGATGGGGGGTATGGCTAGGGTAGTTTCTTATGATACACCTAGAGATCCTAGAATGAAGGATTTTCCGGTCTCCAAAATTATTGATGAAACAAATGAATGGTATTCTTGGGGTATGGCGGATCTGGCTTCCCATACTAGCGGATTTAATTTGGTTACATCAAATATTAGAAACCAATTCAATGTTACACTTGAGTATGGTTGGAACCAAAACTTGGAAGCTGAAGTTACGTATGAATATTATTTACATGATTATTTGCGTGTATTCGGAGGGGTAAACATGGAAAATGAAATTCAGGATAGTTTAGATGAATTAAGTACAACAGCTGTTATAGGTGTAAGGTATTTGACTCCGTACCTGTTTAATTTAGACGTTCGTACGGATAATAAACTAAGACCCCGTATTGGTGTTGGTCGTAGTGTAATGATATTTCCTAAGCTATCTATTTTCGGATATTATGAATACCAAATTGATTTAGGGTTGGTCAATGACCTTCCAATGAACAAAGACTACGTTTCAGAAACTGTGTGGAGTGCGGGAGCGGAATATATGCTTTCCAGAAATTTTTCACTAATGGGTAGTTATGACAATCGTTTTGGAGCGGGAGCAGGATTATCGGTAAGGTTTTAATCAAATAATGAATATTAAATAAATAAAAATGAAAACAAAGAAAAGAAGTATAGTTTCAGTAGCATTGCTTGCTACTATAATGTTAACTGTGTCATGTAAAGACGCAGATAAAAAGTCAACACCTTCGCCTAAAGAAAATGTAGAAAAGCAAAAGGATATGGGGAAATCAGGGACTATGGGCAGTGAACAAAATGCAAGCTCAGAAATTATTCTTGAAGATTACTTCAACTTAAAGAATGCTTTGGTCCAAGATGATAATAATAAAGCCCAAAAGCTAGGCGGTGCACTTGCGAAATCATTGGGTAACCTTAATAGATCGGCATATACAGAAAGTCAACAGGTAACTTTAACGGATATTATTGAAGATGCAATAGAACACTCGGAGCATATTTCGGAAAGTGATATAGACCATCAACGCGAACACTTTAAAATACTGAGTAAGGATATAACCGATATGATCGCTATTACAGGTAGTGAAAATACATTGTATGAGCAGTTTTGTCCAATGTATGATGGCGGTACAGCTTGGTTAAGCAAAAATGAGGCTGTACTTAACCCATATTATGGTAGCTCAATGTTAAAATGTGGTAAAGTACAGAGAGAAATCAACTAAGTGAAAAAGATAAAATTCATAGCCTACATAGGTCTCGTTGTATTAGGGATTATTCAATTTTTTCCTACGGATAAGAATGAAAGCAACTTGATTCTTGATACTGACTTTATGAAAGTGAACAAAGTGCCGTTAGAGGTTGAGAAACAGATTAAGGTGTCTTGTTATGATTGCCATAGTAATAACACAGTATATCCTTGGTATAGTAAACTGCAACCAGCGGCATGGTTCTTAGAAGATCATATCAATGAAGGTAAAGTAGAGTTGAATTTTAGTGAATGGGGAGCATATTCTAATCGAAGAAAGGTTAGTAAGCTTCAATCTATCATAAAACAAATTGAAAATTCAGAAATGCCACTTTATAGCTATACACTAATGCATAGAGATGCAATTTTTTCTGAACAAGAGAAATTAATGGTAATTGATTTTATGAGTAGGTTAAAAGATAGTAAAGAATAAAGTCCTGATACAGGAAGTGTATTTCTTATGTTAATGGTTAGTGTTTAATCGCTTCCATATCAGGCATTTTTTAAGGTTTAATAACAATTTTTTTTCGGTTCAGGTTAAGCTGTTCCCAATTAATTGTTGAATTTATGGTAGTCCAAGTAAGGCGTTATAGAATCGGTTTTCTATGCTAAACCTTATGATTAAGAAATTAAACTAAAGTGCATTATGAAACACGTTTATCACATACACGGAATGACATGTAACGGATGCCGAAGTCATGTTGAGCAGACACTTTCAAAAGTTGATGGTGTTACCAATGCATCTGTAGATTTAGAAAAAGCGGAGGCAACTATTGAAATGCAATCGCATATTCCAATAGCGACTTTTCAGAATGTACTGGAGAAAGAAGGCGGTACATATTCTATTCATGGTTCTAGTGAAGATTTTAATAAGGATGTATCTAAGAAAGATAACCATGTAAAGAAATCAAAGAAGGGTAACGGCACCTTTTATTGTCCCATGCATTGTGAAGGTGATAAAACGTATGATAAGCCGGGTGATTGCCCGGTTTGTGGTATGGATCTGGTTGAAGAACAGAACCTCTCTTCTACATCATCAGAACAGTGGACTTGTCCTATGCACCCAGAAATAGTTAAAGATGAAGCGGGATCATGTCCTATATGTGGTATGGATTTGGTTCCTATGGAGGCTGATAGTTCTGCAGAAGAGAAAACCTATAAGAAATTGCTCAAAAAATTCTGGATCGCATTAGCATTTACCTTGCCCATATTCATTATTGCTATGAGCGAAATGATTCCGGATAACCCTTTATATAAGGTTATGCCCCAGAAACAATGGAACTGGATTCAGTTTGCCTTATCAATTCCGGTGGTGTTCTATGCTACGCTCATGTTTTTTGAAAGAGCGTATAGAAGTATAAGGACATGGAATCTTAATATGTTTACCTTAATTGGTATCGGTGCCGGTGTCGCATGGCTTTTTAGTGTCTTTGGTATGTTGTTTCCAGATTTTTTTCCAGCACAATTTAAAACGGAATCCGGTGCAGTGCATGTGTACTTTGAAGCCGCAACGGTAATATTGACGTTGGTATTAATGGGTCAGGTATTAGAGGCCAGGGCACATAGCAAAACAAATTCTGCGGTAAAGGAACTATTGAAACTTGCCCCAAATAAAGCCATAAAAGTTGTGGATGGCAAAGAGGAAGAAGTAGCTATAGATACCATTGAAAAAGGAGATGTTTTACGAGTAAAGCCAGGTGATAAAATTCCTGTAGATGGTAAGATTACTAAAGGAGACACTACTGTGGACGAGTCCATGATCTCTGGTGAACCCATACCGGTAAATAAAACCGTTGGTGATCATGTTAATAGTGGAACCATAAACGGAAACCAATCTTTCTTAATGCAGGCGGAAAAGGTAGGCAGTGATACCCTTTTATCTCAAATTATCCATATGGTGAACGATGCTAGCCGTAGTCGTGCGCCTATACAAAAGTTGGCCGATACCGTTTCCGGGTATTTTGTACCGGTGGTTGTCCTTGTTTCCCTAATAACATTTGTAGTATGGGCGATCTGGGGTCCTGATCCTGCTTATGTATATGCTTTGGTGAATGCCATAGCGGTTTTAATAATTGCTTGTCCCTGTGCTTTAGGGTTGGCCACGCCCATGTCAGTAATGGTCGGTGTTGGTAAAGGAGCTCAAAACGGGGTACTCATTAAAAATGCTGAAGCACTTGAGAAAATGGATAAGGTAAATACCCTTATTGTTGATAAAACAGGTACCATAACAGAAGGAAAACCAACTGTTGATAAAATAGGGGTTTTCTCTAAAGATTATACTGAGAATGAGATTTTACATCTAATTGCATCTCTGAACAACTCCAGCGAGCATCCACTGGCCCAAGCCACGGTAAAGTATGGAAAAGAAAAACAGGTAGAGATATCTAAAACAGAACAGTTCAATTCCGTAACAGGTAAAGGTGTAGAGGGTAGTGTAGACGGTAAGTCTCTCTATTTAGGCAATGCCAAAATGATGGAATATGCAAATGCATCGGTATCGTCACAAATGCAATCAGAAGTTCAAGACCATCAAAAGCAAGGTAAAACAGTTTCATATTTAGCGGTAAATGAAGAAGTAGCAGGGTATGTTGTTATTGGTGATAAAATTAAACCCTCTAGTGCAAAGGCCATTAAAGAACTACAGGATAAAGGCATAGAGGTGATAATGTTAACCGGTGATAACCACAATACGGCACAAGCTGTTGCCGGTGAATTGAACCTTACCGATTTTAAAGCTGAAATGTTACCCGAGAATAAGCTCAATGAAGTTGAAAAATTGCAAGAGCAGGGTAGGGTTGTGGCTATGGCCGGTGATGGCATTAATGATGCTCCTGCCTTGGCTAAAAGTGATGTGGGTATTGCCATGGGCACAGGAACGGATGTTGCTATTGAAAGTGCCATGATCACATTGGTAAAAGGAGATTTACATGGTATTGTAAAAGCTAGAAACCTTAGTCATAAAGTTATGCAGAACATAAAACAGAATCTCTTTTTTGCTCTGATCTATAATACACTTGGTGTGCCTATAGCTGCGGGAGTGTTATTCCCATTTTTTGGCATACTGTTGTCGCCAATGATCGCGGCTTTGGCAATGAGTTTTAGTTCTGTATCGGTAATTGCAAATTCATTAAGGTTAAGAGGTTCGGATTTAGATTGATATATAAAATGGTAAAGCGTAAAACGGCATTAAGAATCAGAAAAGCACATAGGTATTTGGGTATCTTTTTAGGTATTCAGTTTTTGATGTGGACTATTAGTGGAATGTATTTTAGTTGGACGGATATAGATGAAATACACGGGGATCATTATAAGAAAGTAGTTCCTGAACAGGCATCTTTTTCAAATTTGATAGGAAGCTCCCAAATAGATGTTCAAGAACCTATCAAAACTTTAGAATTGCTTGAAATTGCTGGGCAACCGTATTATTGGATCAACAATACAAAGCTCTTTAACGCACGTACAGGGGCAATAAAAGAAGGGCTCACAGAACAAGAGGCATTAAATGTTGCTGACCGCTTTATGCTTTCTGACTTAGAACTTGGGCAAATACAGAGAATTGATGCTGTGGGCAAGCATCATGAATATCGCGGAAGACCTTTACCTGCTTATGAAATTTCTTATAAGACAGATAAAAACTTAAAGGCTTATGTAGCTGTCAACAATGGCAGGTTTCAAACAGTTAGATATAGAGATTGGCGCTGGTTTGATTTTCTTTGGATGACCCACACTATGGATTATCAAGGCAGGGACAATTTCAACAATATAATACTTAGAGCCTTTTCCCTTTTAGGATTGATTACCGTTGGTAGCGGATTTTTACTGTGGTATACAAGTTCGCCTACTATTAGGAAAATTAAAAAGAAGTTGAATTAAAACTAAAAAATCATGAAATCGGAAGAACATAAAAATCATAAAATGGATACCAATAACTATACAAAATTTGCACTGATGCTAGGGGCATCGTTTGTGGCCATGTACATCACCATGTACTTAAATACCTATGCTATAGACCATGTTTATTTTAGTCTCACAAGGTTCTATATGAGTTGTTTGGGTATTTCTACCATGGCATTGATCATGTTTTTTGCCATGCGTAATATGTATAAGAACAGAAAGAAGAATATGGTTATCATCTTTGGCAGTATAGCTTTGTTTTTAGCTGCTTTGGGCTTGGTTAGGGTACAAGCGCCCATTGTAGGCGATGTGTTGTGGATGAAGGCAATGATACCGCATCATTCAATTGCAATTTTAACCAGTGAACGTGCAGATATTCAGGATCCAGAGGTCAAAAAGTTGGCCAATGATATTATCAAAGCACAAAAAAAGGAAATTGAAGAAATGAAGGCGATGATCAAGCGCCTTGAAAACGAAAAATAAGTATGAAGAAAAATGTTCTTTACCTAGTTGCCGCCGTGTTCGTAGGGTTGCTTTGTGGCTATTTTATATTTGGCACTAATTCTACTGCCCCGGGTGAAAAAGTGCACAATGATCATGACCATGAAGAGGTTGGATCCAGTGAAATGTGGACCTGTTCTATGCATCCACAGATCATGCAGCCAGAACCAGGCGATTGCCCCATATGTGGTATGGATTTAATACCTGCGGAGACAGGTGCGGACGGACTTTCGGCCAACGAAATTAAAATGACCGAAAATGCCATTGCCTTGGCAAATATTCAAACAACGATAGTTGGATCGGTTGCTGGTGCATCTGGGGATAACAGTATTTTACTTTCCGGTAAAATTGTACCCAATGATGAGAATAATGCGGTACAGGCCAGTTATTTTGATGGTCGTTTAGAACGTTTACATGTGAATTATGAGGGGCAAAAGATACAGAAAGGCCAGCTATTGGCAACCATTTACTCTCCTAATTTGGTCGCGGCACAACAAGAGCTTTTGACCACGGCAACCCTAAAAGAATCTCAACCGGCTTTATATGAAGCGGTGAGGAACAAATTGAAATTGTGGAAATTATCCGATGCCCAAATTGCCGCAATTGAAACTACAGGTAAGGTTAAGGACAATTTTCCGATCTATGCTACGGTAACCGGTACCGTTACAGAGGTTACGGCTAGGGAAGGGGACTACGTAAAACAAGGCCAGCCTATATTAAAAGTGAGTAACCTTACAACGGTTTGGGCAGAATTCGATGCTTATGAAAATCAAATATCAAGTTTAAAAGTTGGGCAGAAAATAAAAGTAGTATCAAATGCTTATGCTGCAAAAGAATTTGAGGCAACAGTATCTTTTGTAGACCCAATTTTAAGCAATGCTACCCGTACGGTCATTGTTAGGGCCATTCTTAAAAATACAGATGATTTATTTAAACCGGGTATGTTCGTTACCGGTAAAATCTCTGGTGAAAATAACCATAATGAGGAAATTATAACCGTACCTGCAAGTGCTGTAATGTGGACGGGGGAGCGGTCTTTGGTATACGTAAAAACAAGTGTGGATCAACCCATTTTTGAAATGCGGGAAGTAAAGATCAACGGAAGAAACGGTGAGAACATAAGTATTGCAAGCGGTTTACAGCATGGAGAGGAAATTGTTACCAATGGTACGTTTACCATTGATGCTGCTGCACAGTTACAGGGTAAGAAATCTATGATGAACAAAATGGGAGGTAGGGTAATGACCGGACATGAACATCATACTGGGATGGAAGCTACTAGTAATAAAGCTGAAACATCATCTCATATGGAGATGGAATTTTCAAAGTCTTTTCAAGATGATTTTTCTAAGGCCTTGCATACCTATTTGGAAATGAAAGATGCATTTGTTTCTGGTGAACCCCAGCAAATTACTTCTTTGGCCAAAAAAGCTGCAGCTGCTTTTGAATCATTACCAAAAAAGGATTTGGGTACACTTGAAAAAGAACATTTGGAAAAAAGTATAGCCATGTTCTCGGCAATTGGTAATAGTGGCCATCTAGAACAACAAAGGGAACATTTAGTAGTCTTAAATGAACATATGGTAGCAATGGCCATGAATTTGAAATCACCTTCAGAAAATTTATACGTACAACGTTGCCCTATGGCCAATAGTAACCAAGGTGCGGTATGGCTAAGTCTTGATGAAGAAATAAGGAACCCATATTTTGATAGTGGTATGTTAACCTGTGGTAGTGTAGTACAGGTGATTCAATAGATCTTAGAACTTAAAATTGTAATGAAAAAGCAAATTAAAGAATTTACAGGTGCAATTTTAGTGCAGTTGCAACCTAAAAAAGCTGAATCTCTCATAAAAAAGGGAATCAGTTTTAATGTGGGTAATGAACTTAATTTAAATGAGCGGCTAATGCGTGCAGCCCTTTTAAAACAAGCTGAGAAAAATAAAGATTTCAATCTACTGGCCAACTATCATAAAAACTTTTGGGAGCAAACCGGCAGAAAATATTTTTCTGAGAAAGAGAGTGTATTAAACAATTTCTTTTTGCCACATTGCTTACCTGTATTTGAAATGCTTAAAAAGCTTCTTAAAGACAGTCCAGAAAAATACCATACCATGATAGAAATAGGTACGGGTAACGGTGAGGTTCTAGAGTATTTGAGTAGACAGTTTCCGCAAATAGAAAAATTCGTCGGTATAGATTTAAGTGCTGATCAAATTGGATTTAACACAAAAAAATACCAGCAATATCCAAATATTGACTTCGTAGCTGCAGATGGTGCTGAATGGATCAGGGAAAACGGAACGGATAATATAATTATTATTACTTCAGGTGGTGTTTTAGAGTATTTTACACAACAACAATTAACGCATTTGTTTAACTATTTAAACCATTTGAAGAACACTATCTTCATTGCCATAGAACCCATTGGGGTAGACGTTGATTTCACTAAAAACCCAAATTCGCAACCCTATGGAATAGAGCGGTCATTTTCCCATAACTACACACAGCTTTTTGAAGATACAGGATTTAGCTTATGGTACCAATCCGTGATAGAAGGGGTGCAAAAAGAAGCCGATTTTGGAGTGTTCGGCGCCATAAACCTTTAGGGAGTTTCTTTACATTTTAGATTATATTTGATCCGAATAACCAAACCACAACTAAGAGAATACCGATGACCACAAAAATGATCAACTTTTTAAAAAAGTATGAAATCTGGGTATTTTTAACCCTGGCGCCATTGTTGAATTTTGTCATCACCTACGCAAAAAGTAAGGGGATTATTGAGTTTTTTCCATATACCAATGGTAGGTTTTATGCACTGTTTTTCTTGTTAGTATTTATAGTGAAAATTACCAAGGGCAATGAGGGTATCAAGAATTTGTTCAGACCAATGGCAGTGTGGAAGATACACCCAAAATGGTATTTGTTTAGTTTGCTCTTTGCATTTACCATAGGTCTCATCACCTTATCGATCAAAGCCATATACCATAATGATATATCTTTTCTACAGTTCCAATTGTATATACCCACTTTAAAATTTACGTTGTTCTTGTTGTCATGGGCATTTTTGGGAGAGGTGGTCTGGATCGGGTATGCCGTGCGTGTACTGTCAAAGAAAATAAATCCGTTTTTGGCAACTCAGATTATTGGATTTGTATGGTCTTTATGGTGGTTGCCGTCTGTTTATATCAATGTGGGGGTTATAGAAGATTTACCGGTGTGGCCCTTATTCTTGAATATGATGGGCGCAGCAGGTATGTGTGCCATAGTATATTCAAAAACTAAAAGCGGTATTTGTGTTTTGGTGTTACAATCTATGTTGAACATGTCTTTGGTATTATTACCAATTTCTCCAGATGCAGGGGATTATACGTATACCATATTTGCCGTATTATATTTTCTGATTATGTTGGTATTTATGTATTTCATGCCGCTTAATATTCACTCAGAACCTAAAAAGGTTTCTTAGTTTGAAATTTGCTAACGTGAACTTATAATTATCCTATGGATGATTTAAAAGTTGGTGAGATCATGTAGGTGGACTTATAAGTTAGATTTTGAATTTTTATAATAGGGCTAAAATAAGTAACTAATAGTGGGTTATTAAATATTCTATTTTACATACACGAGCTTTTGAATTATCCTGAGGATGATTTAAAAGTCGGTGAGATGATGTTGGTGGACTTATAAGTTAGATTTTACAATGTTTATAATAGGGCTAAAATAAGTAACTAATAGTGGGGTTATTAAATATTCTATTTTACATAATATAAATTATAGTACAAATATAGTAGTTTAGTGGATAGCGCATTTCCGCGAAATTTTACATAGTTACGTTATAAGGCCCGCAGGAGAATTATAACAAAGTAATTATATAAAACAAAACTACGGTAAGTTCAACTATAATCTAAATGAGGCAGCCGCTTCATCTCGCCGCCAAATAATATCAGCCACTGGCTAATTATATTTGTCACGGGTTATGTAAAATAGCCGCTGCCAAACGCTCAATTGTTTTGTATAAATAAAATGCTCAGGCATTTTTTTCTACACACAATTTCCAGCCGCTTGCCAACGCCATTTAAAAGCTAACCTTTTTGCACTTATTAAAAATCACGTATTCCAAAAGTGGATTGCCACAACAGCATAAAATTTTTGACGAAAACTTTTTGAGGCTAAGTTTAAATTCAAGACTCTATTTTACATAATAATTAACAACAACTTTTGTTTTTCTGAATTGGCGGACAAGCAACTAATCCATACGAACAATAAACGCAACAATCACCTTCTTTGGGTTTTAATGTTTCTTTACAATTTTCACATTCATAAAAGAACTGACAATTATTTGTTGGCATTTCTTCTTCTTTCTTATGCCCACATTTTGGACACGTAATTGTTGATTTTAATTGTATTTCCTCCATCATTCTATAATCTTATAACCGGTTTTTCCTATGGCATCCTTAATTTCTTTAGTAGTCACTTTTGTTTTATCGTATTTGACAATTGTATTCGCTTTTTCGTGATTTGCTTTAACTTCAATTATTCCATTGAGTTCATTTACTTCACTTTCAATATGTACTTCGCATCCGGTACAAGTCATTCCTTTAATCTTGTATTCAACTTTACTCACATTAGTTTCTGATACGTAAACTACTTCCTTATTTGTATTTGGATAAAATATTTGAGTGTAATATGGAAATGCAAGCATTAATCCTGCAAATAACGTAACTAAAAGCAGAAATTTTTTTGAGTTAATAAATTTTGGCTTTTCGTCTTCACATTCACAATCAATTTTTTGTTTTTTTGGCTTCAAGATTTGATACCAAGCTATTGCTAATATTAAAAGTGTAAGCGCAATTAAGAAAGGTCTAAACGGTTCAATCCAAGAGAATGTTGATGCTATTCCACTTGTTCCTGCTAATAAAGCTAAAATTGGCGTAATACAGCATAATGAAGCTGCTATTGCAGTTATAATCGTTGTCCCAACTAACTTCTTTTCTGAAATCATAATTTATCTTCTAGAACTTTATTATTGTCTAATATTTTAAAAAACGGAACCAATAATGATATTTTTTCTTTCTTAATTGAATAGAATATAGTTTGTGCTTCCTTACAGGAGAAAATAATATTTCTGTCTTTTAATTTTCTTAAATGCTGTGAAATGGCAGAAACATTCATTTCTAAAATATCACTTAAATCACAAACACAAAGGCGTTCCTCTTGATTCAGCAAATACAATATCTTTAAACGAACAGGGTTACCAGTTAAACTTAAAATGTTAGAAAGTTCTTCAAAAGAATTTTCCATTTTTTGAACAACTTGCCTACAGTTCATTATTTGTTTAGCGTCGGCTTCTAATCTAATGCAAATGGCTTTTTCCATAGTTCAAATTTATAATTATTAACTTATTTAAGCAAATACTTAAATACATATTTAAATATTACTTCTATAGTCTGTCCATACACACACTTACATATACTCATAAATAGAATACACACCCCTCCTACCGTCAGGCACTAGTAATTGTTTACTCACAAGATATTTATTGTTTTTTAAAGGAGTTCATGAACCTCGTACCTCGGTTTCATTACCTTATAAAAGAGAATTGTTAGAAGATAGATTAAAGAATGTATAGCACCAAATACTTTGCTTTGCCCAAACAAAGTTACATAACCCATGACATTAAAGAACAGATTTATCTAATCTGTAAAACGGCGCATGCTTGCATTTTACATCATTGTAGATATGACCTTAACGCTAGCGAATCATATCGTCAGTCATGATGTCAAAGCCGTTTTACTGGAATGTTTATTGAAATCAATATGCCAACGCTTACCAACGCCATTTCTTTCATCCATGATTTCATGGGATAAATTTGCTATTTGTCCCGAATTGAGTCCATCCTTGAAAACATATCCGAGAACAATTTCAGCGTTTTTTCCGGATCATTGTCCGTCAATGCCATAAGACACATGTCTTTAAGGTCGTCTATGGCTATTGAAGCAACATCGGTATAATCCATTATTTCCAAAAGCTCTTTGTGTTTCTGAGGTTTCCAATAACCCTGTATTTCGCGTATGGTTTTTGAAGCTCGAGCAATCGACCGTAAATTTTATATTCATTGTTGTATTCTCTATTAGTTATGTTTTTTATACCCCAACAGGAAAACAGGTTACATGAAATTTTATAGGTTAGAAAATTAATAGTCGATATTCGAGGTGAACGGCTCTGAATATTTTGATGCACGCCCAACGACTGGTGCCATGGTCGCAAATACTTCCAACTTACGAGTATGAGGTGAATAGTCTCTATTTATCTTTCCCAGTTTCAAGGCCATTGGTGTTTCAATAGTAATTTCTTTCTTTGTGGCCTTAATGATTTCTGCTTTTTGCCCTAAAAAGTCATCTTTTCTATCCAAGGCAATGGGTACAACGATACTCTCGTCCCAATTAGGAATCACAAGTGGTGCGTCCAAATCGCCATGGATATCATATACGAAAATGTGTAAGCAATAGGGCATTTCCAGCTTCATGTCCAGTTCGTGAAACTGAATTTTAGTAACAACGGTAATATCGTTGATGTTATCACCAACGTTAATATATTTTGGTATGTTCAACAGTTTTACTGAAAGTATTTTGGCCATGGTCTAGTCTTTAGAATTTATCAATTTCTTTTTCATCGATACTAAGATGCCTACGAGCACTCCTATTCCAAAACTGCCCAATATAATCAGGACACGGGACAAAGTGAGTTTCCATAAGAGGAATTTCACATCTGTTACCTCAGAGTTTTGAAGAGAGAAAACGACAATGAGCGCTGCAAATACAAGCGCTAAAATAGTTTTGAGTTTCATATTTATCTGGTTATATACTTTATACACTTAATTTTAAATTGGTCACATCAAATGACAAGGATTTTTATTTGGGACATTTTTGCGGTTATTTCTTTGCAAGCTATTTTTAATGGCTCTATGACCAGATTGTCTATAATATCGCCATCCAACATTGTAACTGCCCTCCAATTAAGGATCATCACAAAAAAGAAGCCTTCCATTTGGAAGGCTTCCGAACAATACCAAGCTTATGTGCAGTAAACGCTAATGCTCTTATTTTTTAATAATTTTTGATTTATCGGTAAGTCCCTTTACTTCAACATTGGGATTACCATAAACATAGACGTTACTTTTGCCCTGTGCATAGACCTCAAGGTTTTTTGTGGCGTTAATATATACATCGGAATTATTTGAAGTATATAGGTCGGCCGAGGATACCTTCATTTTTTTTGCGTTCAGATTGGCTGATTTTTTAAGGTTAAAGGCAGCATAATCTGCATCGCCTTTCAAGTCTAAATCTGCAGAGTTGTTAAGGGTTACCCTTACTTTTTCAGCGACCACGTATGCTTTTAAATCAGTCCTGTCGTTCATCACAACTGTTGTATTCTCAGATTTTACCTTAAGGTCGCCCCCAGCATTTCTATGCATGGTGATAGTGACATCATCGGCACTTATATCTAGATCTTTCACGCGGCTTGAATTATATCCGCTCAAATAAAATCTATCAGCTTCAAATCTTCCTTCTCCCGTTACCTTAGCATCGTTCTTCAAAATTAAATGCTCAATTTCTGCAACGGTCAAGTTGATTTCCAATTTTTTGCTAGAGGTAATCTTATTGATTGTATATATCTTTAAGATACTGTCCATTACCTTGAACTGGATGACATCCACAAGGTTACTGTCCGTATTTAAGGCATAGGCGTTATTATTACCTTGGGTCAGGGTAACTTCAAGAGCATCGTCGATTTCAAGGGCGTTGAACACCTCTGGAATTTCTTTGATTACCTGTGTTACATCCTTGTTGCCTTGAATTTTTGGCTTCTTCTGTGCGGCTACCGATAAACTTACCAATGTTATTAAGAAGAAGATAGTTTGTTTTTTCATTATGTTTATTTAAAAATTATTTATTGTTTATCCTTTTTACACCATAATTCAAAAAGGTCACAATTTTTAGATAAATAATTTTTAAACCACTGTTATTCAGAATCCTTTGTAACCAAAATTTCCTCTTGGATAACTTTATGGATAGGTATAACTAATAGGCCATCCTTGGTTCTGATATCCATGGTAAGGGCTTCCAAAGCCTCAATAGTACCGGAAATATCTTTATAATTGACCTCTTGTCCTACTCTAAATTTTTTCCGAGCATAGGAAGTTCTAAGTATATCCTTTACCAAGTCTTTTGAACCTAGTCCTAATGATATGGCAATGGCCGCGACGAACCCACCGAGAATTAATGTTGCATTGTTCCTAATAATTACGGTGTTCACCCCCGCTTGGTTTAAAGCCGTTACTGTGATGATAAATGCAATTATATAAAATACGAGCGTACTTATTAGTTTAGCTCCTCTAAGGTCAAACGAATCAAAAACGCCTTTAATCGCTTTTTTTATGAAATTGGCAATATAGAGACCAACCATGAAAAGGGCTATTGCACTAAAGAGCCTTGGAAGGTATCGAAGTAAATTTCCCACTTCTTGAGATACGATTTTCCACTGCATGACATCTGCAGCGGCGATTAGAAAAACTAAGAACAATATCCATTTAACGAATACCAAAACAACTTTTGAAACATCGAATTTCAGGGTAGTTTTATCTGAAAGCACTTTTTCATTGAGTAATTTTGTCCAATGATCAGCCTTGACAAATTTTAAAATGCGCCTTAGTATTAAAACAAAAAGCTTGGTAATCAGCCAACCAAACAAAAGAATCAATAATGCCCCCACAATGTTAGGTACGGCCTCCATAATGTTCAAACCCATTTCATTGATCGTTTTGGACAATAGTTCTTTCCACGAAGTAATCTTTTCCATTATATTCTAATTTTATCTGGTTTTGTTATGTCTAATTTTCCTGAATATTTCATCCCCTGTTTTCGGATATTCCAATGAGAACAGGCTGGAAAGTTCGATAAGCGCATTGGCATCCTCGATATCTGCTAAAACCCTTTCCTTCAAATCCGGGGGAACCTCCTTCAAAGGGAGCCCAATTCTTTTGAATATGTTCTCTTTTGCCATGGACCTTTAAAATTGGTGTAGTGTATATACCCGAAAGTTTCAAAAGGTCACATCAATTTTGTGCTTTTTTAAAAAGTATCAAAAATGCCTTATTTTCCGGTTTTAAATAAGCTACCCAAAGCAGAAAAAAGCTCTGTTCCAAAAAGTTCGGCCAGTTCTTGGGCTAGTTTGGCAGATTCGATGGTGGTAATTACCTCTTGTTTTGATTCTTTCGGTAGCTCCTTTCCAGTCTCTATCCGCTTAAAAATATTCTCTTTCATAGCTATAGTTTTTCATAGGCTTTGATTACTTTGGCTTTTGCCCTGTTCAATCTCATTTTTACAGCACTAGCCCCGATGCCCATGGAATCTTGTAAATCCTTGATGGAAACATCGTCCTGATATTTTAACAGCAATAACGATTTATCTTCAGGGGGTATACTATCCAAGGCCTTTATCAATTTGCCTTCGTCTAGACAGTTAATTTTCTCTATATCGACTTCATCATTGGACAGATGGTACTCGTGGTCGTCCATTGGCTCATCCATGTACTTCTTTTTTTTATCTCGGTTTACATAATTCGTGCAAAAATTGTACGCCAATACATAGAGCCATGTAGAAAAAGATGCTTTTGAGGAGTTAAAAAGGTGGAGTTTAAGGAAAACCTTAAGAAAAATATCTTGGGTAAGGTCTTTGGCCTCGTCACTATTTTTGACAAAACTGTAACACTTGTTATAGACTTTGTTGCTGTATCTGTCGTATAGAATACCAAATAGTTGCGAATCCTTACTTTTAATGACTTTGTCGGCAATTTCCCCATCGGAAAGTTCCTTGGCCTTGGACAGGTAGCTTTTGGCATTTCTCCCAATTAAGACAAGTATCAATGATTTTAACAGAGACATCCAATTGTTGGTTTGTGAAATCTCAAGATAAGGTTTTGTTATAAAAATCTTGTGACCATTTTGAAAAAAAGGGTATCAAAAGTAAAAGATAAAAAGATAAGTAGATGATTTCAGTATCTAGATTATTCGAGACCGAGGAACAACAACGACGAATATCTCATTTTATAGCTTTAGTCAAAATGGCCTATATAGATGGGTTCGTGTACGAGGAAGAACAAAAAGTGCTATTAAAATTTGCCGATAAGTTGAACATCAATGAGGACCGGTTTGCTAAAATCTTGAGTGACCCTAACAGGTTTCCTTTGGAAGCCGTAAATTCTCAAGAAGAACGTTTAGAATACATCTACGACTTTTTTAAGATGATTTATGCCGACCATAAAATTGACCAGAGGGAAGTTGAACTGGTACATCGGTATGCCATAGGATTGGGATGTTCTCCCCAAAAAGCCATTAATGTCATTGAAAAATCGATTGCGATTTTTGGAGGTGAAATTGAAATTGAAGACTTCAAAAAATTGATGGAGGACGAATAATTTGATAAATCTGTGTACAAGTAACAATCTGTAACATTTTGTCCATTTGGTTATTTAAGATGAAACTTTAAGTGTTCAAACAGAATTTTACTAGTTATTTTAGATTTTGAAGTAAGAATATTATACCTTTTGTAGATAGAAGCCAAGATGTTTTGTAAAATGCCAATAAGTTATAACGATTTTTTTAACGAATCTTTCAAATTAGCAATATATCAACAGTGAACATGCTTACTTCTTGGAAGTCTGCTCCAAATAAGTGCTCTCAAAGATTTTATCTGCATTAGCAGCTTCAAAACCTTCCCTTCTATGCTCTCTTTGTATTTCGTTTTTATCTAAAAATGCAAATTCTGGGAGTACGGAACGCTCCGCAAATTCCACATAACTACCTGAAATTTTCATGGTTTCGTTATGGGCAAAAGTGGCATCTACCATTTCGGCTACCGAACTACTTTGGCGCAAAAAACCGTCATTGCTGGTTTTTATTTTTCCGCCAGAGGTATTAAGCACAATCCCCAATCCTTCTAAAAACTCATTAAATACTTCCAAAGAATTATATGGGGAAGGTAAGTCATGAACACTAATGGTGTAGTGATTTAAATAGTAACGATTGTAGATGACCCAAGCGGCATATTCGCTTTCTTCCGATAGTTGTTGAAAATGGGCTAACGTTGGCAACTTCCATAACGGCTGATAGAAAAAGTCACCAACTGACTTTGTATCGTCCAAATCAATGGTATCTATAGGGTCTGTGTTGATGGCGTTGGTATATTCAGAAATGATACGTTGCGCTTTACTAGATAGGTCTTGTACTCTTAGCTCGCTAATAAAAATTCTAGGATACTCAGGGCTTGGCGGTGCATACCAATAGGCATCTAGTTTTTTACCTGGAAAATAGTAGGAATCCATTTTGGTGTATCCGTAGTGCAAAAATATCTTTTCAAAAGAAGAAATTCCCAAATTAGGAACACCTAAGGTACGAAAAGCAATATGATCATTAACGATTTCATCTTCATTAGAAATCATATTGGCATCGATCATAGCCTTGGAAATTTTTTCTACATCGGTAACGCTTTTTTTATAGGGAAGAAACAAAGCGGTCAACACTTTATCTAAAGAAGTATTTTGTTGAAAATTCATAGCAACTAGGTATTAAAACTAAATATTAGATATAATTATTTTACAAAGTTCTTATCTAATTTGACAATTAACAATTAACATTGTACGTTTATTGATAAGTATGACTAATCAATTAGAATTTAGACATCTCCACTATTTTTTGGTGTTGGCAGATACCTTACACTACCGTGAGGCGGCAGAGAAATTGTACATTTCACAATCTGCTCTGAGCCAACAAATACAACGATTAGAGTTTATTTTGGGGAAAAGTCTGTTTATACGCAACAATAGAAAGGTACGTTTAAGTGCTGAGGGAATTCTTTTTAAACAAGAGGCAATGCTGATACAAAATCAGGCTACCATGTCCATGGAACGTTGGAAATCTGCAGTTTCTGGCAAACAAGGACTGCTTAAAATTGGATTTGTAGCTTCTGCAATGCAAACATACTTGCCCACTATTATCAAGAAATTTACCGAAACGCACCCGAATATTGAATTTTACCTGAACGACCTTAGTAACACCGATCAACTTTCCGCTTTGGAAGCAGGCAGCATTGATATTGGATTTATACGTTCTAATATTGTACCCGCTACATTGAAAATCAAGTCGGTCTTTAAAGAAAAATTCGCTTTGGTATTACCAAGAGATCATGCAATTTCTACATGTAATTTTAAGGATGTGTCGCAATTGTCAGATGAGTCTTTCATCTTATTGCCAAACGAGAACAGTCAAATGTATTATGACCAAATTGTAGCGCTTTGTAACGATTATGGATTTGCTCCTAAAATATCGCATCGATCAATTCATGCCCCTACAATTTTTAAGCTAGTGGAAGGCGGATTGGGTATTTCTATAGTACCCAACTCCCTTAGGGATGACCACAATACTAAAGTTAAATTCATTGAACTGAATAATGTACCTCAGGAAACCGAGCTGTTTGCCGTTTGGCATCAAAAAAACACAAATTTGGCTTTACCCTTTTTTCTGGAGATGCTGTAAGGCAGTTCTATTCTAATAATACAATCTAAAATCTAACAATTTATGAACGCTTGTAACTTAAGGTATCCAGGTTTATTCTATGGGCACATCGATACTAACTATAATTAAAGAATTGTATCTCTATTGAATCACTATTAGACCCTATAATGCCCTTTCGTAAATGTATACCCGTTCAAAATCCTCGTCTTCATTTTCAAAGGATAGAATGATTTGATCTATCTCTTCCGTACCGTTTATATAGCTGTAAGACATGTTAAAATCGTTGGTATATGTATTGCCAGAAGAAGTTCCGGTAATATTTAAGGTTAAATGAACTTCGTCATCGTACCAATTCCAGGTTCCTACAAATGTCTCCGGATTACAGGATTCTAGAGCCTCTGTATAAAAATAAACAGTACCTACATAATCACCCGAATAATCAAAACTAAAATCTTTATCATCATAAGGGTTCAATGTAAATTCTGAAAGGGTAGTTTTGTCACAATTTGTAATATTTTGTATTCCATCAAAGGTTACGGATATTAACTTCCACTTCCCTTCAATTTGTATAATTAAATCTTCTTCGTGTTCAATTTCTATAAAAGAACATTGTGTTGTTATACTGGCTAAAAATAATAATGGGATAAGTAACTTAAAATTCATGGGTTTCTTTCTTTTGTTTCAAATGTAATTACGAAGAAAAGCCCTTACAATACCCAATAAAGGGTAATTTACTCATACAGATATATTTATAGCCTAGTTGCTCTAATAATACAACCTAAAATCTAACAACTTACAGACATTGTAATGTCTTTGGTGTAGCTCCTCTACCACATCGAACATATTATCATCTTCTTTGAAAAGATTAAAAAAGGCTTTATCTAGGTTGGCACTACTAACCCCGTTAAAAGCATTACCATAACCAGAGACGGCTTTTGCATTGGTGATGTCCAAAAAGTACTGGGCTTCATCCTCGTCCAAATCTAATATTTTGGCGTTGGAGAAATGCAGGATTTTGCCTTTTAATCGCCCTTCAAAAATTTCCGCAATTTCCTGTAAGGTATAATAGTAATCGTTTAGGCAAATACTATTGGCTTCGCCATGCATGACCAAGTAGATTATTTCATAATCCTTAAAATTATAATCATCTAAGACCAGTGCGTTTAGACTGTCTTCCAAACCTTCAATAGTATCGCATGTTTTATAAATACTTGCAATACCATATTTCATGGCCAGTTGTTCCAAGCTCTGTTGCGCTTCGGTCAGCAATTCATTTTCAATATCATCTACACCTTCTAAACAGTAAATGAAATGGTCTTCATCTGTTAATTGGGTTTGGGGTAATTGTCGTCTTTTTTCTAGCAAGCTTTTGTATTATTTGGGGTGTATGAAATACAAAATTACAGCAACTGTTGTATTCTTTTTAGCGTTTTTGGGATAAACTATAATTGTTTTAAAAAGTTTTTTACGGCATTCCAATAGCCATCATTATCCTTGAACTTTTCCCATAACGTTCGCGAACCATGATTTCCTGCCGTTGCCGGTACATAGGTTACTTTTCTTGTAGTTGGTATCGCTTGGTTTATTGCCGCCCAATTATCTTGTTCGTTTTGTGCGGAAGTAATAAACGTAGGTACTTTAATGTGTGCGGCACTATTTTTTATAAAATCGTCTTTGCCAAAATATTCTCCAGGGGAAAATGCCATGGCAGCGTCTATCTGATCAGGATGGTCACCTGCATATTTAAGTACCAAAGAAGAAGAATAGGAACTGCCCCAAATAATGATTTTCTTTGGGGAATATGCTTTTTTAACATAAGCTACCGTTGCCTCAATATCTTGAAAAGCATCTAGGTATGTGGTCTCCTTCCCTGCCGCTACCGCTCTTTGATTGGTCTGGTTGGTAACGGAATTTACCGCTCCGCCAGAACGTTGGTCAATTGCCAAGCAACTATAACCCAAAGTGTTTAGTTTGGGTGCTATTTCTTTATATTCTCCACGGCTCCACCCTGCTTGATGAAAAAGGAGTATAAAGGTTTCGCTCCCTTTGTCTTCATAATAATCTGCAGTAATCAGTAAACCGTCTTTAGAAGGAAAGTCTATAGTTTTCTGAGCTAACATACAAATGGAGCTTAAGCTTAAAACAAAGGAGAAAATCGTTTTCATAAATAGTGTTGTTGGTTATACGTGTATGAGTCTGCCTTTAGGGTATTTGCTTACATGTAGTGGTAACTATATATTTTTAATTTTATAGATAAAGTGTATTTGTTTTGGGATGGTGTAGTATAAAATTAAAGCACTGTTTAGTTTTTACGTGTTTTTGGCGGTGCAGTGCGTTGTTTTAAAAAGTGCTTCCCTCCTATTGACAGTTCTTGAAGTTTTGTTAGTATTACAATTTTTAGCCTTTAGGTTTCAATGTACGATAACCGAGTACGATCAAGGCTACTATTAAAACTAAAAAATAAATACTTGTAGCACTACTTTTAATAATTGAAAATATACTGGTGAGATGTACAGAAGTTTCCGTAACCGTTGGGTAGGCATTCAGCATAGTAACAATACCAATGTTTTCAAAATAATCTGCTATACCGGCAATTACAGGTAAAAGACACAGATATAGGTAGTTTTGGTTTAGTCCAGGTAGTTTCTTTAGGAAATATGCTAGAACTGCTGCATAAGAAATACCAAAGAGTAATGGGTAAATCATATCAACAGGAATTTGTTTGGTAAGATACATTTGGCGACCGGTATTACCTAGTGTCTGCAAAAGGGTGTTAACATACTCCAAATCATATCCAGCGGGCATCATATTTAATAATTGCAATCCGTTAGAGAAAGTCATTGTTGCCGGTATGGTAACTAAAAGCATATACGCATAAACGATATTGGTTAACAAGAAAAGTACCAGAACCTTTTTCCCTGACCGTTGTTTTTCTAACTGTTTACTGATTCTTCCCATTTTTCTATTCTTTAATTAATTTTCTTTCGGTGAACTATAGATAACCGGCATCTTACCCTTCCATGTATTCCATAAGTTTTTGTCATGGATAAGGCTAGCCATAAAATGAGCGACATTGATCCGGCTAACTTTACCGGCATTGAATATAGCGCTACGCGTGGGTGAAGGAAAAATGTCATAATCACTTACTTTTTCTTCATTAATTAATCCGTCCGGTCTTACGGCGACCCATTCAATGGCTGCATTGTTTTGTCCAATTTGTGTTCTTAAATAGTCTGCCGCCTTTTCATTATCTACATGAGGAGGAAGTAGTATACGAAGCAAACCGATTACGCATTTTTGGGCGAAAGAGATACGTTCGTCCAAATCACGATTTCGATTACCGGTCGTATTCATTAGAACAAACTTTGTAGTGCGTTCCAAATTATTGGCTTCTATGGCATTGCATAAACGTTTGGTAGCATCTGTAACCAATCTTCTAGGTTGACCGTAAATACCTTTCCAAGTTAAATTGTGTCCTAGGCACGATGCCACTGCATGGCAATCGCTTACCAAATCTTGCATTTCGGTATTGGTAAGGTCTAATATACTAGCTGTAATCATTTGAAGATGCTCATTGTTCTTCCATGATTCAGGGAGCTTATGGGGAGAACGAACAACAACTTTTACGGAGTGCTGTTGCAAAAGAAGTTGCGCTACCAATTGACTACCTGTGGCACCACTGGCGCCGACCACTAAAACTTTCATATTGTTTGATTGATGATTGATGATTGATTGATTGATGATTGATTGATTGATGACTTGTCTGTAGGACGATGAAAAATTATAAGTGTTACATATTTAAGTGTTTAATTTTAAGAGAGTTATAAGGTTTTGGGGTTATTTTTCTTTACGTAGTATTTTAACTACTCTGCTATGTGTTATTTGTAGCAAATTCCATTGATAGCCTTCAAAATCGGTCGTATTCATGAATTGAACAACCACGGCATCAATATCTTTATGGTATTCAGCCAGACATTGGTAGCCTGCAGCTAAGCCACCGTGATTAAACTCATATAGTGATGTGTAGATTTCCATTTCTTGTTCATTGAGCAAGGTTCCGTTGTTCAATGCCCTTAAGAAGGTGCCAACATCTGCTGCGGTAGCCAACATCATGCCATTATCTTCATATTTAAAATCTTCATCGATACCTACATAATAACCGCTCATTACATCATCTATGTTTACTTCGCTAAGCGATCCGTAGGTATGGTTAAGCCCTAAAGGAATCAGTATTTCCTGTTTAAAATAATCTTGACGACTACCGCCTGTTACCTGCTCTATAATTCTAGAAAGTAATAGGTAATTGGTATTGGAGTAGCCATAATCCTTGTTGGGTTCAAATTCCGCTGGCAAATGGAGTGCATAAGTAAGTACATCTATATTGGTGTTCGGTTGATTTTTCCAATAGTCTGGATTATCGGTAAAATTGGGGATGCCGCTACGGTGCTGAACCATCATTCGTAATGTGATTTTATCGGCATTTTCAATACTACCTATAAGCTCGGGAAAATAATCGGAAAGCGGTTGGTTCAAATCTATTTGGTTCTCATATGCTAATCTAGTGATTGCAACCGCAACGTATAACTTGCTGATACTAGCTATTTTGAACAGAGCATTAGGTTTGGCAGGTATTTGCTGTTCTTTATTGTGGTACCCAGCGGTATAGAATGCCGGTGGTTTGCCTGCTTCATCAACATACACGATTACTCCGTCAAAACCATGGCTTAGCGTCTGGTCTACTTGCTCTTGAACCGTATTGGGCAATGGTAAAATCCATGCTTTTACTAAAATCCATGGGACGAACCATAAAGAAATGAATGTACCAGTAAATAATATGATTCTAAAAATCTGTTTATTCTTACTGACTTTAGGTTGGGCATTTTCCATGATGCGTTGCTTTTGGTTTGATTGATGATACAAACTTATAGCGTATCAGTAAAGAAATAAATTATGAATTACCGAAATGTATATTATTGAGGATGAATTGAATACTATTGATTTAACATAAGTAAACCAAATTTAAAAGGATGGCAGTTAGTATATAGCGGAGTAAGTACGTTTTAAAAATTTTGAACAAAAAAAAAGCGCATTTCTGCGCTATTTTTTATTTTACTATTATTAAGAAGTCTACAACCCCGCTAACTTAAACTGCGTAACAAAATCATCATCAATATCTTTGTAGCTATTGGTGCAATACACATGGTCAATGGTTTCTTTGAGTTCATCAAAACCA